>JBIOYV010000078.1:0-26489 GCA_044870335.1 Burkholderiales bacterium | reverse complement strand
GTAACGATCAGCTCAGTTTCCTAAGGTTTCCCGAGCGCTTCGCGGTTGCGCACGAACGCGTCGCGCATCAGGGCCCAGACGATCGCCGCCAGCAGCGCGAGGATGGCGCTGACGACGACGATGCGCGCGCGGTGCGGGCGGGACTTGCGCTCGGGCACCACGGCCTCGTCGAGCACCTGCACGAGCGACGTGTCGCGCGCTTCGTCGATCTTCGCGATCTCGAACTGCTTGGCGAGCAGCTCGAACACGGTCTCGTAGTACTTCACTTCGCGCAGCCGCCTGACGTACTCGAGCCCGGCCTCCGGCACCTTTCCGGTCGGGACGAAGATGTCTCCGGCACCCGCGCGGGTGTTCTTTTCCGTGCGCGCGAGCTCGTGGCGCAAGCCGGAAATCTCCTGCTGCAGGCGCACGTACGCCGGGTTGACGTCGGTGGCGAAGGAGCGCATGGCGCCCGCTTCGACTTCCTTCGCGGCGATTTGCGCGCGCAGCTTGGCGACCGCGTCGATGATGGCGCGCCCCTGCTCGTCCAGCCTGATGAGGCCGGTGGTTTCCTGGGTCTTCTTCAGCGCCACTTCCGCGTCGGCCAGCGCGTCCTTCGTCAGCTTGAGCTGCTTGTCGAGGAAGAGCCTGCGCTGGCCCGCTTCGGTCACTGCGAGGGTCTGGGTGAGCTTGTAGAGCTCCTCGACGTAGCCGTTGGCCACGGCGGCCGCGCGTTTGGGGTCCGGATCTTCGAACTGGATCGTGATCAATCCATCGCGGCCGTGGGAGATGATCGTGCGCTCGGCGAGCACCCGGCGCGTGTCCTCCACCGTGTCGCGCTCGTAGAGCGCCTGCAGCCCGAAGCGCCCGATCAGCCGGTCTGCGACGGTGCGGCTCTTGAGCATTCCGACGTAGAGCTCGTTCGGATTCTTCAGCCCCACGGCCGAGCCCTGGAGGCCGGCGCTCGTGCCGAGCTGCGACAGGACCAGCGCCGCGCCCGACTGGTTCTGCTGCGGCGGAAGAATCTTGGCCACGCCGGGGTAGTAGTTCGGCAGCAGCAACGAGATTCCCGCCGCCGCGATGGCGACGATGAGCGGAGCGCAGACGAGAAGCCGCTTGTGCCGCAACAGGAAGAGCGCCGCATCGATCATTCGCGGATGACCTTGAGCGCGGCGGCCCCGAGACCGAACTGATAGAAGATCTGGGTCCAGTCTTTCAGGTCTTTCATCCAGCTCGTGCGCTCGAAATCCTCGGGAACCACGATCGTGTCGCCCGGGGCCACGCGCCGGTTCGAGATCGAGCCGGCAAGCATGCCGGCCTGCCGCGTGCTGACGACCGTGCCGTTGGCGCGCAGCAGATAGATGCTTCTGTGGTCGGCCTGCTTGCGGGGGCCGCCCGCCAGGGAGAGGTAGTCGTGCACGTCCCTGTCCGGAACAAACATGAACGCCGACTCGTTGAAGACGGTGCCGAAGACGTTCACCATCGCGGGCAGCTTCGGAACCACGAGGCGATCGCCGTCCTCGAGCGGCACGTCCGGCAGGTGCGCCGTGGTGGCGCTCTCCGGCAGCTCGAGGACGATGCGGCCGCTGGGTTTCAAGGTGCGAAGCCGGTTGACGACCAGACGCTGCGCCTCTGCCTGTTGCTTGAGCGCGGCGGCTTCCTCGGCGGAGGTGACGCTCTGCGCTCGGACCGCGGCGGCCCTCTGCACATCCTGCTCGAGCTGGTCGACGGTCTGCCTCAACCGCTCTTCCTGGTCGCGCCGGGTGGATTCACGCGTGAATTCGGCGCCGAACACGTAAGCGTCGGGCGTCAGGCCGCCGACGCGAACGACGAGCTGGCGCAGCGTCTCGCCGGGCTGCGCCTGGTACACGCCGGCCGACGTGAACTCGCCTTCCAGGCTGACCACGACCGCGCGGCGGCCCGCGGGCGCCGCCACGTCGCTCTTCGAGAAGACGGTGACGACGTCGCCCGGCAGGAGCGGAAGGTTGTTGGAAGCGTCGTTGTCGAGCAGCGCCTTTCCGAGGTTGAACGGAATCAGGGTGGTGGAGAGCTCGTTGCGATCCAGGCGCTCGATGACGGCGTAGTCCCAGTTGATTTCGTCGGCCAGGCGGCGCACGTCGTAGGCGAGCTTGCCCTGGACCACCGGCCCGGACAGCACCGAAAGGTTCTTGCGCGCGTAATAATCGGCGGTGACGAGGGCTTCGCGCTCGGGGATCAGGTCGCGGATCCGCATGCCGGGCTTGTAGGCATAGCGCAGGGGCGAGGCCACCTTGCCGCGCAGCGTGACCGCGTTCTCGAAGCGAGGCGAGATGGAGAAGACCGACACGAGGTCCCCGTCCTTGATCGGGCGGCGCAGGCCGTCGTAGTCGAGGCTGAACTGGTCGACGCTGCGCCGCTCGCGCTCGTCGATGCGCTCGATGCTCGCGCGCCGCGTCTGCGCCGTGGTGGCGAGCCCGCCGGCGAGATCGATGAGCTGGCCGACGTTGGCGTTCGCCTTGAGCTCGAAGATCGCCGGAGTATTGACGCTGCCGGAGAGCGCGACCAGCGGACCGATGGGCGGAAAGTAGATGACGTCGCCGGGGAGGAGGGGACGGTCCCTGGACTTGTCGCCGAACGCGATGAGGTCATAGAGGTCGAGCTCGGTGACGACGCTCGCGCCGCGCTTGAGCTGGATCGCGCGCATCGAGCCGCGGCCGGACGGGCCGCCGGCGGCGAAGACGGCGTTGACCAGCGTGCTAAGGGAGCTCACCGTGTACGCGCCCGGGCGCCGCGCCTGCCCGACGACGAAGATCTGGATCGAGCGCAGCTCGCCCAGGGAGACGATGAGCTCGAAGTTGCGGAAGTTGCGCGCTACTGCCGTGCGCACGTGCGCGGTGAGGTCCTTGTACGGCACACCCGCGACGGGCACCGCTCCGACGCGCGGGATGTTGATGAGGCCGCTGCGGTCTACGACCGCCCGGTAGTCGACATCGATCTGGCCCCAGGCGCGGATCAGAAGCTCGTCGCCGGGCCCGACGACGTAGTCGGGCGTCACCGGGATGTTCTCGACCGGCGCGAAAGTCGACGGCGCCTGGAACAGGTTGTAGCCGTACAGGGGCAGCGTGTGCCCGATGCTTGCGGCAATGAAATCCTGGAATTCGTTGCGCTCGGGCGCGGGAACCGAAGCCTCGGACGGCGGTGCAATCGCCTGGGCTGGCGGGGCAATCGCCTGATCGGCGGAACGCGTTCCGGCGCCTGGAGCGCGCGGCCGCGCCGTCGTGTTCGTGATCGCAGGGGGCGCCGCTACGGAGTCCGGAGCGGATTTCGGCGCGGCCGAGCGTTCGATGCCCGGCCCCGCGAGGCCGCCTGCTTCCTGCGCCAGCGCAGCCCATGCGACAAGAGCGCCACAAGCGGTCAAGGCCCCGGCGTACCGCCTTAGACGGCTCGACATATCGACTGAGTCCCTCCCATGCCAAAGACGAACTGATGCGGCCGGCCTTGACGTGCCGCCGGGAACCGGACTTTTGGAGTTGTTCTTGGGAACCCGGCTGCATTATAGGGCAGCCACCTGCCGAGCGACGAGGCTTTCCTTGCGCGGGAGCCCGGACCGCGCGGCATTAGAATAGAAGCTCGCAAATGAAACCAAGACACAAGCGCATGGCGGCGATCGCCCTCGGCCTGGTCGCCCTCGGCGTCGCGACCGCCCTGGTGCTGCAGGCTTTCCAGAAGAACCTGGTGTTCTTTTTCAGCCCGACGCAGGTGGCGGCGAAGGAAGCGCCGCTCGGCCGGACCTTCCGCATCGGCGGTATTGTCGAGCCGGGCAGCGTCAAGCGCGACGGCGTGGAGGTGCGCTTCGCCGTGACCGACACGGCGAAGACCATCCCGGTGCTCTACCGCGGCTCGCTGCCCGACCTCTTCCGCGAGGGCAAGATGGTGGTGGCCCAGGGACAGCTGCGCGACGACGGCGTGTTCCAGGCGCGCGAGGTGCTCGCCAAGCACGACGAGAATTACATGCCGCCGGAAGCAAAGGAGGCGGTGGAGAAGGCGCACCGCGACGCAAAGAAAGGCAAATCGTGATTCCCGAGCTCGGACAGCTGGCGCTCGCGCTGGCGCTTGCCGTGGCCCTGATCCAGGGCAGCCTCCCGATCGTCGGGGCGGCGAAAGGCAACCTCGCCTGGATGGCGCTCGCCCGGCCGGCGGCGCAGGCGCAGGCGGTGCTCGTCGCGGCGGCCTTCGGCTGCCTGGTCTACAGCTTTGCCGGCAACGACTTCTCCGTGCAGTACGTGGCACAGCACTCCAACAGCGCGCTGCCGCTTCATTATCGGATCGCCGGCGCGTGGGGCGGCCACGAAGGCTCGCTCCTCCTCTGGTGCCTGATGCTCGGCGTGTGGATGACGGCGGTGACGCTCTTCAGCGCCCACCTGCCCGAGGAGATGACCGCGCGCGTGCTCGGCGTGATGGGGCTGGTCAGCGCGGGCTTCATCGCCTTCATGCTCCTGACCTCGAACCCGTTCGACCGCCTGCTCCCTGCGGCCGAGGACGGCCGCGACCTGAATCCGCTGCTGCAGGATCCGGGCATGGTGATCCACCCGCCGATGCTCTACATGGGGTACGTCGGCTTCTCGGTCGCGTTCGCCTTCGCGGTGTCGGCGCTGCTCTCCGGGCGGCTCGACGCGGCCTGGGCGCGCTGGTCGCGCCCCTGGACCACGGTGGCGTGGGCGTTCCTCACCCTCGGCATCGCGCTCGGCAGCGGCTGGGCCTACTACGAGCTCGGCTGGGGCGGCTGGTGGTTCTGGGACCCGGTCGAGAACGCGTCGTTCATGCCCTGGCTCGTGGGCACCGCGCTCATCCATTCGCTCGCCGTCACGGAGAAGCGCGGCGCGTTCCGCAGCTGGACCGTGCTCCTCGCCATCATCGCCTTCGGCCTGTCGCTCCTCGGCACCTTCCTCGTGCGCTCGGGCGTGCTCACCTCGGTGCACGCCTTCGCCGTGGACCCGAAGCGCGGCATCTTTATCCTGGGCCTCTTCGCCTTCATGATCGGCGGCGCCCTCGCGCTCTACGCGTGGCGCACCGCGCGCATCGGCCTCGGCGGCGACTTCGCCCCGGTGTCGCGCGAATCGCTGCTGCTCACGAACAACCTCATCCTCACCGCCGCCGCGGGAACCGTGTTCCTCGGCACGCTCTACCCCCTCCTGATCGACGCGCTCGGCGTGGGCAAGATCTCGGTGGGGCCGCAGTACTTCGAGGCGGTGTTCGTGCCGCTCATGGCGCCGGCGCTCTTTCTCATGGGCGTGGGCCCGCTCGCGCGCTGGAAGCGCGCCAGCGTGCCCGAGCTCGCGGTGCTCCTGCGCTGGGCGCTCGGCGTGAGCCTCGCCCTGGGGGTCATCCTGCCGTTCCTCTTCGGCGATTGGCACGCGCTGGTCGGCTTCGGCCTCGCCCTGGCGGCGTGGATCGCGATCAGCGGGATTTTGACTTTGAAGAAAAGACCCCGGGATTCCCGAGCGTATTGGGGGATGCTGATCGCCCACTGGGGCGTGGCCGTATTCGTGGTCGGCGTCACGCTGGTGAAGGGCTACGAGAGCGACCGCGACCTGAAGATGCGCCCGGGCGATACGGCCGAGCTCGCAGGCTACGTGTTCCGCCTCGAGAGCGTCTCGTCGGTGCGCGGCCCCAATTACACCGCGGCGCAGGCGAAGATCACGGTCACCAAAGGCGGCAAGCCGGTCACCGAGATGTACCCGGAGCGGCGCATGTATACGGTGGCCGAGCAGGTGATGACCGAGGCGGCGATCCATCCGGGCCTGACGCGCGACCTTTACGTGTCGCTCGGCGACGCGCTCGAGGAGCCGGGCGGCAAGAGCGGCGCCTGGCTCGTCAAGGTGCAGCACAAGCCCTTCATCGACTGGATCTGGGGCGGATGCCTCATCATGGCGCTCGGCGGGGTGTTCGCCGCGAGCGACCGCCGCTACCGCTTCTCGGTGCGGGAACGCAGGAGCGCCGAGGTCGCGGTTTGAGGTTCTGGCTCGTCGTCGCGGGATTCCTGGTGCTGGTGGGGCTGCTCGCGGTCGGCCTGCGCCTCGACCCGCGCGAAGTGCCCTCGCCGCTCATCGGCAAGCCGGCGCCGGCGTTCGAGCTGCCGCTCCTGCAGCAGCCCGACAAGAGCTTCTCGCAGAAGGACATGCTCGGCACGGTGTGGGTGATGAACGTGTGGGCCTCGTGGTGCCCGCCGTGCCTCGTCGAGCATCCGGTGGTGAGCGAGCTCGCGCGCTCGGGCATCGCCCCGGTGGTCGGCCTGAACTACAAGGACGCGCGCGAGGACGCGCTGCCGTGGCTCAAGAGGAACGGCGACCCCTTCAAGGTCACGGTCCACGACGCGGCCGGCCGGATCGCCATCGACTACGGCGTGTACGGGGTTCCCGAGACCTACGTGATCGACCGCAACGGCATCATCCGCTACAAGCGCGTCGGCCCGCTCACGCCGGAGATCGCCCGGGAGAAGCTGCGCCCGCTCATCGAGGAGCTGTCGAAGCGTGGCTAGGCTCTTATCGCTCTTGCTTCTCGTCGCCCTCCCCTTCCAGGTGATGGGACAGGAAGATCCGGCCCTCGAGCGGCGCGTAGCCTCGCTTGCGCACGAGCTGCGCTGCCTCGTGTGCCAGAACCAGACCCTCGCGGATTCCAACGCCCCCCTCGCGCAGGACCTGCGCAACCAGATCCGCGAGCAGCTCAAAGCCGGCAAGACCGAGCGCGACGTGATCGACTTCATGGTGGCGCGCTACGGCGATTTCGTGCTCTACCGGCCGCCGTTCAAGGCGACGACCGTGGCGCTCTGGACCGGTCCGTTCGTGCTGCTCGCGCTCGGCGCCTGGCTTCTCGTTCGCCGCGTGAGGAAGAGGGCGCCGCCGCCCGAGCTCACCGAGGCCGAGCGCCGCCGCGCCGCGCAGCTCCTCGAATGACGCTCTTCTGGCTGATCGGCGCCGTGGCGGCGGCGGTGGTCGTCGCCTGGGTGCTGCGGCCGCTGCTCAGCCGGAAAAGCGCCGCGCTCCCGTCGCGCGCCGCCGCCAACTTGGCGATCTACCGCGATCAGCTGCGCGAGCTGGATGCCGACCTCGCCGCGGGCACGCTGGCGCGCGAGGATTACGAGCGCGCCCGCGCCGAGCTCGAGGCGCGCGCGCTGCGCGACACCGGGCAGCCCGACGTGCCGGCGGCGGCGCGGCCCGAGAGGCCGGCGGGCGAGCCGCCGGAGCGGGGCTTCGCCTGGATGCTCGCCGCGGCGGTGCCGCTCGCCGCGGTGGCGCTCTACGTCCTCGTCGGCACTCCGGGCGCCGTCGACCGCGAAGCGCAGCTGCATGCCTCGCGCGCGCAGGTCGAGGGCATGGTCGAGCGGCTCGCCGCGCGCCTGCGAGAGAATCCCGACGACGCCAACGGCTGGAAGCTCCTCGGACGCTCCTACGGCGTGATGGGGCGCTACGCCGAGGCCGCCGATGCCTACGCCAAGGCCGCGGTGCGCTCGCCGCGCGACGCGCAGCTCCTTGCCGATCTCGCCGACGTGCTGGCGATGGCGCGCGGCCAGAGCCTGCAGGGCGAGCCGGAACAGCTCGCGCTGCGCGCGCTCGAGATCGAGCCGGGCAACCTCAAGGCGCTGGCGCTTGCCGGCTCCGCGGCGTTCGAGCGCAAGGACTTCGCCGCGGCTGCGAAGCAGTGGGAGCGCATGCTCGCGTACGTCGAGCCCAACTCGGAGGACGCCCGCGCGATCCAGCAGAACGTCGCCGAGGCGCGCTCGCTCGCGAATGAAAAGCCGTCTGCCTCCTCAAAATCTCCTTCCTCTTCAGGACTGCGCGGCACGGTGTCGCTCTCGCCGCAGCTGAAGGACAAGGCGTCGCCCGACGACACGGTGTTCGTATTCGCGCGCGCCGCCGAGGGTCCGCCGATGCCGCTCGCGGTGGCCCGCGTGCGCGTACGCGACTTACCCTATCGCTTCGCGCTCGACGACTCGATGGCGATGAGCCCGGCGCTCAAGCTCTCGGCGTTTCCGAAAGTCGTGGTGACCGCGCGGGTATCCAAGAGCGGTACCGCGACGGCGCAGCCCGGAGACCTGCAGGGCGCGAGCGCGGCCGTGTCCAACGACGCCGCCGCGGTGAGCGTGGTGATCGACGCGCAGGTGCGCTAGCGCTGGATGCGCGCAGCCAAGTTTGCTACGCTCGCGGTCGCAAGCAACATGCAGGAGAAACACGATGGCTGAGAGCAAAGAACGCCGCAAGGCCCCGCGCAAGGCAATCCAAGCGACGCCCGGGCCCGACACCCGAATAGAGACATCGAGCGCAGAGACCCGGCGCCGGATCGCGGAAGCCGCCTATTTCCGCGCCAAGGAGCGCAACTTCGAGCCCGGCCACGAGCTCGAGGACTGGGTCGAGGCCGAGTCCGAGGTGATGGGCCGCGTCGGCGCGGACCGCTAGGCGCCGTCAGTACTCGTCGAAGATGCGCTGCAGCTCGGCGGCGTCGCGCGTTCGCGTGAGCGCCAGCATGAGGAGGATGCGCGCCTTCTGCGGCGTGAGGTTGTCCCCCCAGAGGTAGAAGCGCTTGGCGTCGGCGGCGCCGGCGCGCGTGTCGCGCACGCGGCCCATGCCGCCTCGGTTGGTGATGACCACCGGGATCCCCTTGCCGGCGAGCCTGGAGAGCGCCTGCTCCATCGCCGGGCTGGGCGAGCCGGTGGGAAAGGCCGCGACCACCAGCCCTTCAGCCTTGCCGCGCTCCACCGCGGATTCCGCGAGCACACCGTCGGCGTCGGCATACGTGTAGACGATGTCGACGCGCGGCAGCTTCTGCAGCGCGCCGACGTCGAACGGCGCGGCCGAAGTGTGCTTGCGCACCGGCTGGCGGTAGAACGTCACCCGGTCGTCGTCCACGAAGCCGAGCACGCCGAGATCCTTGCCGCTGTAGGTTTCGAGGCGGTAGCTGATCTCCTTGGTCACCTCGCGCGCCGCGATGATGGTGTCGTTCGTGACCACGAGCGCGCCCTTGCCGCGCGCCGCGTCGCTTGCCGCCACGCGCACCGCCTGCAGGAAGTTCTTCGGGCTGTCGGAGGACAGCGTGCTGAACTGGCGCTGCGCGGCGGTGAGCACCACGGGCTTGTCGCTCTTGACCGTGAGGCCGAGGAAGTAGGCCGTTTCCTCGACGGTATTCGAGCCATGGGTGACCACGACGGCCTTCACGCCTTCGTCCTTGGCCAGGATCTCGTTGATCCGCTTCGCCAGCGTGAGCCAGTTCGCGATCGTGATGGCGCTGCTTCCGACGCGCATCAGCTCCTCGACCTCGAGCCGAGCCACCTCCTTCAGCTGCGGGATCGCTTCCGCCACCTCGCCGGCGTGCAGGCGCCCGGACGGGGTGTTCGCGATCGTGCCGCCGGTCGCCAGCACCTTCACGCGCGGGAGCTTTTCCTGGGCATGAGTGCTTCCGACTCCAAGTGCGGCGGCCAAGGCGAGGCTCAGAGCCAAGGAGAAGATACGCATGGGGCACCCCCTTTCAGGGCAGATCGACGCGGGTCCAGTCGACGAACGGCGAGCCCCACACCTCGATGCGGCGCATGCCGGGAAGCGGCTCGTCGTCGCGGGAGAGATGCGTGTCGCCGTGGATCAGGATGATTCTGCGGGGGGAGCGCGCGCCGAGGTCCTGCAGGCGCCCGCGCAGCGGGGCGAAGCCGTCGCGCACGCCGGGCCGGAACGGATTGGCCTGCATCAGCACGACCAGGCCCTTCGCGTTCGACGCGAGCTTCGCGGCCTCGTCGAGCCAGGCGAGCACGGCGCGCATGCGCGGCGCATGCTCCGGGTGCCGGAGATGGTTGTCCGGCCCCGGCACGTTGAGCGCGACGAACACCCAGCCGTTCTGCTCCCAGCGCACGTGCTCGCAGTATTCGCCGGCTTGTCTCTCTACTTTCAGGAAGTCGGGTTGGCAGAAAAGCTGCCGCCACGCCTTGAGCCTCTCCAGCGGCTGCCTGCAATCGCTCCACTCGTTGTCGCCGGGGATGAGGAGAAAGGGATGGCGGATGCGCGCGAGCTGCTTCTTGCGCTCCTGCAGCCAGCGGTCGCCGCAGGCCTGCTGGGGCGCGCTCGAGCCGATGTCGCCGACGTGCACGACGAAGGCGAGCGGCGCCGCGTTGATCCGGTCGATTACGGCATCGAGCCGCCCGACCTCGGCCTCGGTGTAGGGCGCGTCGCCCAGCACGCCGAAGACCAGCGCGCCGGGCGGGAGCGGCGCTTGCGCAGCGCATGCACCGACCATGAACAGCAAAAACAGGGACAGACCCCGTTTCCCGTGGGTCAAGTTCAAATACCGTAGGCCCTGCGCAGGAGCGTGAGCGGGTGCGCTTTCTCCGCCTTGGGCGCTTCCTCGCCGATTCCCTGCTGGATGTGGCGCGCGGCGATCGGACAATCGGAGCTGATGTATCGGGGACCCGCCCCATCGGGTGCTTCGGCCATCTGCCGGAACACGGGGCGGCCGATCTTCATCGAGTTTTCGAAGTACTCCTCCTTCACGCCCCAGGTGCCGTCGTGGCCGGCGCAGCGCTCGACCGTCTTCACCTCGGTGTGCGGGATCGACTCGAGCAGCTCGCGCGTCTTCTGGCCGATGTTCTGGACCCGCGAGTGGCAGGGAACGTGGTAGGACACCTTGCCCAGCCCCTGCTTGAAGTCGGTCCTGAGGAGGCCCGCTTTCCTGCGCAGCACGAAGTACTCGAAAGGATCGAACATCGCGTCGCGCACCGCGATGGTGTCGGGGTCGTCCGGGTAGATGAGCGGCAGCTCCTGCTTGAACATGAGCGCGCAGGAGGGGACCGCGGCGAGGATCGCATAGCCCTCCCGCGCGTAGCGCGCCAGTACTGGGATATTTTTCTTTTTTAAAGCATCCACCCCGTGGAAATCGCCGAGCTCGAGCTTGGGCATGCCGCAGCACACCTCCTGGTCGACGACGACGTACGGGATTTCGTTGTGCCGGAGGATCGCGGCCAGGTCATGGCCCATCGCCGGTTCGTTGTAGTTGACGTAGCAGGTGGCGAAAATCGCCACCTTGCCCGGTGCATTCGGCGCGTCTTTCACCGGGAAAGCAGCTGAAGGCTTGACCGAGGATCTGAATTTCCTGGGCGCGTAGGGCGGCAGCACGCGGTCCTTGTGCACGCCGAGCGCCGACTGCATCGCCGCGCGCGCCGCCGTATTTCGGTTCACGAAGTTCACCGTCTGGGCCACCACCGGGACGGCGGCAAGCCTGCCGATCGCGTCGGTCGAGGAGAGCAGGCGGTCGCGAAACCGCCTTGGTGTACCGAGGCCTTTCTCGAACTTGATCGCCTTGGCGCGCAGCATCACGTGCGGAAAGTCGACGTTCCACGGGTGCGGCGGGACGTACGGGCACTTGGTCATGTAGCACAGGTCGCACAGGTAGCACTGGTCGACCACCTTCCAGTAGTCCGCCTTCTTCACGCCGTCGACTTCCATCGTCGAGGAGGCGTCCACCAGGTCGAACAGCGTCGGAAAGGTCGTGCACAGGCTGACGCAGCGGCGGCAGCCGTGGCAGATGTCGAACACGCGCTCCAGCTCCTTCTCGGCTTTCGCCTGGTCCCAGAAGTCCGGGTTCTTCCAGTCGAGAGGGTGGCGGGTGGGTGCTTCGAGAGAGCCTTCGCGCATGTCGAACGATTTTCCGTGGAGGGTTGCCGGAGGGGTCGGAACTAGAGGCGCCGCACGACGACGACCTCGTTGCCGTCGCGCGAGGTCTCGGTGAACCCCAGGCGCGCGGCGAGGTGGAGCATATCGCGATTGTCGGCGAGGATGTTCCCGTAGAGCGCCGCATAGCCGGCTTCGCGGGCGCTGGTGCACAGCCTCTCGAGGAGCGCGCGGCCGATGCCCTTGCCCTGCCATTCGTCGGCGACGGTGAGGGCGAATTCGGCCGTCGTGCCGTCGGGATTGGGGGCGTAGCGGCCGACCGACACGAACCTGCCCTCGTGCAGCACGACGAGCGCGAGCTCGCGGTCGTAGTCGAGCTGGGTGAAGCGCGCGAGCAGCCGCGGCGGCAGCTCGCTCAGCTGCTGCATGAAGCGCTGGTAGCGCGAGCGCTCCGAAAGGCCGCGGAAGAAGGCGAGCTCGAGCTCCACGTCCTCGGGCCGCATCGGCCGCACCGGCAGGCGCGTGCCGTCCTTCAGCGGGATTTCGCCTTCCAGCTCGCTCGGGTACGGATGGATCGCGAGGTGCGGATAGGGGCGCCCTTGCGCCGGGAGCTTCCGGGCCTCCGGGCCGTGAAGCACCACGCGCGCGTCGGCGATCACCGCGCCGCCGGGATGCGCCAGCACCGGGTTGAGGTCGAGCTCCTTCACCCAGGGGAGCGCGCAGAGCATGCGCGACACGCCGCAGAGGATCCGCGCCAGCGCCTCGAAGTCCGCCGGCGGCACGTCGCGATAGCCGGCGAGCAGGCGGTGCACGCGGGTGCGCGACATCAATTCGCGCGCCAGCGCGGCGTTGAGCGGCGGAAGCGCGAGCGCCGTGTCGCGCACCGCGTCCACCGCGACGCCGCCCGCGCCGAACACGACCACCGGGCCGAATACCGGATCGGTCGCGGCGCCCACCAGCACCTCGCGCGTGTGCGCGTAGCGCAGCATCGGCTGCAGCACGACGCCGTCGATGCGCGCGCCGGGGCGCAGGGCGCGCACGTGCCGCATCGTGTCGTCGAACGCCGAGGCCACCATGTCGGCGTTCTGCAGCGACAGGCGCACGCCGCCGACGTCGGACTTGTGCGTGATGTCGGGCGAGTGGATCTTCAGCACGACCGGAAAGCCGATCTTTTCGGCCGCGGCGACGGCGGCGGCCCGGGTGGCCGCGGCGATCGACTCGGGCACCGGCAGGCCGAACGCGACGAGGAGTCCCCGCGCCTCGTCCTGGGTGAGGAGGCGCCGATGCTGGCCGAGCACGGCGTCGCGCGACGCGAGCGCCTTGGCGAGGTCCGGAGGCGGCTCGTCGGCCGCGCGCGCGGTCGGCGCCTCCATGAGCTGCGCCTGGTTGCGGCGATGCGCGCACAGGAACGAAAACGCCTCGACCGCGCTTTCCGGGGTCTGGAAGTTGGCGATCCCTCGGGATTCGAGCACGTCGTGCCGTTGCGTCGCGTCGATGTCCCCCAGCCAGGCGGTCAGCACCGGCTTCTTCGAGCTTCCCACGGCCTGCGCCACGGCGCGCGCCGCGGCCTCGGGCGCCGTGACCGCGACCGGCGAGTACATCGCGAGCAGCGCATCGACCCCCGGATCGGCGAGCAGCGCCGCCGTGGCCGCGGCGAAGCGCTCGGGCGTCGCATCGCCGACAATGTCCACCGGATTGCCGTGCGACCACTGCGGCGGCAGTTTTGTATCAAGAATCCTCATCGTCTCGGTTCCGAGGAGGGCGAGGGGCACCCCGTTCTCGGCCGCGCTGTCGGCGGCGACCACGCCCGGACCGCCGCCGTTGGTGAGGATGGCGAGACGCTCGCCCTGCGGCTGGAGCATGCTCGCCACGGCGCGCGCCGCGTCGAATAGCTGGGTGTAGGTCTTGACGCGCACGGTGCCGGCGCGCCGCAGGGCCGCGTCGAACACCGCGTCGGCGCCAACGTGCGCTCCGGTGTGGCTGGTGGCCGCTCTCGCCCCGGTCGCGTAGCGGCCCACTTTCAGGGCGATCACGGGCTTCACGCGCGCGGCGGCGCGCAGCGCCGAAAGATAGCCCCGCGCATCGCGAATGCCCTCGACGTAGAGGAGCACGGCTTCGGTCGAGCCGTCGGCCATGAGGAAGTCGAGAATCTCGCCGAAGTCGACGTCGGCGGCCGCGCCGAGCGACACGACGCTGGTGAACCCTACTCCCGCGCGGTCCGCCCACTCGAGGAGCGCGCCGCAGATCGCCCCCGACTGCGACACCACGGCGAGATTGCCTTTGCGCGCGGGCTTGCGCGCGAAGGTCGCATTGAGTCCGGTGTCGGTGCGCATTGCTCCCAGGCAATTCGGCCCGAGGATGCGCACGCCGTGGCGGCGCGCGGCGGCGAGCATCTCTTCCTGGAGGGCGACGCCGGCGGGACCGGCCTCGGCAAAGCCGCTCGAAAGCACGATCGCGGCCTTGATCCCCAGGGCCCCGGCCTCGTCGATGATCCCGGGAACGGTGCGTCCGGGCGTGGCGATGACCGCGAGCTCGGGCCGCCCGGGCAGCCGGTCGAGGCGCGGATACGCGCGCTGTCCGTGCACGCTCGCGTGCTTGGGATTCACCGGGAAGAGCCCCCCGCGCAAGCCCCCGGCGGCGAGGTTGCGGAAGACGATGTTGCCTAACGCGCCCTGGCGCTCGGTCGCGCCGACGAGCGCTACGCTGCGCGGCGCGAGCAGCGGCTGCAAATAGTGGGAAATCGGGGTCAGACCCCGATTCTAATCAGGCATCCCGGACAGGGCGCCGGTCAGGCGCGGATGGCGGCGACGCGCGGCCGAAACGGCTTGTGCGCACGGTAGACGCCGGCGAGCTCCCAATGGTCGGTCGCCGGCGCATGCCGCAGCAGGAAGCAACGGCCGTCGTCGGCCTTGACCTCGAAGTAGCGGTGGGAGGCGTCGTGCCATCGGTCGAGGATCGCGACCACCGGGAGGCGGCGCGTGCCGAGGTAGAAGACGTGGGGCTCGGCTTGGCCGCCCCGGCCGGGACATCCGTACACGCAGATCTTCATGACGCCAAAATTTCCTTTCGACCAGCTCTTGCAAGGAGCCGGCCACGCGTCATGCGCCGTTCGGCGGATGCGCGCCCTACCTCGCCATCGTCCTCGTCAGTACGCTCGCGACCTTTTCGGCGGGGACCGAGTGCTGGCAAGCCCAGAGTCCCAGCGCCGCGGCAATGAAGAGAACGCTGGCAAAATTGACCGATTTCATGGGACGTCATTCAACCAGCGGGCGCGTGATGGACCTACCTGAGCGCGATGGTTCGTCCGGCGCATGACGAACGAGGACATCGCCCGCGTGTTCGGCGAGATCGCCGACCTGCTCGAGCTCGGCGATGGAAATACCTACCGCGTCCTTGCCTACCGCAACGCGGAACGCGAGCTGCGCTCGACGGGCTACGACATCCCGGCGCTGCTCGCCGCGGGCGAGGCCCTGCCCAAGATGCCGGGCATCGGCGCCGAGCTCTCGGCGAAGATCCGCGAGATCCACGACACCGGCACGAGCAAGACCCTGGAGAAGCTGCGTAAGGATTACCCTGCGGGCATCCTGGACCTCCTGCGGCTGCCGGGGGTGGGCCCCAAGCGGGTGCGCCTGTTCTACCGCGAGCTGGGCGTGGGCTCCCTCGAGGAGCTCGAGCGGGCCGTGCGCAGCGGCCGGCTGCGCAGCCTGGGCGGCTTCGGGGCCAAGTCGGAACAGCGGCTGCTGGAGGCGATCCTGACTGTAAAATCGGGTCATGCCAAGCGCCTTTAGGGTCATGATCGAGCGGGTCGGGGCGAATACGGCGACGCCGTTCCGGGTGTGCTTTCCCGACGGCGCCGAGTACCGCAACTCTGAAAGCCCGCCCGCGTTCACCCTCGTGGTCAGGGACGAGCGCGCGCTGCGGCGCGCCGCGCTCTACGGACACGTGGGCGTGCTCGAGGCCTACTTCGACGGCGAGCTCGATATCGAGGGCAGCCTCCCCAGGGCGCTCGCGTCCGGCATGGAAGGCCGCGCGGACGAGCCGACCTGGCTCGTGCGCCTGCGCAACCGCTGGCACGAGCTCACCCACGCCAACGCGAACCGCCGCCGCGCGAACCGCAACGCCGAGTTCCACTACGCGCTGCCGCCGGAGTTCTACCGGCTCTGGCTGGACGATCCGTACATGTTCTACACCTGCGCTTATTGGGGTGAGGGCGTGAAGACGCTCGAAGAGGCGCAGCGCGCCAAGGCCGACCATGTCGCGCGCAAGGTGCTGCTCAAGCCGGGCGAGGAGGTGGTCGACCTCGGCAGCGGTTTCGGCGGCTTCCTCATGCATGCGGCGATGCACTACGGCGTGAACATCACGAGCATCAACACCACCGGCTCGCAGGCCGAGCACGCGCGCCGGCAGATCGAGAAGTTCGGCATCAAGAACGCGGTGCAGATGCACTCCGACTTCCGCACGCACCCTGGAACAAGCGTCGGAACAAGCCCGAAGCAGTTCGACAAGGTGGTGAGCATCGGCTGCCTGGAGCACGCCGGACGCGACCAGCTCGGCGAGGTGATCCGCTCGCACGCCGAGCTGCTCAAGCCGGGCGGCCTCGGTCTGATCCACTTCATCGGCCACGTCGGCAGCACCGAGACCGACTTCTTCATCCGCAAGTACGTCTTTCCCGGCGGCTGGATCCCGAGCCTCGCCGAGGTGATCGTGGCGATGGAGCAGTCCGGGCTCGAGGTGCTCGACATCGAGAACCTGCGCCGCCACTACGCGCTCACCCTCGACGTGTGGGCCGAGCGCTTCGACCGCAACTGGGAGCGCATCCGCGCGCTCGACCCGCAGCGCTTCGACGAGCGGTTCCGCCGCATCTGGCGCGTGTACCTCTACGGCTGCGCCGAGATGTTCCGCGCGCCGGCGGGCCGCACCCACCTTTTCCAGATCGTGTTCTCCAAGGGCAATGTCTCGAGCACGAGCTACCCCATGACCCGGGACTTCCTCTACGAGCGCCAACTCGCATACCAAGAAAAAAGAAGCGCTGATCGCGCAGCTTAGGCAGGGAAGCGGCGCGCTTGCTCTAAGAAAAGAGACTTCGAATCTCTTCCGCGACCGGGCGGCGCGCGAACGGCGCCGCCTCGACGTCAGCGCGTTCCGCGACGTGCTCGCAATCGACCCGCAGGCCGGCTGGGTCGAGGCCGAGGGCATGGTGAGCTACGAGGCGCTGGTCGCGGCCTGCCTGCGGCAGGGGGTGATGCCCGCGGTGGTGCCGCAGCTCAAGACCATCACCCTCGGCGGCGCGCTCGCCGGCGTGGGCATCGAATCCTCGTCGCACCGCCAGGGGCTGGTTCACGACACGGTGCTCGAGCTCGACGTGCTGCTGGGCGACGGCCGCGTCGTCACCTGCACGCCGACCAACGAGCACGCGGATCTCTTCCTCGGCTTCCCCAACTCCTACGGCACCCTCGGCTACGCGCTGCGGGTGAAGGCGAGGACGCTGCCGGTGAAGCCCTACGTGCACCTCTTCCACCTCGACTACTTCGACGGGCGCATCTACTTCCAGGAGCTCGAGCGGCGCCTCAACTCGCGCGACGCCGACTTCGTCGACGGCACGGTGTTCGCGCCCGACAAGATGTTCATCACCGTGGCGCACTTCGTGGACAAGGCGCCGTACGCGAGCGACTATACCTTCGAGCGGATCTACTACCGCTCGATCCCCGCGCGGCACGACGACTACCTCACGGTGCACGACTATCTCTGGCGCTGGGACACGGACTGGTTCTGGTGCTCGAAGAACGTCCTCGCGCAGAACCGGTTCGTGCGCAAATTTCTCTACGGCAGGAAGCGGCTCGGGTCGCGCAATTACACCAAGATCATGCGCTGGAACAGCCGCGTCGGCGTGACCAAGAAGGTCGAGCGCCTGCTCGGCCTGCACTCGGAATCGGTGATCCAGGACGTCGACATCCCGATCGGGCGCGCCGCCGAGTTCCTGCAGTTCTTCGCGCGCGAGATCGGCCTGTGGCCGCTGTGGATCTGTCCCATCGGGCCGGGCGCGGCCGGACGCAACTTCTCGCTCTATCCCATGCGCGAGGGCTGGTACGTGAATTTCGGCTTCTGGGACGTGAAGCGCACGCGCGAGTCGCATCCGCAGGGCCACTTCAACCGCATGATCGAGCGCAAGGTGGTCGAGCTCGGTGGCATCAAGTCGCTCTACTCCGACAGCTTCTTCCCGCGCGACGAATTCGAGCGCCTCTACGGCGGCGAGACCTACCGGCAGCTCAAAGCGAAGTACGACCCGGGGAATGCCTTTCCGGGCCTCTACGAGAAGGTCGTGCTCCGAGCGTAATCGGGGTCACAAATCGGGGTCAGAGCCCGAATTCGTGCTCCCCTTAGAGGGTGGTGCGCACCGTCGTGCCGTGGGTCTTTTCGAACTGCGTCTGGCAGCGGATGCAGCGCTCGGCGCCGGGACTGGCGCGCAGCCGCTCGAAGCCGATGTCCTGGCCGCAGTTGCTGCAGACGCCGTAGCTCCCATCGTCGAGCCGCGCACGTGCGGCGTCGAGCGTGCGCAGCTCGGCGAGATCGCGCGAAGCGTCCGCCTGGTCCAGGTCCTGGATCAGGCTCTGCACCGACTCGTCGCCGGGATCGGGCACGGCGCCGACGACCTGATCGAGCCCGTCGGTGCGCATCCGGTCGAGGTCCTGCCCCAGCTCGCGAAGGAGCGCGGCCCGGCGCTCGTCGACGATGGCCTTCAATTCCTGGCTCTGCTGTGGTGTAAGTGCCATGGAAACGCCTCCCGCAAGGTCCATGCCCGTCAGGCGCCGAAGCGGGCGCGCGGATTGAAGCGCGACACGCGGCGCAGCTCCTCGAACAGCTCTTTTTCCGGCCCCGTCAGCGGGTTGGGCGCCTCGATGCTGAGGACGGCATAAAGGTCCCCGGCGCCGCCGCCGGGCTGCGGCAAGCCCTTGCCGGCCAGGCGGAGCTTCTGCCCCGCTTTGGACCCGGGCGGAACTTTCATGGTGACGCGCCCGGTCAGCGTCGGGATTTCGACCTCGGCGCCGAGCGCCGCCTCCCACGGGGCGAGCGGGACCTCGAGGTCGAGGTCGTGGCCGCTTACCCGGTAGAGCGGATGCGGCTCGAGATGGATCTGCAGATAGAGGTCGCCCGGGGCGCCGCCGTTCGTCCCGGGACCGCCCTTGCCGCGCAGCCGCAACCGCTGGCCGTCGGTCGCGCCGGGCGGAATGCGTGCGGTAAAGCTGCGGCCGTCGAGCTGGACCGTGCGCTCGGTGCCGCGGAAGGCTTCGTCCAGCGTGAGGCGCACGGGGACTTCGAAATCCTCGCCGGGGAAAGCCATGGCCGGGCCGCGCCGCGCGCCGCGGCCGCGCCCGAAGCCGGTCGCGCGGCCGAAGGCGCCGAGCGATTCGAACAGGTCGCCAAGGTCGACCCCGCCCAGGTCCTCGCCGCGGCCGCTGCCGAAGCGCTCGAACCAGTCCGGCGGCGGACGGAAGTCCTGCCCTGGCCGGAAGCCGCTGCCCAGGCTGTCGTAGGCGGCGCGTTTTTCCTTGTCGCGCAACGTCTCGTAGGCCTCCGAGACCTCCTGGAACTTCTCCTTGGCGTCGGTCTCCTTGGAGACGTCGGGGTGGTACTTGCGCGCGAGCTTGCGGTAGGCCTTCTTGATCTCGTCCTCGCTCGCGGTGCGGGGCACCCCCAGGGTCTTGTAGTAATCCTTGTATTTCATAACCGGTCAGATGAGGGCGGGAGGGGCTAGGTTAAAGCTCCGCTCGCGCCCTGTCTTACGCAGCATGTTTTGACTCAGGTCAATTTCGCCTCGCCCGAGGCCAGTAACCTCGGCCGAAATGGCTGCCGCCTGCTTCCATTGCGGCCTGCCGGTGCTCGAGCCCGGCCGCTACCGCGCCGAGCTCCTTGGCGCCCCGCGCGAGCTCTGCTGCGCCGGCTGCGAGGCCGTCGCGCGCACGATCGCCGCGGCGGGTCTGGACGCCTACTACGAAACGCGCTCCAGCACCGCCGCGCAGCCGGCCCCGCTGGCGCCCATCGAGAACCTCGACGCGGCCGCCGGAACCGAAGCCGCGCTCATCGTCGACCGGGTCCGTTGCGCGGCCTGCCTCTGGCTCGTGGAACAGACGCTGCAGCGCACGGTCGGCGTAACGCGCACGCAAGTCAACTACGCGACGCAGCGCGCCCACGTCGCGTGGGATCCGGCGAAGACCTCGCTCTCGGCGCTCGTGCGCGCGGTGCGCGAGGTGGGCTACGACGCGTATCCGTACGAGCCGCGGCGTCAGGACGAGCTCCTGCGGCGCGAGAGCCGCAAGGCGCTGTGGCGCCTGTTCGTCGCGGGCTTCGGCGCGATGCAGGTGATGATGTACGCCTTTCCCGCCTACGTCGACGAGGGCCTGTCGGCGGAAGCCGCGGCCATGATGCGCTGGGCGAGCCTGTTGATTACCACGCCGGTGCTGCTCTTTTCGTGCGCACCGTTCTTCTCGGGCGCGCGCCTCGAGCTCGGTCAACGGCGCATCGGCCTGGACACGCCGATCGCGCTCGGCCTCGCCGCGGCGTTCTGCGCGAGCGCTTGGGCCACCGTATCAGGAGCGGGCGAGGTGTATTTCGATTCAATCAGCATGCTTGCGTTCCTGCTTCTGGGCGCGCGCCATCTCGAGGCGGCGGCGCGCCGCCGCGCGGCGCGCGCGCTCGATCCGCTGCTGCGGTGGCTCCCGGCGCGCCCGCTGCAGGAAGGGGAGATCGTGCGCGTCGCGCCCGGGGAGCGGCTGCCGGCCGACGGCGTCGTCACCGAAGGCATCACCAGCGTGGACGAATCGCTCCTCACCGGCGAATCGAGGCCGCTGCGCAAGCAGCCGGGAGACGAGCTCACCGGAGGCTCGATCAACCTCGAGCAGCCGCTCGCGATGCGCGTCACGCGCGCCGGCGCCGACACGCGCGCGGCCTCGATCGCGCGCCTGGTCGAGCGCGCCGCCGCCAGCCGGCCGCGGCTTGTGGACGCCGCCGAGCGCGTGGCGCGCCATCTCGCTCCCGCGGTGGTCGTGGCCGCAGCGCTGGCCTGGGCCTGGTCCCGCGATCCATGGATCGCGGTCGCCGTGCTCGTGGTGACCTGTCCGTGTGCGCTCGCGCTGGCCGCGCCGGTGGTCCTGACGCGCGCGAGCGCGGCGCTGCTCGCGCGCGGCGTGCTCCTCACCCGCGCGCGGGCGCTCGGCGCCTTCGAGCGCGCCTCCGAGGTCGTCTTCGACAAGACCGGAACGCTGACGCAGGGCAGCCTCGCGCTTGCCCGCGCGCTGCCGCTCGCGGCGCTGTCCGAGGCCGAGGCGCTCGAGCTCGCCGCATCGCTCGAGGCGCAGAGCCGCCATCCCGCGGCGCGCGCCTTTGCCGGCCTGCCGGTCCGGGCGGTGAGCGATCTGATCCACGTTCCCGCCAGCGGCATCGAAGGCCGGATTGCGGGACGGCGCATGCGCATCGGCGCGGCGCGCTTCTGCGCCGCGCTGCATGGAAAGCCGCTTCCCGGAGCGCTCGTCGCGCTCGAGCCCGAGTGCACGCGCATCTATCTTTGCGACGAAGAGCGCTGGCTCGCCGCCTTCGACCTCGAGGACCGCCTGCGGCCCGAGGCGGCCGCGCTGGTCCAGGACCTGCTCGCGCGCGGCATCTTCGTGCACCTCGTGAGCGGCGACGATCCGCTGGTGGTGGGCGCGCTCGCGCGCCGCCTCGGCATCCCCGCCTTCGCGGGAGGCGTCACGCCGGAAGGCAAGCTCGACTACCTCAGGCGCCGCCAGCGCCGCGGGCGCCCCATCGTCATGATCGGCGACGGGCTGAACGATGCGCCGGTGCTGGCGCAGGCCGACGCTTCGATCGCCATGGGCGGCGGCGCGGCCGCCGCGCAATACCATGCCGACGCCGTCGTCATGCGCAATTCGCTCGCCGACGTGCGCGGCGTGTTCGAGACCGCGCGGCGCGCCATGCGGCTCGTGCGCCAGGACCTCGCCTGGGCGCTCGCCTACAACGCGGCCGCGCTTCCGCTCGCCGTGGCGGGCGCCATCGGCCCGCTGGAAGCGGCGCTCGCGATGGCCGCAAGCTCGCTCGTCGTGCTCCTCAATTCGCAGCGCCCGCTCGCCGAAACGCTCCCGTGGAAAGCCTCTATCTCCTCGTCCCCCTCTCCGTCGCCCTCGTATTCCTGATCGGCTGGGCGTTCTGGCGCGCGCTCGAGGGCGGGCAGTTCGACGACCTGGAGCGTCCGGCGCACGACGTGCTCGCCGACGACGACCGTCCGAAATGAGGGCCATGACGCTACGCGCACCGGGCCAGCCGCTCGTGCGCGAGGCGCGCGAGCCGCGGCCGCTCGCCGCGGGCGAGGTGCGCATCCGCGTGAAGGCCTGCGGCGTGTGCCGCACCGACCTGCACCTCGTCGACGGCGAGCTCCCCGCCGGCCGCCTGCCCGTGATCCCCGGCCACGAAGTGGTCGGCGTGGTCGTGGAAGGCGGCGAGCGCTTTGCGCCCGGCGCACGCGTCGGCGTACCCTGGCTCGGCTGGACCTGCGGCGTGTGCGCATACTGCCGAAGCGACCGCGAGAACCTTTGCGAGCGGTCGCGGTTCACCGGCTGTCACCTCGACGGCGGCTATGCCGACGAGATCGTCGCCGACGAGCGCTTCTGCCTGCCGATTCCCGAGCGTTACAGCGATGCGCACGCCGCGCCGCTCCTGTGCGCCGGCCTGATCGGATACCGCTGCTATGCGAAGTGCGAGGAGGCCAGCTCGATCGGGCTGTACGGGTTCGGCGCCGCGGCGCACATCCTCGCGCAGGTGGCGCGGGCGGAGGGACGAACCGTGTTCGCGTTTACCAAAGAAAAAGACCTGGAAGGACAGCGTTTCGCCCTCGCCTGCGGAGCCCACTGGGCGGGAGACTCGACGCAGGCGCCGCCCGAGCCGCTCGAGGCCGCCATCGTGTTCGCGCCGGCGGGGGCGCTCGTGGTCGCGGCGCTTGGCGCAGTCAAGAAGGGCGGCCGCGTCATCTGCGGCGGCATCCACATGAGCGATATCCCTTCGTTTCCCTACCGCCTGCTCTGGGGCGAGCGGCGCATCGAATCGGTGGCGAACCTGACCCGCGCGGACGGCGAGCGGTTCATGCAGGTCGCGGCGAAGCTCCGGCTGCGCACCACGGTGACCGAGTACCCGCTCGAGGAGGCGAACCGGGCCCTCGCCGACCTGCGCGCGGGCAGGCTCGCAGGCGCGGCGGTCCTGGTGCCCTAGAACTTCACCAGCCCCAGGATCCCGATGAGGATGAGGTACAGCGCGACGATGTAGTTGAGCAGGCGCGGCATCGCGAGGATCAGCACCCCTGCGATCAGCGCCACGATGGGCTGGACGGCGACGTACATGCCCCGCGAGCGTACGCAGGCATTGCTACGCGCCGTACTTGCGCGCCTAGTGCAGCAGCATCATGCCCGCGTCGCTTCTCGCTTGATCTTTCTCAAAGCGCGCCCCTGCAGCGGCGTGACACTGGGACCGGCAGTCAGAAAGGAGCGCCTATGTGGTGGAGTGATTGGTGGGGCGGTTACGGGCCGGCGCACTGGATGTTCTTCGGCCCCTTGATGATGGTCCTGTTCCTCGTCGCCTGCGTTTCGGTGGGCTATCTCGTGATGCGCCCGTACCGTACGGACGGCGGGCATGCGATGGACATTCTCAAGGAGCGCTATGCCCGCGGCGAAATCGATCAGGCGGAGTTCGAGGCGCGGCGGCGCCTCCTGAAAGCCTAGCGCGGCAACTTTGAGCTAGGTCAAATAATCGGGGATCGGGGTCCCTAGCATAGGATCCCATGTCCTCCCAAGAGCTGTACAACTACCGGGTCGTCCGGCAGTTCGCGATCATGACCGTGGTCTGGGGCGTGGTCGGGATGGCCGTGGGCGTGCTCATCGCGGCCCAGCTCCTGTGGCCCGAGCTCAACTTCGACATCCCCTGGCTTTCCTACGGGCGGCTGCGGCCGCTCCACACCAACGCCGTCATCTTCGCCTTCGGCGGCTGCGCGCTCTTCGCCACCTCGTACTACGTGGTCCAGCGCACTTCGCACGCGCGCCTCTTCTGCGAGCGCCTCGCGGCGTTCACCTTCTGGGGCTGGCAGGCGGTGATCGTGCTGGCGGCGATCACCCTTCCGCTCGGCTATACCCAGGGCAAGGAATACGCGGAGCTCGAATGGCCGATCGATCTCCTGATCGCCGCCGTCTGGATTGCCTACGCCGTGGTTTTCTTTGGAACGCTCTTCAAGAGAAAAGTCGCGCACATCTACGTGGCCAACTGGTTCTTCGGCGCGTTCATCCTCACGGTGGCGCTGCTCCACATCGTCAACAGCGCCGTCATGCCGGCGACCTTCTGGAAGTCTTACTCGGCCTACGCGGGCGCACAGGACGCGATGGTGCAATGGTGGTACGGCCACAACGCGGTGGGCTTTTTCCTGACCGCCGGCTTCCTCGGAATGATGTACTACTTCATTCCCAAGCAGGCCGGCCGCCCGATCTACTCGTACCGCCTTTCGGTGGTGCACTTCTGGGCGCTCATCTTCACCTACATGTGGGCCGGCCCGCACCACCTGCACTACACCGCGCTGCCCGAGTGGACGCAGTCCCTCGGCATGGTGTTCTCGCTCGTGCTGCTCGCGCCCTCCTGGGGCGGAATGATCAACGGCATCATGACGCTCTCCGGGGCGTGGCATAAGCTGCGCGACGACCCGATCCTCAAGTTCCTGATCGTCTCGCTCTCCTTCTACGGCATGTCGACCTTCGAGGGGCCGATGATGTCGATCAAGACGGTCAACGCGCTGTCGCACTACACCGACTGGACCATCGGCCACGTGCATAGCGGCGCGCTCGGCTGGGTGGGCCTGATCTCGATGGGCTCGCTCTACTACCTGATCCCGCGCCTCTACAGGGGAGAAACGCCAGGGCGCACCGAGATGCACAGCGTGCGCGCAATCAACCTGCACTTCTGGGTCGCCACCATCGGCATCGTGCTCTATATCTCGGCGATGTGGATCGCCGGGGTGATGCAGGGCCTGATGTGGCGCGCGGTGAGCGAGGACGGCACGCTCACCTATACCTTCGTCGAGAGCGTAAAGGCGACCTTTCCGTTCTACGCCATCCGCCTGCTCGGCGGGATCCTGTACCTCTCGGGCATGCTCATCATGGCGTGGAACACGTACATGACGGTCACCGCGTCCAAGCCGGCGGAAGCGACGATTCCGCTTCCCGCCGCGGCGGCCCATTCCGCATGAAACTCACCCACGACCTCATCGAGCGCAACCAGGCGCTCCTCATCGTGCTCGTGATCTTGGTGGTCGCCGTGGGCGGCCTGGTCGAGATCGTCCCGCTGTCGTTCACCCGCTCGGTGACCGAGCCGGTGGCGAACCTCAAGCCCTACACGCCGCTGCAGCTCACGGGCCGCGACATCTACGTGCGCGAAGGCTGCTACAACTGCCATTCGCAGATGATCCGTCCGTTCCGCGCCGAGGTCGAGCGCTACGGGCCTTATTCGGTGGCGGGCGAATTCGTCTACGACCGCCCGTTCCAGTGGGGCTCCAAGCGCACCGGCCCGGATCTGCACCGCGTCGGCGGCCGCTACTCCGACGACTGGCACCGCATCCACCTCGCCAATCCGCGCGACGTGGTGCCCGAGTCCAACATGCCCGGCTATCCCTGGCTCGAGAAGACGCCCGCCGACGCCGCGAGCATCGAGGCGAAGCTCACCGCCCTCAGACGTCTGGGCGTGCCCTACAGCGACGAGCAGGTGAAGGGCAGCGCCAAGGAGCTTGGCGGCAAGACCGAAATGGACGCGCTCATCGCCTATCTGCAGGGGCTGGGCACCGCGGTGAAGAGAGCGAAATGAGGAGCGAAATGAGGAGCGAAATGAGGGCGGCGAGGTAAGGCATGGACATCGATTTCATCCGCAGCTTCCTCACCGTAGCGGTGATGGCGGCGTTCTTCGGCATCGTGTGGTGGGCCTACGCGCCCTCGCGCCGGAAGGCATGGGAGCGGCGCGGGCAGCTCGACGAGGACGACAGGGGGGCCGCTTGAGCCAGTTCACGTCGCAGTTCTGGGACGTCTACGTCGCGCTCCTCTCGGTCGTGTCGATCGTCGCGTGCGCGCTGTTCCTCAGGTCGCAGAGCATACGCAAGGTCCCCGGGGCCGCGCCGACCACCGGCCACACCTGGGACGAGGACCTCGCCGAATACAACAACCCCCTGCCGCGGTGGTGGAGCTGGCTCTTCTACATCACGATCGTGTTCGCGCTCGCCTACCTCGTCCTCTATCCGGGGCTCGGGAGCTGGCGCGGCGCGCTCGGCTGGTCGCAGGTCACCCAGCTCGAGCAGGAGCTCGCCGCCGCCGACAAGCGCTTCGGGCCGATCTACGAGAAGTTCGCCGCGCTGGACGTGGAGGCGCTGGCGAAGAATCCGGAGGCGCTCGCCATCGGGCAGAAGCTCTTCCTCAACAATTGCGCGCAGTGCCACGCCTCCGACGGCGGCGGCTCGCGCGGCTTTCCCAACCTCACCGACCGCGACTGGCTGTGGGGCGGCGATCCGAAGGCCGTGAGGGCGACGATCACCGACGGGCGCAGCGGCATGATGCCGCCGTTCGGCCCGACGCTCGGCGAGCAGGGCGTGAAGGACGTGGCGCACTACGTGATGTCGCTCTCCGGCCTCACGCACGATTCGCTGCGCAAGGCGCGCGGCGAGCCGACCTTCAAGCAGATCTGCGCCGCCTGCCACGGCGCCGAAGGCAAGGGCAATCCTGCGCTCGGCGCGCCCAATCTCACCGACCGCGTCTGGCTGCACGGCTCCGGCGAGCCCGCGGTCATCGAGACCATCACGCGGGGCCGCTCGAGCCAGATGCCGGC
>JBIOYV010000077.1:0-17593 GCA_044870335.1 Burkholderiales bacterium | reverse complement strand
GTACTGCTCGGAGCGGAAGTCGCGTTCGAGCTGGCCGATGAAAGCGTCGAGCCCGCCGTTGAGCGCGCTCGTTCGGCCGAGCGCGTCGCGGAACAGGTGGAACCGGCTGTTGACCAGCGCCTCCTGCTTGGCGATCGCCGCGGCGGTATCGTAGTTGGAGCGCGAGTTGGTGATGCCGCGTCCGAGCACGGTGCGGCCTTCGTCGATCACCACCGCCTTGGTGGTGGTGGATCCCAGGTCGATGCCGATGAAGGTTTTCATCTCAGTGCGCCGCGCGCTTCTGCTTGATCATCTGGAAGTAGCTCTCGAGCCGGTTCTTGATGTTGGCGGCCGAGAAGTAGCGCGGATCGACCAGGTCGGATTCGATGAACGCGGCCGGCTTGCCGGTGCGTTTCTCGACCTCGCGCAGGATCAGGAGCTGCCCGGCGGAGAAGCTGTTGCAGCTCTTGATCGAGTTGATCAGCAGCCCGTCGGCCTGGTATTCGTCGAGGTAGCGGCAGATCATGTCGATCCGCTGCGGGAAGTTCAGGTTGGTGTAGCAGCCCAGGCAGTAGTCGGCGAGCGACTCGAGCGGATGGTCCGGGTCGTGGCGGAAGCCGAAGTCGTAGACGCCGCCGACCTTGGAATAGGTCGAGGCGACCACGACGGCGCCCTCGTCGTAGAACATCTTCCAGAACTCGCGGAAGCTGGTCCAGTTGGGCGGCCCTTCCACCACCAGCCGGTACTTCTCCCCGGGATGGTCGCCGTCGGGCGTCACGGGACCCTTGCCCGCGTGCATTCTTTCTTCCACTTCAGTCCTGAGGACCGAGTAATAGCGCGTCGCCTCGGGAGTGCCGCGGAACGCGGTGAACATCGGCCCGATGTAGTACACGGCGCCGAAGTAGCCGTCGATCGGGCTCGGCCGGCGCTTGGCGGTCTGCAGCACGCGCACCAGATCCTCTTCGGCCTTGACCGACTCCTTCATGTACTGGCGCAGGCGGTCGATGTCGAATTTGACGCCCGAGACGCGCTCGAGGGTCGGGATCACCTTTTCCTTGAGCTGATTCACCACGTAGCGGCGCATGGCCGGGTTGATCTTGCCGTCGCCCTGGTAGGGCACGTGCAGCATCACCGTCTCGCAGTCGTACTTCTGCCGCACCAGCTCGAACCACTTCATGAAGGTGAAGCAGCCGGTGTAGGAAAGCAGCAGCACGTCGGGCTTGGGCATCGGCTCGCCGGTCGGGCCGAGGTCGCCCTGCAGCATCATGCCGAGGTCGGCCTTGACGTAGGTGCAGACGTCCTCCGAGTGGCCGTCGCGCTCTGCGTCCATGATCATCTTGCCCGACTTCTTGCGCATGCCGTTCTGCAGCGCGTCGGTCTCGGGCAGGCGGCGCGCGAAGTCGAAGCACATCAGGAGCTCGTTCAGGTTGCCCGGAACGAACGTGGCCGAGACCTTCCTGCCGGCGGCGTGCGCGGTCGCCACCTCGTGGTAGTTCTGATTGATCATCTCCTTCTGCAGCCACATCGCGTCTTCCTTCTGAACCACTTTCTGAACCGGCTTGACGTTCATGCGGCGCTCCAGAGCTTGATCGAATCGGCGAAGGTGCCCGCCTGCTCGCGGATCGGCGCCATCTGGCCGGTGTTCTCCGCGTACTTGAAGGCGGTGTAGGGAATCTTGTGCCGGGCGAGGATCTCCTGCAGCATCGGCCGCTCGAGCAGCGCCGGGTCGCAGAACGACGGCGCGGCGAAGATCACGCCCTCGGCGCCGCGCGCCTTGACCTGGCGCAGCAGGAACTTGCCCTTGTCCTCCTTCTTCTCGTCGTACTTCGACGAGGTCGCCGCCGAGCGGTGCAGGAACGCCTTCGACAGCTCTTGGAGCGGATCGCCCTCGAGGGGAACATCGTCCAGGAGCCAGCTCTGGATGAGCTGGAAGTCGTCGTCGACCACGTAGCAGCCCGCCATCTCGATCGACTTGATGAGGCCGAGCGGCGGCTGCTCGCAGAACGAGCCGGTGAGCACCACGCGCGCGTTGTCGCGCTGCGCTCGGTTTTCCTTTTCACAGGAATTCAAATACTGGTAAACGAGAGCGGTGTGATCCTCGGGCGGCAGGACGCAGCCCGCCCGCAGCACCAGGTACACCTCGGAGGTCGGCGCCTGCCAGGGCTTCTGGGCGCGGTAGGCATAGAGCTCGCGCACCGCCTTGCGGTTCTGGTTGTAGATGGCGATCGAGGCTTTCAGGCTTTGGTCCGTGATCGCGCCCCCGCCCAGGGACGACAGATCGCTTCGCAGCGCCTGCATCTCGTGGACATAGAACTCGCCGCCGGTCGAGTCGTCGTAGTTCTGCGGCAGGTCGAAGTACTTGACGTACTTGTCCTTGAACATGATCTGCCACATTCCCGAGAGGTTGCGGATCACGTCGCAGATCGAAGGGAACAGCATCCCGTCGAGGCAGTCGAGCTTGCCGGTGAGCCCGAGCTCGACGGTCGAGCGCGGGATGCGGCAGATGTAGCTCTGGTAGTAGGCGTCGCCCTGGATCACCTCGATCTGGTCGCCGCCGCCGAAGATGCCGACCGGCAGCATGCCGGCGGCGTGGATGATCTCGCGCGGCACGTAGATCGGCATGTAGCCGATCGCCTTGCGCCCGGGCGCCGCCGCCTTCCACTGCTTGACCGCGTTGAACTCCAGATCCTCGAACAGCGCCTCGCAGCGCTTCACTACATCATTCACGCTCATCGGTGCTCCCACTTGGGTTGGCGCTTTTCAATGAACGCGTTCAGTCCTTCATTGGCATCGCGCGTCGCCATCACGGTTTCGAGGTACAGCGACTCCACCTCCTCGAGGCGCACGCGCACGAGGTCGGCGAGCGGCGAGCGCGCGGCATGCACCGCGCAGCCGATCGATGCCGCGCTCTTTCCCGAGAGATGCTCGTCGAAATACGCAGCCGCAGCGGCGGCGGGGTCGTCGGCGAGCTCGGCGGCGAGCCCCCAGGACAAGGCGGTCGCGCCGTCGATCGAGCGGCCCGAATAGAGGAGGTCCTCGGCGCGCCCCTGTCCGATGCGCATCGGCAGCAGCACCGAGGCCGCCGGCGCGATGACGCCGAGCCGGATCTCGGGCTGGCCGAGACGCGTCTCCGGCGCGACGAAGAGCAGGCTCCCTGCAGCGGCGAGCTCGAGCCCGCCTCCCAGGCACTGCCCCTTCGCGCACACGAGGATGGGCTTCGGCCATTCGAGCATCCGGTAGAGCAGGCCGTGGAAGCCGGCGAGCATCTCGGCGCAGCGCTCGGGGAGGTGCTCCTCCACGCTCGCGCCGAACGAGAAATGCGGTCCTTCGTGGTCGACGAGCACGGCGAGCAGACCGTGGTTGCCGCGGTGCGCGTCGAGCGCCGCGGCGAGGCTGTGGATCATCGCCGCGTCGAGCACGTTGGCCTTGGGACGCGCCAGCCTCAGCCGCAGCAGCGATCCCTCATTTGTCCCGCGTTGTTCCAGCCAGACCTTGACGGGGTCGGCGCTCATCGCCGCGGCTGGATCAGGTCGTGCAGCCCGCCCACCCACGGCTCGCCCGCTGCAATTTTCTGGCGCAGCAGGATGAAGTCGACCTCGCGGTCGTCCTTCGTTCCCTCGTTGAACGCGGTAAAGCCCGCGCGCGCCTCGGTCACCATGTTGAGCGCGAGCCAGGCGCGATGGTTCTCCTTGTTCCGGTTCCAGGCCTCGAGCTTGGGCTTCCTCAGCTCCTCGACAGTCTTGGTAGTGCAATCCGGGAAGGTGAGCAGCATCTTGGCGCACAGCTCTTCCACCTTTTCATCCAGGAGGGAAAGGTCCACCGTGCCGCGCTTCAACACCTCTTTTCCTTGCGCAAGGGCTGCGCCGCTCTTGCTTTTGCCGAAAGCGAGGCGTCCGAAGTCGTCGTAGACACGCTGCGTCTCGACCAGCGGATTGGGCACGAAGCGCCCGTCCACCTTGAGCGCAGGCACGATGTCGGTGAGCATGCCGACGTGGTACGCCTCGTGCGCCGAGAACGGCTCGCACAGCACGCACGCCGCCATGGCGCGCTCCGCGCCGATCACCACGGGCAGGAAGTCGGTCGCGCCCCCGATCGGCGCCGAGCCGTGCTTGGGACCCGCCTGGCCGAAGCGCGCGAGGTCCTGCGCCACGGAGAAGTCGCAGGCGAGGCCGAGCTCCTGGCCGCCGCCGATGCGCATGCCGTTGACGCGGCAGATCACCGGCTTGTCGCAGGCGAGGATCGCCGAAACCATGTCGTTGAAGAGCCGCATGTACTGGCGGTACTCCTGCGGCCGGCCGGCGTAGTACTCGGCGTACTCCTTGGTATTGCCGCCGGTGCAGAACGCCTTGTCGCCGCTGCCGGTGAAGACCACGCTGCTCACGTCGCGCGCATTGGACGCCTGGCGGAAGGCGAGGATCAACGCCTTCACCATCTCGGTGGTGTAGGAGTTGTACTGCGAGGGGTTGTCGAGCCAGATCCAGGCGTTGTACAGGCCCTGCACTATAGTGCCGTCGGGCTTGCGCGCCGGACGGCGCTCGAAGCGCACGCCGGACTGCGCCGCAACATCGGCGAGGTCGTGACTTCTCAGGAAACGGGTTTCGGGCGCCGCCATGCTCCTCGCTCCTCCTCTGGTGTCGGTCCTGCATAGATACCCGGACTTATCGCAGCGCGATTTGATCTAGTTCAAAGTTTGCGTGCGCCGTTCGGCGAAATTCCGGCGGGAGAGACAAATCGAGAGGAGGCGGATCCTGGACGCTCGTCATTCATCCGTATCGCTCGCGCTCGCCGGAAGCGGCGGCGCCGGCGTCATGACCGCAGGAAATATATTGCTTGAAGCCGCCGCCGGCGCCGGCTACTACGCGCTCATGACGCGTACCAGCGGACCGCAGATCCGCGGCGGCGAGGCCGCGGCGATGCTGCGCATCTCCACCTATGCCACCGACGGCCAGGACGACCGCTTCCAGATCCTCGCCGCGATCGACTGGCAGAACGTGCAGCGCTTCGCCTCCGAGCTGCCGCTCGGTGCGCAGAGCCTGATCCTCGGCGATCCGGCGCAGGGCGAGCCGCCCGAAGCGTTCACGAAGACCGGCGCACGCTACGTGCCGCTGCCGCTCAAGGCGCTCGCCGCGAAGGTGAACGGCGGCTGGCCGAACATGGTCGCTCTCGGTGCGCTTGCGGGCCTCGTCGGCCTGCCGCCCGAGGCCGTCGAGGCGGCGCTGCGCAAGTCGATGAAGAAGGGCCTCGAGGGCGCGATTGCGGCCGCTCGCCTTGGCTTTTCCCAAATCCAGCCAAACACCGGATTCGCCTTGGCAATGCCCGCACAGGGCGCTGCGCGCTGGCTCATCACCGGGAACGAAGCCGCCGGCTACGGCGCGCTGCGCGGCGGAGTGCGCTTCGTCGCGGCCTATCCCATCACGCCCGCGACCGAGCTCCTCGAGTGGCTTTCGCCTGCGCTCGCGAAAGTCGGTGGCACGCTGGTGCAGGCCGAAGACGAGCTCGCCTCGATCAACATGGCGCTCGGTGCCTCGTTCGGCGGCGTACCGGCGCTGACAGCCACGTCCGGCCCCGGGCTTTCGCTCATGATCGAGTCGCTCGGCCTTGGCGTGGCGGCGGAGGTGCCGCTCGTGGTGGTGGACGTCATGCGCACCGGCCCTTCCACCGGCATCGCCACCAAGAGCGAGCAGGCCGATCTCGACATCGCGCTGCACGGCCTGCACGGCGACGCACCGCACATCGTGGTCGCGCCGAACTCGATCGCGGACTGCGTTGCCGCCACCGAATGGGCGGTCGGCCTCGCCGAGTCGCTGCAGGTCCCGGCGATCGTCCTCTCGGACCAGTACTTCGGCCAGGCTCGCGCGGTGGTCGATCCGCCTGCTTTTCAAGACATGAAGATTGAACGATTGAAGGCGGCGAACGGCGCGCCCTACAAGCGTTACGCCCTCACCCCTTCGGGGATCTCGCCGATGGCGATTCCGGGCACGGCGGGAACCGAGTACACCGCGGACGGCCTGGAGCACAACGAGCGCGGCCTGCCTTCCGCGCAGGCGGGCGATCACCTCGCGCAGATGGAAAAGCGCGCGCGCAAGATCGCGCAGCTCGACCCGGGCGAGGCTTGGGCGAGCATCGAGGGTGAAGGCGAAACCGCGGTGCTCACCTTCGGCTCGTGCACCGGACCCGCGCGCGAAGCCCTGGCGCGCGAGGGTTGCCGCGCGAGGCTCATCTCGATGCGCCTGCTCTCCCCGGCCCAGCCCGAGCGCCTCAAGAAGGCGCTGCGGGGCGTCAAGCGGGTGCTGGTGGTCGAGCAGAACCACAGCGGACAGTTCCTGCGCTATCTGCGCTCGGAGTACGAGCTGCCCGCCGACGTGCGGAGCCTCCGCCGGCCCGGCCCGCTGCCGTTCCGGCCGGAAGAGATCCATCGGGAGGTGGTGAAGCCATGAACGCCCCGCTCGCTATTCCCCTGCAGGCGAAGGACTTCAAGTCGGACTACAAGCCGGTATGGTGTCCGGGCTGCGGCGACTATTCGGTGCTCGCGGCGATCACAAAGGCGCTGGCGATGCTCGAGCTCAAGCCGCACAACGTCGCGGTGGTCTCGGGTATCGGCTGCTCGTCGCGCATTCCCGCGTACACCTCGTGCTACGGCTTTCACGGCGTGCACGGCCGCTCGCTCCCCGCAGCCACCGGCCTCAAGGTGGCCCGGCCCGAGCTCACCGTGCTCGTGGCGAGCGGCGACGGCGACGGGTACTCGATCGGCGGCAATCACTTCCTGCACGCGTGCCGCAGGAACGTCGACCTCACCTATATCGTGATGGACAACCACGTCTACGGCATGACCAAGGGCCAGCCCTCGCCGACCACCGAGCCCGACTGGTCCTCGAAGCTCGCGCCCGGGGGCACCGGTCTGCGCGAATTCCATCCGCTCGTGATCGCGCTCGCCTCGGGCGCGAATTTCGTCGCGCGCGCCTTCTCGGGCGATCCGAACGGCTGCGCCTCGATCATCGTCGAGGCGGTGCGCCATCCGGGCTTCTCCTTCGTCGAGGTGCTCTCGCCGTGCGTCACGTTCCGGCCGGAGCAGCGCGCCTGGAAAGACGCCGTGCACCCGGCGCCGGTCGCCCCGACCGACGACCCGGCGCGCGCGGCGCGTCGCATCATGACCGACGACGGCTTCAACATCGGCGTGCTCTACAAGGGCAGCCGTCCGCCCTACGCCGGGCGCCCTGCGGCGCCCACCGCCAGCATCGAGGAGCTCGAATGCGCATTCCGGCTATAGAAGCGTCCTACGAAGGCTTCATGTCGCGCGCCTACGCCATCGAGGTCGAGGCGGTCGAGCGCTACACCCAGTTCGCCGATCAGCTCGAGCAGCACAACAACGGCGAGGTCGCCGCGGTGTTCCGCAAGCTCGCCGACATCGAGGGGCTGCACGCCAAGTACATCCTCGACGAGATGGGCTGGCCGAGCCTGCCCGTGCTCCCGGTGCCCTATGCCTCGGGCGAGCCGGAAGGCCCGGAGACCGCGCCGTTCGACTCGCTGCATTACCTGATGCAGCCCTACCATGCGCTCGAGATCGCGTTGCGCTGCGAGATCGACGCCGTCAACTACTTCGAAGACATTGCCGCCGGCGCCACCGACGAGCGTGTGCGCAAGGCGGCCTCGCACATGGCCGCCGAGGAGCGCGAGCACGTGAGCCTGATGCGCGACTGGATGAAGCGGGTGCCGCGGCCGAAGGCGGGCTGGGACGAGGACCAGGATCCGCCGCGGATGAGCGAATGAAGCGCCTGGAGCCGCGCGGCTGGAAGCCGCCGGTCGGCTACGCCAACGGCATCGCCGCCTCGGGCACGGTGGTGTTCGTAGCGGGCCAGGTCGGCTGGGACGCCTCGCAGGTTTTCCGGTCCGAAGAGATTGCCCCTCAGTTTCAACAAGCCCTTGCAAACGTCATCGCCGTGCTTGCAGAAGCGGGCGGGCGGCCCGAGCATATCTGCCGCATGACCGCCTACTGCTGCGACAAGCCGGCCTACCTCGCCGCGCGCGCCGAGCTCGGCCGCATCTGGCGGCAGCTCATGGGCCGGCACTACCCTGCGATGAGCATGATCTTCGTGTCGGACCTGCTCGACTCGCCCGGCAAGATCGAGCTGGAGGCGACCGCTGTAATTCCACAGGAGAAATGAGCATGCGAGGACTGAAAGGCAGGACCGCCATCGTCACCGGCGGCGCGGCCGGCATCGGCGCCGCGATCGCGGAGCGCTTCCGGGACGAGGGCACGCGGGTGGAGATCTTCGACCTGAACGCGAGCCCGGCGCTCGACATCACCGACTACGCCGCGGTGCAGAGCGCCGTCGCGCGCGTCGGCCCGGTCGACATCCTGGTGAACAACGCCGGCTGGGACATGTTCAGGCCGTTCCTGAAGACCGATCCGGCGTTCTGGCAGAAGATCATCTCGATCAACCTCGTCGGCGCGATGAATTTGCTCCACTGCGTGCTCCCGGGAATGGCCGAGCGCGGGCACGGCAAGGTGGTCAACGTGGCCTCCGACGCCGGCCGCGTCGGCTCCTCGGGCGAGGCGCCCTACTCCGCGTGCAAGGGCGGGCTCATCGCGCTCACCAAGACGCTCGCGCGCGAATTCGCCGCGAAGGGGGTGCGGCTCAATGTCATATGCCCGGGTCTTACCGAGACCGGCATGCTGGAGCAGTTCATGCAGGGCGCCGGCAACCCCGACAAGCTGCGCGAAGCCTACCGCCGCGCCGTGCCGATCGGGCGCCTGGGCAAGCCCGAGGACATCGCCGGCGCGGTGCTGTTTCTTTCCAGCGACGACGCCGAGTTCATCACCGGCCAGGTGCTAAGCGTTTCCGGCGGGCTCACGATGCACGGATAGCCTCAGGTGAGTTCCACCGGAACATACAGCGCGCTCTCTCCGCGCCGCACCAGGAGCGGCACGCGCTCGCCTTTGCGCCGCGCGAGAAGCTTGTTGAATTCCTCGAGGCTGCGGAAGCGATCCTGCCCGACGGCGACGATCACGTCGCCGCGCTCCAGGCCGCTTCCCGCGGCCGCGCCGCCGCGCACGTCCTCGACCACGAGCCCGTAGTCGACGCCGAGGGCCTTGCGCCCCTCGGGCGGCAGCTCGCTCATGGCGAGGCCCAGGTTGTCATGCTTGTCCTTGTCATCCTTGTCCTTGGCCGGCGCAGCACGCGAGGCCGCTTTCGTTTCGGCCGGAAACTCGCCCACGCTCACCGCGAGCCGCTCGGCCTTGCCGCTGCGCCACACTTCGAGCGTCGCCTTGTCGCCAGGCATGGTCGCCGCGACCAGGCGCGGCAGCTCGTTCGGGTCTTCGATCTTCTTTCCGTTGTAGGCGAGGATCACGTCGCCGAGCTTGAGCCCGGCCTTGTCGGCGGGGCTGCCCTTCTCGACGTTGGTGACCACCGCGCCGACCGGCTGATCGAGCTTGAACGACTGCGCCAGCTCCTTCGTGAGGGACTGGATGCCTATGCCCAGGCGTCCGCGCGTCACCTTGCCGGTGGCCTGGAGCTGCTTGGCGACGTCGAGCGCGACCTCGATCGGGATGGCGAAGGACACGCCCATGTAGCCGCCGGTGCGGCTGTAGATCAGTGAATTGATGCCCACGACCTCGCCCTTGAGGTTGATGAGCGGTCCGCCGGAGTTTCCCGGGTTCACTGCGACGTCGGTCTGGATGAACGGAACGAAGCTCTCGTCGGGCAGCGCCCGGCGCGTGGCGCTCACGATGCCCGCGCTGATGCTGTTGTCGAAGCCGAAGGGCGAGCCGATCGCCGCGACCCACTGGCCGGGCTCGACCTGCGCCGAGTTGCCGAGCTTCGCGCTCGGCAGGTCGTGCGCGTCGACCTTGATGAGCGCGACATCGGTGCGCCGGTCGACGCCCACCACCTTCGCCTTGAACTCGCGCTTGGCATCGGAGAGCCGCACCGTGACGTCGTCCGAGTCGGCAACGACGTGCGCGTTGGTGAGGATGTAGCCGTCCGGGGTGATGATGAACCCCGAGCCGAGCCCGACCCGTTCCGGGGCCCGCTCCGGCGCACCGGGGCCGCCGCCGGGCGGCAGGTCGGGGATGAACCGCCGGAAGAATTCGTACATCGGGTCGTTCTCCTGCGGGGCGCCGCCTCGGCTCGCCTGCGCGGAGGCCTTGCTCGTCGTGATGACGTTCACGACCACCGGCCCGTGAGACTTCATGAGCGGAGTGAAATCCGGCAGCGCCACCACCCGATCGCCGCTGGCGCCGGACGAAGCCGCGGCGGGCTGCGCAGGTGCAGTCTGAACGGCGAAGGGCCCAGGCGGCGACGCCTTGCCCGCATCCGAGCCCTTGCCCGCTTCGGGCGCCTTGCGGTCGCAAGCCGCGAGGGCGAGCGCGACCAGCCCTGCAATGACTATCCGCCGAAATTTTGTGTCCATGATTGAAAAGCCCCGCCGAAGCGGGGCCCGGTTTGCAACGCCTGATGGTCTAGTACTTCGGTTTGCTCGGCGCCGCGCCGCTGCTGCTGGCACCGCCGCTGGTGCTGGCACCACCGCTGGTGGACGCGCCTGCGCTCGAGTCGGCCTTGCCGGCATGCTCGGGCGCAGCCGCGTGCTCTTCGCGCGAAAGCTTGCCGTCGCCGTTCTTGTCGAGCTTGGCGAAGTCCTTGTCGTGCGGGGTGCCCTTGGCTTCCTCTTTCGAGACAAAGCCGTCGTTGTTCTTGTCGAGCGCCTTGAACATGGCCTCGGCGCCGCCGTCGTTCTTGGTGGCGCCCGCGGAGGCCTTGTCATCCGACGAGGGCTTGGCGGCGGATTTGTCGCTGCCCGCCGACGCTCCAGTGGAACTTTTATCATCCGCGCCAGCCGCGAGTGGCCAGGCGAAGGCTGCGGCGACAGCCGCCGCGATCAGTGTTTTCAACGTCATGGCAATCTCCTTTGAAGTTAAGGCGTGGTTGACTAGCCGGCGCGGTTCAGCGCCGCGCCGGCCAGTGCTGCAAAACACGTGCCTAGGTGCCGAGGTGGTGAGGCTTGGAAGCCCGCGCCGGCTCGGGCGGCGTTTCGACCGCGACGCCGTGCACGTAGACCATCTTGCCGCCGAGCCAGCCCGACACCAAAAGCATTGCAATGGCGATCACCGACAGCCATACGGGCGTGTTCGACTCCACGCCGCGGTACCTGAGGTAGACGTTGACCACGTAGAGGGCGACCACGGTGAGGTTGATGCTCATGTGCATGATCGCGATGCGCTTTACCGGCGAGGGCAGCGCCAGCATGTCGATGAACCCCGGCACCGCGGCGATCAGCGCGCCGATGATGCCGCCGACCATGGTGTAGCGGGCGACGATCGCCCAGTTCTCGCTCGTGCCGCCGAAGAGCAGCACCAGGTCGCAGACCAGAGAGAAGACCCATAGGCCGATCGGAATCGCGACCAGCATGGGGTGGATCGGGTGCTTCGCGATATTGGCAGGGGTACGCATGGACACCTCCTGCCCGACGCGAGCAATTTTTGCGCCGCCTATCTCTCCCGGACCATGGCGAGCACCTCCTGCCGCGCCATCGCGTCGTGCGCATACACGCCGCGCAGGGCGCGCGTGGTAGTCGCCGCTTGCTGCTTCTCGACGCCGCGCATCGCCATGCACAGGTGGCGCGCCTCAGCGAGCACCAGGACGCCCCGGGGCTCGAGAAGCTTCATCAGCGCATCGGCGACCTGCCCGGTGATGCGCTCCTGCACCTGCAGGCGGCGCGCGTAGAGATCGACGATGCGCGGGATCTTGGACAGGCCGATGATCTTCCTCCCCGGCAGGTAGGCGACGTGCACCTGGCCAAAGAAAGGCAGCATGTGGTGCTCGCACAGCGAATGGAACTCGATGTCGCGCACCAGGACCACGCCGTCGCCTTCCGCCTCGAAGATGCCGCCTCCGACCACGTCCTCGGGCTCGGCCTCGTAGCCCGCGGTGAGAAAGCGCATCGCTCCGGCGAAGCGCTTGGGCGTGTCCGCGAGGCCGGGGCGCCGCGGATCCTCGCCGAGGTGCTCGAGCATCGCGCGCGCGTGCGCGGCGAGGGGATCGGCCAGGGTCTCGACCGGCATGTTCATCGGTTCCCCTCCGGGGCGAGGCGCGCCATTACGCGCGCGACGATGCGGTCGCAGCGCTCGCCGGCGAAGCCGAAGGCGTCCTCGCACGCGAGGTCGACCTCGGAGGCGAGGCCCTCGCGCAGGAGGCTGCGCGCGCGAAAGAACCTCGAGCGCACCGTGGCCTCGGGAATCTGCAGGATGCCGGCGGTCTCTTCGACCGAGTACTCCTCCACCGCGCGCAGCATGAACACCGCGCGGTAGGCCCCCGGCAGCGCGTCGATGCGCTCCTCGAGCAGTTTCCTCACCTCGGCGCGATGCGCCGAGCTCTCCGGTTGTTTGTCCATGCCACCTTCCGCGATCTCGTTGATCTCTTCTACCGCCACCCCGGGCTGCAGCGGAACGATGGCGCTGCGCCGCGCCTGCTTCCTCAGGCGCATCAGCGCCTCGTTCGCCACCACGCGCGCGAGCCAGGTGGAAAGGCGCGCCTCGCCGCGATAGCTGCCCATGGTGCGATAAGCCTGCAGATACGCCTCCTGCAGCGCGTCCTCCGCTTCGGCGTCGTCGCGCAGGATCGCCCGCGCAGTGCGATAGAGCGCGCGGTTGTGCCGGCGCATCACCGCTTCGAACGCCGCCGGGTCGCCGCCGGCCACCAGCCGGGCGAGCTCCGCATCGGAGGCGTCGGCATAGCCGGTGCGCGGTAAGGGTTTGTTCATAAAGTCCTCTTGTGCGTGGTCCGCAGCATTGGATGCCCCGGGCGGGAGCCGCGTTCCCGCTTGAAACGCATACAAAGCGGTAACAAACCGTATTCAAACCGAAAAATCGGCGACATGGCGCCTTTGTAGGCTGGGTTCGCGCAGGTTTCAGGCGCAGGTTTCAGGGAGAGCCCGGCCATGGGTTGGCTGTTCGCAAGACACCTCCGAGCGTTTGTGCTGCTCGCCGCCGCGGCGAGCCTCGCGCTCAACGTCGCCTTGCTTGCGCCGGCACTTTACATGGTGCAGGTATTCGACCGCGTGTTCGCAAGCCGCAGCGTGGAGACGCTCGCCATGCTGAGCGTGGCCGCGCTGCTCGCGCTCGCTCTGGGCTATTGCATGGACATCGCGCGCGCCGGCGCACTCGCCTGGGCCGGCGCGGCGCTCGAGCGGCGGCTTTCGCCGCCCGCGCTCGCGGACGCGCTGCGCCAGGCGGCCGCTGCCCCCGGGCGCATCGACACCGACGCCATGCGCGACATCGGAAAGCTGCGCGCCTTCCTCGGCGGCAGCGGCATCCAGGCGCTGTTCGACGCGCCCTGGCTGCCGATCTATCTCGCCGTCATCGCCTTCATGCACCCGCTGCTCGGCGCCGTCGCGGCGCTCGGCGCCGGCGTCATCGCCGGGATCGCGGTGCTGACCGAGCGGCTGACGCGCCACGCTGCGGGCGACGTGCTGCAGAAATCGCGCAGCGCAAGCCGCCACGTGGAAACGCTTGCACGCAACGCCGAGGTCATCGTCGGCATGGGAATGACGCAGGCGGCACTGGACGCCTGGCAGGCGCGCCACGACGGCCTGCTCGCGGCTCGGGCGCGCCTCGGAGCGGCCTCGGCGAGGCTTGCAGCGGCGGCCCGCCTGGCGCGCCAGGGACTGCAGCTCGCGATGCTCGGCACGGGCGCCTGGCTCGTCATCGGCGCCGACGCTTCGGCCGGGATCATGGTCGCGGCCACGATCCTGCTCGGGCGCGCGCTTCAGCCGCTCGAGCATCTCATCGGCGGATGGAAGGCGCTGCTCGACGCGCGCGGCGCGTGGCGCCGGCTGAACGAGCGCAGCGCCCTCGCCTCCCCCGCCAGCGCGCTCGAGCTGCCCGCTCCGACCGGGCGGCTTCAGGTCGAGCGCGTGGTATTCGGCCCGGCGCCGATGCGCCCCGCCCTCATCAAGGGCGTCGGCTTCACGCTCGAGCCCGGAGAGAGCCTCGGCCTCGTCGGGCCGAGCGCGTCGGGGAAGACCACGCTGCTGCGGCTCATCCTCGGCCTGTGGAAGCCGCAGGCGGGAAGCGTGCGCCTCGACGGCGCCGACATCGCGCTGTGGGAACGCAGCGCCCTGGGCAAGCACCTCGGCTACCTGCCGCAGGACGTGGCGCTGGTCGGCGGGACGGTGGCGGAGAACATCGCGCGACTCGGACCGGTCGATTCGGTCCGCGTGGTCGCGGCGGCGCGGCTCGCGCACGCGCATGACCTGATCCTTCGGCTTCCCCAGGGCTACGAAACCGAGATCGGCGAAGCCGGCGCGGGACTCTCCGGCGGCCAGCGGCAGCGCATCGCGCTCGCCCGTGCGCTCTACGGCGAGCCGCGCCTCGTCGTGCTCGATGAGCCGAACGCCAACCTCGACGCCGAAGGCGACGCCGCGCTGCAGGCGGCGCTGCGGGAGCTCAAGGCGCGCCGCGTCACCGTGATCATGGCCGGCCATCGCCCGGCGCTCATGTCGCAGCTCGACAAGCTTGCGGTGCTCAACGCCGGCGTGCTCGAGGCCTTCGGCCCGGCCGCGGCGGTGGTTTCCAGGCTGCGCGCCGCCGCATGAGCACGCTCAAGCCAGCGCCGCTCGCTTCGCTCCTCGCAGAAGGCGGCCTCGACGCCCCCGCGAAAAGCGAGTTGCGCGCGCGCGTGTACGCACTTGTCATTCCCCTTGGGGCAGCCGCCCTGCTGATGACGCTGTGGTCGGCGACCGCGCCGCTCTCGGGCGCCATCGTTGCGCCGGCGCAGGTGAAGGTCGAGCTCAACCGCAAGACGGTGCAGCACCAGGAAGGCGGCATCGTGCGCGAGATCCTGGTGCGCGACGGCCAGAAAGTCCGCGCCGGCGAGCCGCTCGTGGTCGTCGGCGACGTGCGCAGCGATGCGGAGCTCAGCCTCCTGCGCGATCGGCTCCGCGCCGAGCTCGTGCGCAAGGCGCGCGCCGCCGCGGAAGCCGCGCCTATGCCGCGCTTCGCGCCGCCGCCGGAAGAAGCGGCCTCCGAGCACGCGGCGCGGGAACGCGCCCTCTTCGCCGCGCGCCGGCGCACGCTCGACGAACAGGTCGCCCTGCTCGAGGCGCAGATCCGCGATGCACACGCCCAGACCGCAGCGCTCGAAAGCCAGATCGCGGCCGGCGAAACCTCCGCGAAGCTCTCGCTCGAGGAGCTCGAGATCAACGACAAGCTGGCGAAGCAGGGCTTCGTCCACCGCTCGCGCATGCTCTCGCTCGAGCGCACCGCCGCCGACTACCGCAGCCGCATCGGCGAGGCCCGCAGCGATCTCGCCGCGGCGCGCCAGCGCATCGGCGACCTGCGCGCGCGCATCGCGCAGGCGCGCAACCAGTATCAGAGTCAGGCCGCCGACGAGCTGAGGGAAGCTTCGGCCCGGGTGCGCGAGCTCGAGGAGCGCCTGCGCCCCTCGCAGGACCAGGTCGAGCGCCAGCTGGTGCGCTCGCCGGTCGATGGCGAGGTGATGGCGCTGCGCGTCTCGGCGCCCGGAGAAGTCATCGGTCCGCGCGAGCCCATCCTCGACGTCGTGCCGGCGCGCGAGAAGCTCGTGGTCGAGGCGCGCATCCGCCCCGAGGACGTCGACTACGTGCGCAAGGACTCGGCCGCCGAGGTGCGCCTCACCGCCTTCGAGGCGCGCACCACGCCGCTTCTCCCGGCGAAAGTGGTTTTCGTGTCGCCCGACCGGGTGACGCGGCCGGCCGGCGATTCCTGGTTCGTCGCCACGGTCGAGCTCGACCCCGAGTCGCTGCGGCGGCATCCGCAGCTTCGGGTCCAGGCCGGCATGCCGGCGGAGCTCTACGTCACGACTTCCAGACGCACCCTTTTCGAATACCTCGCGCGGCCGTTCGCGATCTTCGCGAGCCGCGCCATGCGCGAGCCATAAACCAATCCACTCTGGAGCACATCAAGTGAGCATCTTCATCGGAAGCAACGCCGGCGAGACCATCGAGCCGGGATTCGTATCGCCCACCGTCGCCGTGATCGGCAACCCGAAGACGCCGGGGGCGGGCGCGGACATCATCCTCGCGGGCAGCGGCGACGACCGGGTCGCGGGCGGCGGCGGCAACGACCTCGTGTCCCTCGGCGCGGGCAACGATCTCTATACCTGGAACTCGGGCGACGGCAACGACTTGGTCGACGGCGGCTCGGGCAGCGACACGCTGGCGTTCAACGGCTCGGGCGCGGCCGAGACGATCAAGCTCTCGAGCGGGCTTCTCGGCACCACGCGCGTTTCGACCAGCGCTGAGAGCGGCTCCGTGACCCTCGCTGGCGTCGAGCGCATCGTCGTCTCGGCCGGAGCCGGCGACGACGTCGTCGACGCGAGCGCATTGCCGGCCGGGCACGCGGCGCTCGAGATTTTCGCCGGACTGGGGAACGACCTCCTTATCGGGAGCGCGGGCAACGACTTCTTCAATGGCGGCGACGGCAACGACACCGCCCTCATGGGCGCGGGCAACGACACCTTCGTCTGGAACCCCGGCGACGACAACGACATCGTCGAGGGCCAGGCCGGCACCGACACCCTGCTCTTCAACGGCGCCAACATCGGCGAAAGCGTCGCGGTCTCCGCGAACGGCGGGCGGGCGCTCTTCAGCCGCGACATCGCCAGCGTCACCATGGATCTGAACGACGTCGAGCGCATCGAGTTCAACGCGCTCGGCGGCGCCGACAAGGTCACGGTCAACGACCTCTCGGGCACCGATGTGACCGAGGTCAACGTCAACCTCGCCGGTACCGTCGGCGGAGCCACGGGCGACGGCGCGGCCGACCAGGTCATCGTCAACGGCACCGCCGGCGACGACACGATCCAGGCGGCAGCGAACGGCACTTCGGCTTCGGTGCTGGGCCTCTCGGCAGTGACCAACGTCAGCAACCTCGAGGCGATCGACCAGCTCATCGTCGACGGCCGCGGCGGCAACGACACCCTCATCGGCGGCGCCGGCAGCCAGGTGCTCCACGGCGGCGACGGCGACGACCTGCTCATCGGCGGCGACGGCGACGACCAGATGTTCGGCGACGCCGGCAACGACCGCATGGTCTGGAACCCGGGCGACGACACCGACCTGGTGGAAGGCGGCGACGGCACCGACACCGCCGAGGTGAACGGCGGCAACGGCGCCGAGATCTTCACCGCGACCGCCAACGGCACGCGCGTGCGCTTCGACCGGGTGAACCCCGCCCCCTTCAGCCTCGACATCGGCACCACCGAGGAGCTCGTCGTCAACATGAACGGCGGCGACGACCAATTCTCGGCCACCGGCAACCTGTCCCCCCTCATCCACATTACCGTCGACGGTGGCGCGGGTAACGACACGATCCTCGGCGGCAACGGCGCCGACCTGCTCGTCGGCGGGGACGGCAACGACTTCATCGACGGCAACCAGGGCAACGACGTCGCGCAGATGGGTGCCGGTGACGACACCTTCCAGTGGGATCCGGGCGACGGCAGCGACACGGTCGAAGGCCAGGCGGGCTTCGACACGATGCTCTTCAACGGCGCCAACATCGGCGAGGCCATGGCGGTCTCGGCGAACGGCTCGCGCGCGCTCTTCACCCGCAACATCGGCACCATCACGATGGACC
>JBIOYV010000076.1:0-7713 GCA_044870335.1 Burkholderiales bacterium | reverse complement strand
CCATCGCCGCGCTCCTCGGCGGCCGGCTCGACGCGGCCTGGGCTCGCTGGTCGCGCCCCTGGACCGCGGCCGCATGGTCGAGCCTCACGCTCGGCATCGCGCTCGGCAGCGGCTGGGCCTACTACGAGCTCGGCTGGGGCGGCTGGTGGTTCTGGGATCCCGTCGAGAACGCCTCCTTCATGCCGTGGCTGGTCGGCACGGCGCTGATCCATTCCCTGGCGGTGACCGAAAAGCGCGGCGCGTTCCGCAGCTGGACGGTGCTGCTCGCGATTCTCGCCTTCTCGCTGTCGCTGCTCGGGACGTTCCTGGTGCGCTCGGGCGTGCTCACCTCGGTGCACGCGTTCGCCACCGACCCGAAGCGCGGCATCTTCATCCTCGCGTTCCTCTCGCTCGTGGTCGGCGGCTCGCTCGTGCTCTTCGCCCTGCGCGCCCATCGGCTCGGCGGCGGCGGCGCGTTCGACCCGGTGTCGCGCGAAGCGATGCTGCTCGGGAACAACGTGCTTCTCCTCGTCGCCGCGGCGTCGGTCGCGCTCGGCACGCTCTATCCGCTCGCGCTCGAGGCGCTCGGCGCCGGCAAGATCTCGGTCGGGCCGCCGTACTTCGAGGCGGTGTTCGTGCCGGTCGTCGCCCCGTTGCTGTTCCTGATGGGCGTGGGGCCGCTAACGGCGTGGAAGCGCGCGGGCCTCCCCGAGCTCGGCGCGCGCCTCAAGTGGGCCGCCGCGGTCTCGCTCGCCGCCGGGCTCACGCTCCCCTTCGCCGCCGGCTGGCGGCCGATGGTCGCGCTGGGCCTCTTCCTCGCGTTCTGGATCGCCGCTTCGAGCCTCACCGCGTGGCTCGAGCGCCGGCGCGCGCGCAGCGTCTCGCACGCCTACTACGGGATGCTGATCGCCCACCTCGGCGTGGCGGTCTTCATCGCCGGGGTGACCCTGGTGAAGGCCTATGAGAGCACCGAGGAGCTGCGCATGCAGGTGGGCGACACGGCGCGCCTTGCCGGCTACGAGTTCCGGCTCGCGTCAATCGAGGAAGTGCGCGGTCCCAACTACACCGCCGCGCGCGGCTCGGTCGAGGTGTCGCGCGGCGATGCGCCGCTCACGAAGCTCCATCCCGAGAAGCGGCTCTACCTGACGCAGACCACGCCCATGACCGAGGCCGCGCTCGACATGGGGTTCCTGCGCCACCTCTACGTCGCGCTCGGCGAGCCGCTCACCGGGCGGGACTGGGTCGTGCGCCTGCAGCACAAGCCTTTCGTCGGATGGATCTGGCTCGGCGCCCTCCTCATGGCGGCGGGCGGCGCGCTCGCGGCCCTCAGGAGGTCGCGGCCATGAACCGCCGCCGCTTCATCCCGCTCGCGCTCTTCGGCGTCACCGCGGCGTTCCTCGGCGCGGGGCTGACGCTCGATCCGCGCGAGCTGCCTTCGCCGCTCATCGGCAAGAAGGCGCCGGCGTTCGAGCTGCCTCCGCTGGGCGCGCCCGACAAGCGCATCAGCGCGAACGCTTTCGAAGGCCAGGTATGGATTCTCAACGTGTGGGCTTCGTGGTGCGTCTCGTGCCGCGAGGAGCACGCCGCGCTCACGGCGCTGGCGCGCTCCGGCGCCGCGCCGGTGATCGGCCTCAATTACAAGGACGAGCGCGAGCAGGCGCTCGCCTGGCTCGGGCGCTTCGGCGACCCCTACACGCTCACGCTGCACGACCGCGAGGGCCGCCTCGGGATGGATTACGGCGTCTACGGCGTGCCCGAAACCTTCGTCATCGACCGCAAGGGCGTCATCCGCTACAAGAGGGTCGGCATCCTCACGCCCGAGATCGTGCGCGAGCGCATCCTGCCGCTGGTGAAGGCGCTCCAGCGTGCCTAGATCTATTCACGTAATAGGGCTCGTCGTCCTCCTCTTCTTGGCGGGTCAAGCCTTTTCCCAGGAAAACCCGGACCTCGAGAAACGCGTCATGGCGCTCGCCGAGGAGCTGCGCTGCCTCGTGTGCCAGAACCAGACCCTCGCCGATTCGCACGCGGCGCTCGCGATCGACCTCAAGAACCGCATCCGGGAGCTCCTGCGCGAAGGCAAGAGCCAGCGCGAAGTGCTCGACTTCATGGTCCAGCGCTACGGGGACTTCGTGCTCTACCGGCCGCCGCTGCGCGCGACCACCGCGCTGCTGTGGGCGGGGCCGTTCATCCTGCTCGCCCTCGGCGCGACGGGACTGATCGTGTGGCTGCGGAAAAGGAAGACGCCGGAAACAGAGGGGATCTCATGAACCGCAAACGCATTTTCATCGTCGGGGCGATGCTCGCCTTTCCGCTGGCCGTCGGCGCCATCTACCTCGCCGTGGGGACCCCCGCCGCGCTCTCGCCGCAAAAAGCGGCGGCGGCCAAGGACGGCGCCAACCCGCATGCGATCTCCTCGGATCAGTTGAACGCCATGGTCGGGCGTCTCGCCGAGCGCATGCGCACCACGCCCGAGGACACCGACGGCTGGATCATGCTCGCGCGCTCGTACGCCGCGCTCGGCCGCTACCCCGAGTCGGCCGCCGCCTATGAGCAGGCGGTGCAGCGGCTGCCGAACGACGCGCGGCTGCTCGCCGACTACGCCGACCTCGCAGCCATGGCGCAGGGGAAGCGCCTGCAGGGCAAGCCCGAGGCGCTGATCGAGCGCGCGCTCGCGGCCGACCCGCGCAACGTCAAGGCGCTGTCGCTCTCCGGCACGGTCGCGTTCGAGAAGGGAAACTACGCCGGCGCGATCGAGCAGTGGCGCAAGATCCTGGCGCTGGTTCCCGCCGGCTCGGACGCCGAGCGCTCGGTGCGCGCGAGCATCGCCGACGCCGAGCGCCGCGGCAACATCGCGAGCGTCGGCATCGAGGGCCGGGTCGAGCTCGAGCGCACGCTCGCCGGCCAGGTGAAGCCCGACGACACCGTGTTCATCTTCGCGCGCGCTCCGGGCGAGCGCATGCCGCTCGCGATGCTGCGGCGCCGGGCGGCCGAGCTGCCGCTCGCGTTCAGGCTCGACGATAACGCCGCGATGAGCCCGACGGCGAAGCTCTCGGAGGCGAAGGAGGTCGTGATCGTCGCGCGCGTCTCGCGCTCCGGGCAGGCGCAGCCGCAGCCGGGAGACTTCGAGGGCTCGAGCGCGCGCACGCGTCCCGGCGCGAGCGGCGTGGTGGTGAAGATCAAAGCAGAGACCAGGGCGGAGAAATGAGAGGAGAAAACGATGACTGAAACCACGCGTAGAGAGTTCCTGCGCACGGCGGGCGCCGCGCTCACCATGCTCGCGCTGCCTCCGGCGGTGCGCGCCGCCCAGGAGCAGGGCCCGACGATTCTTCGTGCCGGCCCGGCGCAGCTCAAGCTGCGCTCGTCGGGCGCGGCCACCGGCGTCTGGGGATTCAACGGCTCGGTTCCCGGTCCGGTCCTGCGCTATCCGCAGGGCTCGGAGGTGAGGATCAGCGTGCAGAACGCGCTGCCGCAGGCGACGACCGTGCACTGGCACGGCTTGCGCGTGCCCAACGCGATGGACGGCGTGCCGCAGGTCACCCAGGCGCCGATCGAGCCCGGCGCGCGCTTCGACTATGCCTTCAAGGCCGAGGACGCCGGCACCTTCTGGTATCACCCGCATCAAGCCAGCTTCGAGCAGGTCGGGCGGGGCCTGTACGGCCTCCTGATCATCGACGAGCCCAGGCCGATCGAGGTCGACCGCGAGCTCGCCTGGGTGCTCTCCGATTTCAAGCTCGGCCGCGACAACCAGCAGGTGAACGACTTCGGCGACGTGGCGCATCTCGGCGGGGGCGGGCGCATCGGCAACGTGCTCGCGCTGAACGGAAGGCCGGCCGCGCGGCGCCTGGAAGTGCGCGCGGGCGAGCGCATCCGCCTGCGCCTGCTGAACGCTTCGACCGCGCGCATCTTTCTCATCGCCTTCGAGAATCACCAGCCCTATGTCGTCTCCTACGACGGCCAGCCGATCGAGCCGCACGGCCTGCCGGGCGGGGCGCTCGCGCTCGGCCCCGGCATGCGCACCGACCTCGTCCTCGACTGCACCGGCGCGCCCGGCGACAGCTTCTCGGTGCTCGACCGCCGCGACAAGGGCGCCGAGCTCGTGCGCGTGAGCTACAGCAAGAAGCCGCCGCTGCGCACCCGGGGGCTTCCGCCCCCCGAGCCGATCGCGCCCAACCCGCTGCCCGAGCCCGACCTCTCGAAGGCGGTCGACCATTTCGTGCTGTTCGAGGGCGGCCTCCTCGGCAAGCCCGCGATCGGCCTGGTCGACGGCAAGCCGCGCAAGCTGCACGAGATCATGAGCGAGCAGAAGCTCACCTGGACGATGAACTACTCCGCCCAGCACGAGCACGCCCAGATGCACGAGCCGCTGCTGCATTTCCGCCGCGGCGAGCACGTGCGCCTGAAGCTCCTCAACGACACCGAGTTCGAGCACCCGATGCACCTGCACGGGCACACCTTCCGCGTGCTCGCCCTGAACGACCGCCCGGTGCGCTACCGTCCCTGGCGCGACACCGTCCTCATGGGCCCGCGCAGCACCGCCGAGCTCGCCTTCGTCGCCGCCAATCCCGGCGAGTGGATGTTCCACTGCCACATCCTCGAGCACGCCGCCGGCGGCATGATGGGGACCTTCGTCGTCGAGGACTGAGCCCGGCATGAGTTCCGATGACGCCAGGTTCGACGCGGTCGTCATAGGATCCGGAATCGGCGGGCTTGCCGCGGCGGCGTCTCTGGCGAAATGCGGCCGCCGCGTTCTCGTGCTCGAGCAGCATTTCCAGCTCGGCGGCTTGACGCAGGCCTTCACTCGGCAGGACTACACGTTCGCGACCGGTGTGCACTACATCGGAGGCGTCGGCGAGGCGCCCGGGCCGGACAACCAGTTCGGGCGCCTGCTGCGCTGGCTTACGGACGGGCGGCTGCGCTTCGCTTCCATCGGGTCGCCCTACGACATCGTGCGGCTGCCCGGGTTCGAATTCCCGGTCGAGGCGCCGCGAGGCGCGTATGTCGCGCGCCTGAAAGCCGTCTTCCCGAACGAGAGCGCTGGCATCGACCGCTATTTCAGGGCCTGCGAAGAGGCGCAGCGCGCGAGCGTCGCGCTGTTCGCAGCCCGGGCACTTCCGGCGCCACTGGCCGCAATCGTGCGCTGGACTCACGCGCGCCGCGTACGCCGCGCTCTTGGCACCACCACCGCCGACGCGGTGCGCGATATCCGCGATCCACGCCTCGCGGCGGTGCTGGCCTCTCGCTGGGGCGATTATGGAATGCCACCGGAGCGCTCGCCCTTCGCGATTCATGCGCTGGTTACGGGCAGCTTCTTCGCGGGTGCCTACTACCCGGTCGGCGGCCCGGCGAAGTTCGCCCAGGCTCTGGGAGAAACCATCGCGAGCGCCGGCGGCGAGCTGCGAGTTCGTGCTGCAGTCGATGAAGTCCGCGTGACGCTCGGCCGCGTCGCCGGGGTGCGCCTCGCCGGCGGCGAAGCGTTCGACGCGCCGACGGTGATCTCGGCCATGGGCGCGCATAACACCGCGGCCGCGCTCGCGGCAGGCGTTGCGCCCGACTGGCGCGCGGCAATCGGGACTCTCAAGCCCGGCGTCTCATACGTGAGCCTGTATCTGGGCTTCAGCGGCGACATTCGCAAGCTCGGAGCCACGCCGGCCAACGTCTGGATCTACGAAACAGGCGACGTCGGCCGCGTGTGGGAACGTCCGACCGAGGAGGACGCGCCGGCGCTCTATGTGTCGTTTCCCTCGCTCAAGGATGCAGCGCATCGAGACGCAGAACGCCACACCGCGGAGGTCGTGGCGCTGTGCCGCTGGGAGCCCTTCGCTGCCTGGGCCGGCAGCTCGCCGGCAGATCGGCCCGAGGCGTACGCCGCGACCAAGGCCTGGGTCGGCGAAAACCTCCTGTCGCAGTTCAAGCGCCACTTCCCGCGGCTCGCGCCGCTCATCGCGTTCCACGAGATTTCGACGCCGCTGTCGCAGGCGTCATTCGTCGCCGCCGATCACGGCGCAATGTACGGGATCGAGATGTCGGCCGAGCGCATAAGCCACAAGGCCCTCGGGGTTCGCACGCCGGTGCCTGGGCTGCTGCTCGCCGGACAGGACGCGACGGGCCCCGGAATCCAGGGTGCATTCATGGGCGGATTCATGGCCGCCGCGTCGCTCGAACCCCGCTTGTGGAGGCAGATGCGCCGGTGACGGCTCCTGGGCAGTCACCGTAGTGGCGGGACCGCTGATATGCTCGCGCTGTCATGAACTTCCGCTTCAGCGCGATCTTTTTCCTTTGCCTCGTCGTCTTGACCGGCATCGCGCAGGCGCAGACCTGGCCGGCGCGCTTCGTGCGGGTGGTCGTGCCGTTCCCGCCCGGCGGCGGGACCGATGCGATCGCGCGCATCGTCTCCGCGCAGCTCTCGGTGCAATGGGGCCAGCAGGTGGTGGTCGAGAACAAGGGCGGCGGGGCGACCAACATCGGCACCGAGATGGTCGCGCGCGCGGAGCCCGACGGCTACACGCTGCTCCTCCAGTCGATGCCGCTCGCGGTGAACCGCTTTCTCTTCGCCTCGCTTCCCTACGATCCGCTCGCCGATCTCGCGCCGGTGGTCCTCCTCTGCGACTACCCGAACGTGATGGCGGTGCCGATCACTTCGCCCGCGCGCTCGGTCGCCGATTTCATCGCGTACGCCAGGGCCAACCCGGGCAAGGTCACCTTCGCTTCGTCAGGACACGGCACTTCGGTCCATCTCTCCGGCGAGCTCTTCAAGCGCATGGCGGGCATCGAGATGACCCACGTCCCCTATCGCGGCGCCGGGCCCGCGCTCCAGGACCTCGTTCCGGGACGCGTCGACGTGATGTTCAACAACATCGGCGCGGTGATGCCGCTCATCAAGGGCGGGAAGCTGCGCGCGCTTGGGGTCACCACGGCGAAGCGCACGCCGGCGCTGCCCGAATTGCCGCCGATCGCCGAATCCGGCGTGCCGGGATTCGACGTGTCCTCCTGGTATGCGCTCTTCGCGCCCGCCCGGACGCCGCCCGAGGTCATCCGGAAAGCGAACGCCGATACGCGCGCCGCGCTCGCCGTGCCCGCCACCCGCGCGCGGCTGGATGAGCTCGGGGTCGTCGTCATCGGCTCCTCGCCGGAAGGCCTCGGCGCGCACCTGCGCTCCGAGATGGACAAGTGGGGCCCGGTCATCCGCGAGGCCGGAATCAAGGGCAGCGACTAGACCAGCTCGAGCACCGCGATCCGAATACCGGTCCGCAGCGCGCCGCTTATCGTTCAGTCCGATTCGCCGCAGGGAAGAAACGCTGTCTCTCGCCGTTTGCAGCCTATTTCAATACCGCTGCATGCCCTGCAGCCTAACGCAGCACCGCCCATGGGTTGGCCGCAGCCAAACACTTGACCGGCATCGGAAACATGACGACCCGCGGCTAAACGTGTGTAATTAGGCTTCTTATATGAAGTCCACATTTACGTTAGAGGGCTCTAGTGTCACCGCATAACGCCATAGCCGTCGCAGTTCGGCTCTTCGCGGTGTGGCTAGCCGTCTATGTCGCACGCGAAATGCTGACCTTCTACCTTGAAGGTAGCCGGCAAAGCGATTCGTACGCGCTCCCAATTGCGCTCGCTGTGTCCATACTCGCGGTTCTGTTTGTCATTTTGCTTTGGTTCTTTCCTCGTACTATCGCGCGCGGCTTGTTGTCCTCGTCGAGAGCGGACGCTACGCCCGCCGCATCCCCCGATATG
>JBIOYV010000075.1:0-119927 GCA_044870335.1 Burkholderiales bacterium | reverse complement strand
TGATGGGTGACGACGCCCTTGGGATTACCGGTCGTCCCCGAGGTGTAGCTCAGCGCGATCGCGTCCCATTCGTCGGCGGGGCGCCGCGGCTCGAATGCCGGATCGCCCTGCGCGAGCGCGGCTTCATATTCGATCTCGCCGATCCGGCTGCCGCCGGCGTAGGACGCATCGTCGACGTCGATCACGAACGGCTTCGCGCCGCTCATCAGCTTCAAGGCCTCGGTGATGACGCCGGAGAATTCAGGATCGACCAGAATGATCTTGGCCTGGCCGTGATCGAGCTGGAACGCGATCGAGGGCGCATCGAGCCGGATGTTGAGCGTGTTGAGCACGGCACCGGCCATCGGCACGGCGAAATGGAGCTCGTTCATGGCAGGGATGTTCGGCAGCATCGCCGCGACCGTGTCGCCCTTGCCGATCCCGCGGCGCGCGAGCGCCGAGGCGAGCCGCCGCGAGCGCGCGTAGGTCTCGCTCCAGGTGTAGCGCGCCGCGCCGTGCACGACCGAGGGCCGCCCGGGATAGACGCGCGCCGAGCGCTCGATGAACGAGAGCGGCGTCAGCGGGACGTGGTTGGCGCGGCTCTTGTCCAGGTCCTGAGCGTAGGGATCGGGCTTTGGCGCCATGCGCGCAGTATAGCCCCGAGCCTCCGAATATGACGCCGGTCGCGGCGCAGCATAGGCCGAACGCAGTGCCGCGGCGGTGGACGCTTCACACCGGCTCGACTGGAATACCGGCGATGGAGTTCGTCGCGCTCGCCGTCTCGATCCTCGCGCTCGGCCTCGCCGCCCTGACGGCGCTGAAGATGCGCAAGCTCGAGTTCTGTCCCGAGATCGTCGGCGGCGACGTGATCCTGCCGCGCGAGGGCCGGCCGGGGGCGAGAGTCCGCCTGCTGCTTCCGCTGCATTTCGCCAACACAGGCCACGCCGGCGGCGTGATCGAGTGGGTGGCGCTGCGCGTAACGCCCGAAGCCCAGGCCGACCACCCGGTGCTGTTCTCGCCCGTGGCCGAGGTCGACATGCAGCGCTTCATCCATGCGCGGCGCTGCCTCAGCGAGGAGTGCATCGAGCCTTTCACCGGGTTCGCGCTCGACGCGCGCCGCTCGCTCTCCAAGTTCATCCTGTTCGACATCGCCGAGCGCTCCCGCGCGGCGCCGTTCGCGGTCGGAACCGGGCGCCACTACTTCGAGCTCTTCGTGAAGGCGAGCAACGCCCGCGCGCCGAAGCTCGAGCGCTCGTTCGTGCACGTGCTGGAGCAGAAGCACCTCGACGACTACCGCGAGGACCTCGCGGTCTACCTCATCGACTACCAGGTGACCCTGCCGGGGGCGCGGCGCGCGCTCGCCGACTCGGAGTGGCTGCCGCAGGCCACGCCAACGAAGAATCGGACCCCGATTTTCAGCTCAAGCAGCTGAAAGGCGTCGCCACACGCTCGGTCCCTTGGCGTCCTTCTCCAGGGCGTCGAGGTACTTCTCGTGCGCCGAGGCCTCCTCGGGGCTCGCGCGCTGCACGATCAGCTTCGAGACGTCCAGGATGAAGCCGGCGGCCGCCGCGGCGGCCGCGGCCGGCGCCTCGAGTTCCATCATCAGGCTCTCCTGGCCGCGCGTCATGGCGAGGTAGCACTCGGCGAGCAGGCGGGCGTCGAGCAGCGCGCCGTGCAGGGTGCGATTCGCGTTGTTGACGAAGTAGCGCTCGCATAGCGCGTCGAGCGAGTTCTTGCGCCCGGGATGGAGCTCCCGCGCGAAGGCGAGCGAGTCGGTCACCTTGGCGACGTGATCGGCGAGCCGGCCCAGGCCCGCGCGGCCGAGCTCCATGTCGAGGAACTCGACGTCGAAGTCGGCGTTATGGATGATGAGCTCGGACCCGCGCACGTAGTCGAGGAGCTCGCGCGCAACGGCCGCGAATTTCGGCTTCGAGGCGAGGTCCTCGAGGGTCTTGCCGTGGATGCGGGTCGCCCCCGCCTCCACCTCGCGCTCCGGGTTCAGGTAGTGGTGGAAGTGCGCGTCGCTGATGCTGCGGCTCAGGATCTCGACGCAGCCGATCTCGATGATGCGGTCGCCGTTTTTCGCGTCCAGCCCGGTCGTTTCGGTATCGAGGACGATCTGTCTCAAACTGGTGGTATCCCTCTATTTGCGAGTCTGTCCGCCCGCTCGTTTTCCGGGTGCCCGGCATGGCCCTTCACCCAGTGCCATTCTATCTCGTGGCGCGCGGCCGCCTGGTCGAGCTCGCGCCAGAGGTCCTCGTTCTTCACCGGCTTCTTGTCCGCGGTGCGCCAGCCGCGCCGCTTCCAGCTCGTGATCCACTCGGAAATGCCCTTCATCACGTACAGCGAGTCGGTGTAGAGCCGCACCTTGCTCGGACGCTTGAGCGCGTCGAGCGCGCGGATCACCGCGGTGAGCTCCATCCGGTTGTTGGTGGTCTGCGCCTCGCCGCCCCAGAGCTCCTTCTCGGCGCCCTTGGCGCGAAGCAGCGCGCCCCAGCCGCCGGGGCCGGGATTGCCGCGGCAGGCGCCGTCGCTGTAGATCTCGACCACCTCATCGGTCATGCCGGTTTCTGGCGTGACCTGCCGTCAATGCCGGTTCTTGGCATGACCATTAGATTTCTGGGGGACAGGCGACAGAGCACGGCGCCGCGCCCGCTCCTGCCGCCAGGTGGGGGTGATCACGCGCATGCCGTGCGTGCGCTTCACGGCCCGCACCACGTAGACCCCGCCGGCGATCGGCCACCACCTCGAGCCGGCCTGCTCCATGAAGGCGAAGCGCTCGAGCCAGAGCTTTTCGCCGAACGGCGGCGCGTAGCAGCCGAATTTGCCGCCGTTCAGCTCGAACCCGAGCACGCGCAGCCAGTCGCGCAGGCGCAGCAGCCCGATGAACTTGAGGTCCCAGGGCGCCGAGCGGTGCCGCCCGGAGAAGATCTGCCGCAGCCGCCACAGCGACCCGGTGTTGAAACCGGAGATCACGACCTGCCCTTCGGGCATCAGTACGCGCTCGGTCTCGCGCAGCACCTCGTGCGGGTGGTCGTGGCTTTCCAGCACGTGGGGCAGCACCACCAGGTCGACGCTCTGCGACGCGAGCGGCAGCTGCAAGGGATCCGCCGCGAGCGACGCCCCCGGCTCGAGCGCGAGCGAGAAGCGGAAGGGAATGCGGTTCATTCGCAGGAAGTCGACCTCGGGCAGGCCGACCTGCACCGCGCGGAACCCGAAGACGTCCTCCACGGCGCTGTCAAATTGTGCACGCTCCCAGTCGAGCACGTAGCTTCCCTGAGGCGTGGAAAGCCACGCGGAGAGCGAGGAGCGCGCGCCGTTATACTTCTGCGCGCCGTTCTGGACAAAAGACGGACGATCCATGCTCAAGCAAGTTCCGTTTAACGAACCAAGGCCAATCGGACCATTGTCGCCGCGCCGCCCGAACCGGCCGGAACCGTCGGCCGACCCCTATTATGGGCCAGCGAAGCTGCGTTCGCTTTTTACGTCCGGAGCCGCATGCGCAAAGCCAGGCTGGTGGGGGTCATGACGGTCGCGCTCCTCCAGGGGTGCGCGGGAAACTGGCCGCCGCCACAAACGGGGCCCGCCGACTGGGATCCTGCCGCCGTGGCGGCGCCCGCGCGCGCGCTGCCCCGGGCGGCCACCCTGCCGCCGTTCGACGGCGAGCGCCGCGTCGTCGTCGAACCGCTACGAGGGATCACCAAGGTCGACCTCGTCGGAGGCCCTGCCGTCGGTGACAAGGACGCGTCGAAAGACCTTTGGGCGCGCATCCGCCAGGGGTTCGCCATGCCGGACCTCGACAACGCCCTCGTGCGCCGCAGGACGCGCGAATACGCCGCGAGCAGCGAGTACCTGCAGCGCATGTTCGACCGCAGCCGCATCTACCTCTATCACATCGTGGAAGAGCTCGAGAAGCGCGGCTTGCCGACCGAGCTCGTGCTGCTGCCGATGGTCGAGAGCGCCTTCAATCCCATGGCGCGCTCCCCCAAGCACGCGTCCGGCCTCTGGCAGTTCGTTCCCGGCACAGGCAAGCGATTCGACCTCAAGCAGAACTCCTGGTACGACGGCCGTCGCGACGTCGTCGACTCCACTGACGCGGCGCTCGACTACCTCACCGCGCTGCACCGGCGGTACGGCGACTGGCAGCTCGTGCTCGCCTCCTACAACTGGGGGGAGAACGCGGTGGCGCGCGCCATCGCGCGCAACCGCAAGGCCGGAAAGCCCACCGACTACTCCAGCCTGAAGATGCCGGCGGAGACGCGCAACTACCTGCCGAAGCTCCAGGCGCTGAAGAACATCATCGCCGACCCGGCAAAGTACGGCGTCGACCTCGCGCCGATTCCGAACGAGCGCTACTTCACCACCGTGCTGACCGGGCGGCCCGAGCTCGACGTCGCGCTCGCGGCGAAGCTAGCCGAGATGCCGGTGAAGGAGTTCAAGGCGCTCAACCCGGGGTTCAGCCGGCCGCTGGTTCGCTCGCCGAAAGGCCTGCGCATCGTGCTGCCGTCGGAAAAAGTGGCAATTTTTCACGAAAACCTGGCGAAGCTCGACCGCGAGCGGCCTGCGAGCGCCGGCGGGACGCGCGCTCCAAAGGTCAACGTTGCGCATGTGCACCGCGTTGAGCAAGGCGACACCTTGAGTGCGATCGCGCGGCGCTACGATGTGCGTCTTGCGGACCTCAGGCGCTGGAATCCCGGCGTCGAAATGCTGCAGATAGGCCAGATGATCTACCTGGAAGCCCGATGAAGAGGCGTTTGCTGACCACCCTCGCGGCGGTATTGGTGCAGGCGTGCGCCAGCACGCCTCCGCCGCCCGAGCTCGCGCCGCAGGCGCCGACGCCGGCCGTCAGCGCGCAGCCCCCAGCTCCGGCCGCGGCGCGGCCAGCGCAGCCGGTGCCGCCTCCTGTCCCGCCTCCGGCACCCGCGGTGGTCCTCGAGGCGGCCAAGCTGCCGCCGTTCGACGGCGAGCGCCGCGAAATCAAGGAGCCGCTGCGGGGGATCAAGCAGGTCGACGGCACGGCGGGCCCACAGGACGTCTGGCAGCGCATCCGGCAGGGATTCGCGATACCCGACCTGGACAACGCGCTGGTGAAGCGAAAGACGCGTGAATACGCCTCGAATCCGGACTATCTGCAGCGCATCTTCGACCGCAGCCGGCTCTACCTCTATCACATCGTCGGCGAGATCGAACGCCGCGGCCTGCCCACGGAGCTGGCGCTGCTGCCGATGGTGGAGAGCGCCTTCAACCCGATGGCCTACTCTCGCGCGCACGCCTCGGGGCTGTGGCAGTTCATCCCCGGCACCGGCAAGCGCTTCGAGCTCGAGCAGAGCTGGTGGTACGACGCGCGCCGCGACATCGTCGATTCCACTGACGCCGCGCTCGACTACCTCACCAAGCTCTACAAGATGCACGGCGACTGGCATCTCGCGCTCGCGTCCTACAACTGGGGGGAGAACGCCGTCACCCGCGCCGTGGCGAAGAACCGCAAGGCGCGCAAGCCGACCGACTATTCGCACCTCAAGATGCCGAAGGAGACGCAGCAGTACGTGCCCAAGCTGCAGGCGCTGAAGAACATCATCGCCGACCCCGCGAAATACGGCATCGAGCTCAAGCCGATCCCGAACGAGCCCTACTTCACCGTGCTCACCGAGCCGCTGGCAGTCGACGTCGCCCTCGCCGCGCGCCTCGCGGAAATGCCGGTGGAGGACTTCATCGCACTCAATCCGGGCTTGAGCCGGCCCTTCATCCGTTCCACGGAGGGCACGCGCATCGTCCTGCCCTCGGAGAAGGTCGGGGTGTTCCACGCCAACCTCGCCCAGCGCGACCCCGGCTCGCTCGTCTCCTGGGAGACCTACCACCCGGAGAAAGGCGAGACCCTCGCCAAGATCGCGGACAAGTTCGGGCTCTCGATCGCCGAGCTCAAGCGCGTGAACGGCATCGACACGACCTCCTCGCGCGTGCCGCAGACGATGGTCGTGCCGACCGAGGCCGATGCGGCTGCCGCAGGCGCGGCGCTGCCGATCATGTACGCGCCGCCGATCGGCGAAGTGCGCCACGTGCACCGGGTGAAGTCGGGCGATACCCTGAGCGGCATCGCCAAGCGCTACCACGTGAGGGTCTCGGACCTCAAGCGCTGGAATCGCGGCGTCGGGCTGTTGCACATCAACCAGAAAATCTACATAAGACGCGGATGACATGGCGCCTTCTTGCGGTGGGGGCAGCGGTCCTCGTGCAGGCCTGCTCCAGCGCGCCGCCTGCGCCCCCTGAACGGCAGCCGCAGGACACCGCGCCTCCGCCCCCCGTCAAGCCGCAAGCCGCAAGTCCCCAGCCCCCACCCCAGCCCGCTCCGCTCCCGCCGCTGCAGCCCCCCGCCGGCAGCGGGGTGCTCGACACGGCGAAGCCTGCGCCCTTCGAGGGCGAGCGCCAGGAGGTCGCCGAGCCGCTGCGCGGGGTGCGCAAGGTCGATCGCACCGCTCAGGCCGACGATCTCTGGCAGCGCGTGCGGCAGGGCTTTGCCATGCCCGACCTCGACAGCGACCTGGTGCGCAAGCAGATGGCCTACTACGCCGCGCGCCCGGACTATCTCCAGCGCATGTTCGACCGCAGCCGCATCTACCTCTACCACATCGTGGAGGAGCTCGAGAAGCGCAACCTCCCGACCGAGCTCGCGCTGCTGCCGATGGTGGAGAGCGCGTTCAACCCGATGGCGTACTCGCGCGCGCACGCCTCCGGGCTATGGCAATTCATTCCGGGCACCGGACGGCGCTTCGAGCTGCAGCAGAACTGGTGGTACGACGGCCGGCGCGACATCGTCGAGTCCACCAAGGCGGCGCTCGACTACCTCACCTTCCTCTACGAGATGCACGGCGACTGGCATCTGGCGCTCGCCTCCTACAACTGGGGCGAGGGCGCGGTAGCGCGCGCCATCGCGCAGAACCGCAAGGCGGGCAAGCCCACCGACTACGCCAGCCTGAAGATGCCGGCCGAGACGCGCCAGTACGTGCCGAAGCTGCAGGCGCTCAAGAACATCATCGCGAATCCCGGACCGCTCGGCATCACGCTCGACCCGATCCCGAACACGCCCTACTTCACCACCGTGACCAAGCTGCGCGACATCGACGTGCGGCTCGCCGCCAAGCTCGCCGAGATGCCGGTCGAGGAGTTCATCGCGCTCAACCCCGGCTTCAGCCGGCCGATCATCCGCGCCTCGGTCACGCCGCGGATCGTGCTGCCGGCCGACAAGGTGGATCTCTTCCACGACAACCTCGAGAAGTACAACGCCGCGGCGCTGGTGTCGTGGAAGACCTATCACCCCAAGAAGGGCGAGACCTTCGAGTCGATCGCGAAGAAGGTCGGCATGTCGCTCGGCCAGCTGAAGGAAGTGAACGGCATCGCGCCGCGCACGCGCACCGTACCGAACCTTCTCGTCGTGCCCACGAGCCCGGCCGCCGTGGAGGCGCGCAAGCTCCCGCTCATGTACGCGCCGCCGATCCCGATCGTCACGCGCCGCATGTACCACACCGTGAAGTCGGGCGAGACGCCGAGCTCGATCGCCAGGCGCTACGGCGTCGCCGCCGAAGACATGAAGCGCTGGAATGCCGGGGTCCGATTCGCGCCAGGGGTCAAGGTGGCGGTCGAGGTGCGAGCCCCGGTCAAGAAGGCCCGGCGGACCAAAATCGCAAAGGGCAAAACATACAAAAAAGCAGAGCGTTAGGCGCTCTACTTCAAGTGATTTCCGGAACTGCGGCGAGGAGCTGCCGCGTATAGGGATGGGTCGGCGCGCGCAGCACCTGGTCCACCGGCCCGCGCTCCACGATCCTGCCCTGGTGCATCACCGCCACCTCGTGCGCGAGGTAGTCGACCACGGCGATGTTGTGCGTGATGAAGAGATAGGCGAGCCCGCGCCGCGCCTGCAGCGAGCGCAGCAGGTTCAGGATCTGCGCCTGCACCGACACGTCGAGCGCGCTGGTGGGCTCGTCGCATACGATGAGCCGGGGGTTCACCGCGAGCGCGCGCGCGATCGCGATGCGCTGGCGCTGGCCGCCCGAGAACTCGTGCGGATAGCGCCCGAGCGCCTCCGGGGGAAGCCCCACTTCCTTCAAGAGATCCGCGATCCTTTGGGCGCGCTCGGCATCGCTCGCCCCGACCGAGAGGCTGCGCATCCCCTCGAGCAGGATCTCGGCAACCCGCATGCGGGGATTGAGCGAGCCGTACGGGTCCTGGAAGATGATCTGCATCGCCGAGCGCCGCACGCGCAGCTCGCTGCGCGAGAGCCGCGTGAGCTCCTCTCCGGCGTACTGCACGCTGCCGTCCGTGGGCGCGATGAGCTGCAGGATCGCCTTGCCGGTCGTGGTCTTGCCGCAGCCCGACTCGCCGACGAGCGCGAGCGTGCGCCCCTTGCGCAGCTCGAAGGACACGCCGTCGACCGCTTTCACGTGGCCGAGCGCGCGCCGGAGGACACCCTTGCGGATCGGAAAGTGCACCTTGAGGTCCCTCACCGAGAGGAGGACCGGCCCGGCCGGGGCGGCCGGGGCGTGGCGCGCGGCGTGCTCCGGCGCGGTCCGCGGCCCGGCAGGGCCCGCCTCGCGCAGGTGGCAGCGCGCGAAGTGCCCCGGCAGCGGCTCGAGAAGCTCCGGCGCTTCGACGCGGCAGCGGTCGAACGCGAGATCGCAGCGCTCGGCGAAGCGGCAGTGCTCGAAGCTCCGGTTGAGCGGCGGCACCTGCCCGCGGATCACCGCCAGCTCGCCCGCGCGGCGCTGCGGCGAGGGCAGCGCGGCGAAAAGCTTCTGCGAATACGGATGCTGCGGCGCGCGCATGAAATCGCTGCGCTCGGCGAGCTCCACGATCTCGCCCGCGTACATCACGGCGACCCGGTGGGCCATGCGCGCGACGATGCCGAGGTCGTGCGTGATGAGGAGCAGCGCCATCGCGCGCTCGGCCTGAAGCCTGGCGAGGAGATCCAGGATCTGGGCCTGGATCGTGACGTCGAGCGCGGTGGTCGGCTCGTCCGCGATCAGCACCTCGGGATCGACCGCGAGCGCGCCCGCGATCATCGCGCGCTGCTTGAGGCCTCCAGAGAGCTCGAAGGGATACTGCTCGTAGCGCCGTTCGGGGTCGGGGATTCCAACCGCTCGCAGCAGGTCCAAGACTCTGGTCTTGTTGTTTCGGGTGCCGGCGTGGCGCTCGATGACTTCCGAAACCTGGCGGCCGACCGTCAGCACCGGGTTGAGCGCGGTCGAGGGCTCCTGGAAGATCATCGCCACGCGCTTGCCGCGCACCGCGCGCATCGCGGCCTCGGGCAGCCCGAGGAGATCGAGGCCGTCGAGCTCGACCCGCCCGCCCGCGATGCGGCCGGCTTCCGGCAGCAGGCGCATGATCGAGAGCGCGGTCATCGACTTGCCGCAGCCCGACTCGCCGACCAGCGCGAAGCACTCGCCCGGCCGCAGCTCGAGCTCGATTCCGTCCACCGCGCGCACCGCGCCCGAGGCGGTGTCGAGGACTGTCTTGAGATGGCTGATCTTCAGCACCGGGTTGGTTCGCTTCGGCTTTGCTGAAAGTTCACGCGGGAACGAACCCCATGCGCACCCGCGGATCGAAGCCGTCGCGCACGGCGTCGGCAAAGAGGTTCGCGGCGAGCACCAGCGCGAACATGAAGACGAAGGCCGCGGCAAGCGACCACCAGACGATCGGCTCGCGGCCCATCTCCAGGCGCGCGGCGTTGATCATGGTGCCGAAGCTGGTGGTGGCGGGATCGACGCCCACGCCGACGTACGACAGCACCGCCTCGGCGAGCACGAACCCCGAGAAATCCATCACCGTGGCGATGATGACGATGTGCGCCACGTTGGGGAGGATATGGCGCGTGAGGACGCGCGAATCGCGCACGCCGAACGCGTGCGCCGCCTGGATGTACTCGAGCTGCGAGAGCTTGAGCGACTCGCCGCGCAGCAGGCGCGCGAGGCCGGTCCAGCTGGTGAGCCCGAGGATGGCGCACAGGACGAGGAGGCGAAAGTCCGCACGCTGCGCCGTGGTCGGAAACCAGTCGGCGTTGCGGTCGATGACGACCTGCATCATGAGCACCGCGGCGGCGATGAGGAGCACGCCCGGGATCGAATTGAGCGTGGTGTAGAGATACTGGATCACATCGTCGACCCAGCCCTTGAAGTAGCCCGCCATGATGCCGAGCGCGATGCCGACCGGCAGCAGCACCAGCGTGGTGAGGGTCCCGATGACGAGGCTGATGCGGATGGACTTGAGCGCCTGGTAGAGCACGTCCTGGCCGACCTTGTCGGTGCCGAAGACATGGTAGTGCTGGGCGAGGAAAGCGACGGGAAAGGCGACCGCGAGGACGGCCGCGAGCGCCACCCCGCCCGCGAGCCATGGCACCCCGGGAATGCGGCGCTTCAGGCGCCTGACCAGGAGGCCGATCGACGCCGCGAAGACCGCGGCGGCGAGGAGGCCCATCCCGATGCGCAGCGCGATATCGGTCGCGACCCCTGCCTCGTCCTGGAGATGCGCGCCGCCGTACCTGAGCCGCGGGAAATCGCGCACCGTCTTGCCGTCGATCTCCATCTGCTCCTTGGAGTACAGGCGCGTCGCGAGCGGCGCGGAGTAGGTGCGCTCGCGGCGCTCGCGCAGATGCGAAAGCGCGAGATCGAGGAGCGAAAGCGCCTCGATCGAGTACACCGGCGCCGCGCCGGCGCTTGCGGACCCCTGCAGCCGCGGCCGGTAGTGCAGCGCGTCCAGGATCCCGATCGCCACGTAGCAGGCCACGATCACCGCCGACACGACGGCGGCCCTGGAGCGGAACACGCGCTCCCACGGCGCTCTGAGATGCGGCCGGCGCGCGCAATACCATGCGTAAGCCGTGACCGCCGCGAGCAGCAGCCACAGCAGCACATCGGTATACAGAGGGAACGGTAGGAACGGCATTACTGCAGCTTGATCCGCGGATCGACCAGCGTGTAGGAGATATCCGTGAGCAGGAGTCCCAGGATGTAGAGAACCGAGCCGATGAACACCATGGAGCGCACGACTGCGAAGTCCTGCGCCTGGATCGCATCGATCGTGTAGCTGCCCAGCCCCGGGATGCCGAAGAAGGACTCGGACAGGAGGCTGCCCATGAATAACAGCGGAATGACCACCACCACGCCGGTGAGGATCGGAATCATCGCGTTCTTGAGCACGTGGCGAAACAGCACCACCGACTCGGCGAGGCCTTTCGCGCGGGCCGTGCGCACATAATCGCGCCCCATCTCCTCGAGGAACAGGGTGCGGTACCAGCGTCCACCCGAGCCGATGCCTCCGACCACGCCGATCAGGACCGGCAGCAGCAGGAACTTCACCGCATCGAAGCCGCCGTCGTAGCCCGAGATGGGCACCAGGTGCCACAGCTTCGAAGCCACGTACTGGCCGCCGATGATGTAGAAGAGGGTCGAGATCGACATCATCGCCACGCACAGCACCACGCCCCAGAAGTCGAGGTAGGTGGCGCGGAAGAACGCCATGAACATCGCAAAGGTGATGTTCACGGCAAGGCCCACCAGCATCACCGGAAGCGCCAGCGCCAGGCTCGGCCACATCCGGGTCCTGATCTCGTTGGCGATGTCGCGCTGGTCGTCCGACAGGCCGAAATCGAAGGCGAAGAGGCGCACCGAGCGCTCGAAGAAGATCGTGTTGGTCGCCTTGGCGAGGCCCGGCGCCGCCGAATTCCACAGCAGCGGCTTGTCATAGCCCTGCTCCGCCTTCCACTTTTCGATCGCATCGGGCGTCACGCGCCGGGTGCCGAGCTGCATGCGCGCCATGTCGTCGGGCGTGTTCACGACGAAGAACAGCATGAAGGTAATGAGGTTCACGCCGATCAGGATCGGGATCGCGTACAGGACCCGGCGCACGACGTAGGCCAGCATCTAGCCCTCGATTTTCACGCGGGCCGTGCGGCCATGCGCTCGCGGCGCCGGTAGCTCACCAGAGCAGGCAGGCTGAAGATCACCAGAACCGCGAGGACCAGGCCCGCCGGCCACAGCACCGGCCGGTTCCACGCGGCGCGCAGCTCGGCGCGCTTCTGCGGATCGATCCTGAGGTATTTCATGTTGTTGCGCGCCATGGTGTTCGGCTTGTCGTTCGCGATCCAGGAGTGGCGCAGGCTGTATTTCTTGGGGTGGACGCCCCAGATCCACGGCGCGTCGACGCGCGCGATGTCCACCATCCGGTCGATGATCTTCTGGCGCTCGGGCGAGTTCGGCATGTTCTTCATCTTCTCGAACAGGGCGTCGAATTCCGGATTCACGTAGTTCGCAGCGTTCTCGCCCTGCGACTTGGCCCGGCTCTGCGGTCCGTGGAGCAGGAACAGGAAGTTCTCGGGGTCCGGGTAATCGGCGTTCCAGCCCAGGCGGAAGGTCTGGGTGTCGCCCTTGCGGATCTTGTCCTGAAAACGGTTCCAGTCCGTGTCGCGGATCACGAGCTGGATCGACAGCTTCTCGAACTGGCGGCGGATCCAGTCGAACGACGCCTTGTCGCCGGCGCCGCGCACCACCGTATCGAAGTAGATGACGAGGGGCTGGCCGGTCCTGGCGTCGCGACCGTCCGGGTAGCCGGCCTCGGCGAGCAGCCGCCTCGCCACTTCGATCGACTTGCGCTCGGGCTTGCCGTCGACCCAGTCGTAGACGACCGGGTTGACGCCTTCCCGGCCCTCGCGGTAGCCGAAGATCTCCGGCGCGATCGGTCCTTGCGCCGGGATGCCGCGGCCGTTGGCGAAGATCGTGATCTGCTCCTCGACGTCGAAGGCAATCGAGATCGCATGCCGCAGTTTCCGGGCCCTTTCCGAGGAACCGCCGACGACCGGATCCAGCCAGTTGAACGCGATGTACCCGATCGTCGTCTCGACCGATGTGGAGAGGCGGATCCCCTTTGCCTCCATCTCGGGCGTCACGTTGGTATCGCCCTCGATCGACACCCGCACCGCCTGGTCGAACTGATCCGAGCCGATGCCCGAAGTGTCGTAGTAGCCCTGCAGGAACTTGTTCCAGTATGGAATCCCTTCCTTCTCGCGGCTGAACGCCAGCTTGTCGATGAAGGGCATCGGCTTGCCGGCGTCGGCGAGCAGGCCGGCCTTGGCGTCTTCGGGCTCGCCTTCCCCCGGATACACCTCGCCGTGGAAATTCGGATTGCGCTCGAGCACCATGCGCGCGTTCGGATTGTTCTCCGTCAGCATGTAGGCGCCGGTGCCGATCGGCCACCAGTCGAGGGTGAAGTTCTTCTGCTCCATCCCCGGCTGCGAGAAGAACAGATCCGCTTCCCAGGGAACCGGCGCGAAGAACGGCATGGCCAGCCAATAGACGAACTGCGGGTAAGTGCCGTTCAGGGTCACGCGGAACGTGTGCGTGTCGACGCGTTCCACGCCTTTCAAGCCGTGCTTTCTGAGATCGAGCCAGCCTTGCCTGGTATCGGCGCTTTTCAGCTCCTTGGCGAAGTCGGCCATGCCTACGATGTGCTCGGCCATCAGGCCGAAGATCGGCGAGTGCAGCCGCGGATGCGCAAGGCGCTTGATCTGGTAGATGTAATCATCCGCCACCAGCTCGCGCGTGCCGGTGGGAAGCTGATACGGGCTCTTCAGGCGATCGATTCTGTTTCTTTCCAGTTTGAGGTTTTCGGGAATGAAAGCCGGATGCGGCTGGTAGCGGATGCCCGGGCGGATGCGGATCTCGTAAACGGTGTACTTGCCGCCCTCGATCGAGCGCGGCTTCGGCAGGTCCACGGCGGTCAGCGGAATCAGCTCGTACGGGCGCTTGAGGTAGTGATACTGGAGCAGCGGCTCGTACACCTGCTGCGTGAACTGCGCTTCATCCTCGGTGTAGGACTGCACCGGGTCGAGGTGCTTCGGCCGCGTGACGAAGCTCGCGTAAAGAATGCTCTTTCCGCGCTCGGCGGCCGGATAGGGATCGTTCCAGACCTCGCCGCACCCGGCGGCCAGCGCCGCGAACACGGCGAGCAGGATCAGGGAGACGCGCAAGCGACCAGTATAATCAAATGCATGGGGTTCCTAGCGGGCAGGAAGATCCTGGTGACGGGCGTGCTCTCCAACCGCTCGATCGCCTACGGCATCGCCAAGGCGGCGCGGCGCGAGGGCGCCGAGATCGCGCTCGCCTACCAGAACGAGCGCTTCAAGGATCGCGTGGTGGAGATGGCGCGAGAGCTCGGCTCGAGCATCGCGCTGCAATGCGAGGTCACGAGCGATGCGGAGATCCATTCTCTTTTCGAAAGCCTGAGAAGCCACTGGGATGGGCTGGACGGCCTCGTCCATGCCATCGCGTTCGCGCCGCGCGAGACGATCGCCGGGGAGCTGCTCGACGGCCTTTCCCGCGAGGCGTTCGCGCAGGCGCACGACATCTCGGCCTACAGCTTTCCGGCGCTGGCCAAAGCCGCGCTGCCCATGATGGAGGGGCGCAAAGCTTCGCTGGTGACCCTCACCTACCTCGGCTCCGTCCGCGTGGTGCCGCACTACAACACCATGGGGCTCGCCAAGGCGAGCCTCGAGGCCGCGGTGCGCTATCTCGCGGCCAACCTCGGCCCGCGCGGCATCCGCGTCAACGGCATCTCGGCCGGGCCGATCAAGACGCTCGCCGCGGCCGGAATCTCGGGCTTCGGCAAGATCCTGAAGTTCGTCGAGGAGCACGCGCCGCTGCGGCGCAACGTGACCATCGACGAGGTTGGCAACGTGGCCGCGTTCCTGCTTTCCGACCTCGCCTCGGCCGTCACCGGCGAGATCCTCTACGTCGACTCGGGCTTCAGCCAGGTCGTCGGCGGAATGGCCGTCGCTACTTCTTCTCCAGATTCGACGGGTTGACCGAGATGTCGGCCTGCTTGCGCAGGCTGGCGAGGTAGGCCTCGAACTGCGCCGCGCCGGCTAACCCGGCGGCGCGCGGCAGCGGATCGCCGCCCTGCTTCGGATCGCCTTCGACGACCTTGGAGACGCGCACCAGCATGTAGCCTGCGCCGGCCGCGGGCAGGCCGATGTAGGCGGGAAGCTTCGACGTGTCGGCCGCCATCACCGGGCGCAGCACCTCGCCCGGGAGCTTCTGCGGATCGCGCCGCGACACGGTCATCGGCGCGCTCCACCTGACGCCCGCCGCCGCGCCGCCCTTGCGCAGCTGCTCGAGCTTGGCCTCGCCGTCCTTGCGCGCGAGCTCCGCCGCCTCCTGCCGCTGCAGCAGCGCCGCGATCTCGTCTTTCACTTCGTCGAGCTTGCGCTGCGCGGCGGGCTGGTGCTCGAGCACGCGCGCCGCGACCAGCGTACCCGTCGCGACCTCGATCGCATCGGTGTTGCGCTTGCTGTTCAGCGCATCGGACGAGAACAGCGCCGCGAGGAGCTTGCGGTTGTCGAGCGGCCCGCGCTGCTCGCCGCCGGCGCGGGTGAGCCAGCCGCTCGCCTGGATCTTGAGCTTGAAGCGCTCGGCGGCGGGCTTCAGGCTGTCGGGCTGCTCGTACACCACGTTCTGGAACGCGTCGGCCGCCTCGCTGAAGCTGCGCTGGGCGCGGCTCTTCTTGAGCTCGGCCTCGACCTGCTCGCGCATCGCCTCGAACGGCTTCGCGTCGGCCGGCGCGGGGATGAGGATGTGGCTCGAGCGGCGCTCCTCCTTGCCGTCGTGCTTGCGCACCCCGGTGAGCTGGATGATGTGGAAGCCGAACTCGCTTTCCACCACGTCGGAGATCTGGCCCTCCTTCAGCCGGTAGAGCGCGTCCTCGTAGGGCTTGACGAAGCTGCCGCGCGGCGCGAACCCGAGGTCGCCGCCGGCGTCCTTGCTGCCCGGGTCCTGCGATTCCTTCTTCGCCGCCTCGGCGAAGCTCGCCGGATTCTTGCGCACCGCCGCGGCGATCTCCTCGGCCTTCTTGTGCGCGGCCTCCTTCGCTCGCAGCTTCGGCCCGTAGGCGCTCTCCCACTGGGCGCGCACTTCCTCGGGCTTCACCTGCTCCTGGTCGGCGATCGCCTGCGCCGAGAGCACCACGTACTCGGCCCGGACTCGCTCGGGGGTCTGGAACTGCGCCGGGTTCGCGTCGTAGAACGCCTTGATCTTGGCGTCGTCGACCTTCGCCTGCGCCAGGAACTGCTCGGCGGAGATGCGGAATTCCGAGATCTCGCGTCCCTGCGCCTCGAGCGCGCCCAGGCGCTCGGCCACGGTGCGCGAGGGAATCGCCGCTTCGCCCACCGCGCGCGTAAGCTGGGCGAGCGAGAGGTCGTAGCGCAGCCGGCTCTCGAACTGCGCCGGCGACATCGGCGGGTTCTGCTGGCGCAGCACGCTCTCGTAGGCGCTCTTGGAGAAATTGCCGTCGGGCCCCTTGAACGCGCCGATCGAGTGGATCGCGTCGAGCAGCGCCTCGTCGGTCACGATGAGGTGCGCGCTGTACGCTGCGGAGGCGACCAGGCGCTGCGACACGAGCGATTCCAGCAGGCCGCGGCGCATCTCGGGGGTATCGAACTGCGACGGGTCGAAGTTGGCGCCGAGCGCCTGGCGCAGCTGGTCGTTGCGCCGGCGCAGCTCCTCGTCGAGCTCGCGCGCCGAGATCTCCAGCCCGTTCACTTTGGCCACCGTGTCGCGTCCGCCGGTCATGCGCGTATAGGACTCGATTCCCCAGGTCGCGAACGTGAGCGCGATCAGGCCGAGGAAGATCTGGATGATGCGCTTGTTCTTATGGACGAAATTAAACATGGTCGAACATGGCGAGGGGGGCCGATTTTACTCGATTCGCGATGCTAAGATGGCGTTGGGAGAACGACAATGCAGGGCGCACAGGCAGCACCCCGCGACGAAGTCGCGGTCGCCGGCGGGAACCCCCGGGGGAAAGACAAGGCGCTGAGCAGCTACCGCCTCGCCATCGCGGGGATCGCGGTGGTGGTCGCGGTCGCGGTGGTGGCCGCGTCGCTTCGCATGACCGAGGGGGCCATCGACCGCGCGGTCGCGGAGCGCGAGGCGGCGGAGCGTTTTCTCGCCAGCGAGCTCGCGGTGCTGCGCATCATGGCGATGAGCTCCGACAGCCCGGTGCCGGCGCGGCTGTACCTCGGCATCGAGGAATGCTTCGGCAAGAGCGTGGCCATCCCGTTCGAAGGCGACGAGGCCGGCCGGCGCACCCTCGCCGCCTGCGCGCAGATGGAGCTCGGCCGGCTGCACGCGCAGGGCGGGCCGGCCATGGCCGAAAAGGGCCGCGCGCTGCTCTCTCAGATCGGCCTGCTCAACTAGCCCCGGGCTAGGCGCGCCGGCGCAGGTGCTCGCGGCGCCTCGCCTCCGCGGCGAATTCCTCGAGCTCCGGATCGAGCGCATGCCGCGCCGACACCACGCCCACGGGACGGCCGGCCTCGACCACCGGCACGTGGCGAAAGCCGTTCTCGTGCATCACGAGCAGCGCACGGCCGAACGACGCCTCCGGCGCGAGGGTCTTCGGCTGCGCCGTCATGACTTCGCGGAGGCAAGTAGTGCGCGGGTCGCGGTCCGCCGCCATGACGCGATAGACCACGTCGCGCTCGGTGAAGATGCCGACGAGCCGGCCCTCGCTCACCACCAGCACCGCCCCGACCCGGGCATCCGTCATGAGCCGCGCCGCCTCGCGCACGCTCGTCTGCGGCGAGGCCACGACGAGCTTGCGCGGCTCCATTACGCTGCGGATTGGTAGTCCGAACATGCGGATCCTCCAGGCGGATCAGGCTACCGGGACGCGCGGTCTTCGCTTTGACGTCGATCAAGCCGCGGCCGCGCTGCGCGCCCGATCCGCGGGCCGAGCGTCAGCGTCGCCGCGGTGGCGATGAAGAGCGCAATGGCGAGCGCGTTGCCCCAGGCGCCCGGCGCCACCACGCCCGCCACCCGCAGCGCAAGCGAGGCATGCAGGAGCGCGAGCGGCGCGTAGAGAACCGGGTGGTACGCAAACGCGGTGCGCAGCACCGCGGGAAGGATGATCGGCGCGTGGCCGAACACCATCGAGAAGACGAAGCCGACGAAGACGGCATGCAGGGCCGCATCGCGGGCGGCGCCCGCCCCTGCCAGAGCGCCGCCCACGGCGAGCCAGAAATATCCTGCCAGCAGACACCAGGCGACATAGCGCGGCAGGCCGCGCTGGCGCACCGTGATGCGCGCGAGATCGAAGCGAAACAGCCACAGCGCAAGCGCGACGAGAACGACGCCCATGGCCCTTTCCCAGAGCGGCGTGACCAGCAGGCCGAGCACGAGCGCGGCGAACGACCCGCGTGCCGCCGCGCCTCGCTTGAGGTAGCGCGAGAGCTCCAGGCGCTCCGCGCCGATGGTGAGCGCGAAGAACGCGATCCACCACGCCGACGCGTTCAGGCCGTGGAACAGCGCGGCATTGCCGGCCAGCCAGGCGCCGGCGCCGGCCGCGAGCGTCGCGGTCTCGAGCGAGGCATGACGCTTGAGCACCACGAGGTTCGCCGCGAGCAGCAGCGCGGCGCTCACCACGAGCAAGGCGAGGCCTGGCCGGACGAATCCCGCCAGGAGCGCCGCGCCGCCCAGGCTCGAAGCAAGCGGCGCGGCATAGACCCACAGTCGCTCGAGCGCGGCGGCGCGTTCCAGCCCGATGACGCTGCCGAGGAACGCCGAGACCATGAGCGCACCGTGCAGGGCGATCGCCGTCGGCGCGACCTCGAGCGGGCTGAGGCGCGCAAGGCCGCCCGCCACGCCGCCGGCAAGCGAGACGAAGGCGGCTGCGAGGAAGGCGATCCGCCAGCGCGGCGGCATGGTCAGGACCAGCCGAATCGGCTGCGCGCCTGCGGGCTCATCCGCTCGGGCGTCCAGGGCGGTTCCCAGACCAGGTCGACCCGCACTTCGGTGCCCTCGGCCGCAAGCATGCGAATGGCGGCCGCGGCCTCGTCGACCAGGTAGGGCCCGACCGGGCACGCGGGCGAGGTCATGGTCATCTCCACCAGCACCCTGCCCGGCTGGGCGACGATTGCATACACCAGGCCGAGGTCGACGATGTTCATGCCCGCCTCGGGATCCTCGACGCTCCTCAGGGCTTCGCGCACCTCGGGCTCGGTCATGTCCGCTAGTTCAGACGAGGCCACGCGGCCGCGCCTTGACATGCATCAACTGGCCTGCCCGCAGAAGGTCTAGGGTCGGGGGTGCACTAGTGCCACAGGAGGAACTATGAGCACATTTGCCGTCACCTCTGCTGCGCTGGCAGGGCTCCTCATCGTTATGGGACTCATCCTCTACGCCGTCCTTGCCGCCACCTTCCGGGTCATGCGAGGCGACGGGCAGCTGCGCCTCGCCGAGATGCTGCGCCGGCAAGGCACGGCCGAAGAGGTCCTCAACGTCGGCGGCTACCAGGCCGCGATCGCCGTGCGCCGCTGCATGATGTGCGCGCACAAGGCGCAGTGCGACGAATGGTCGGGCGCGAAGCGCGGCATGGAAAGCTTCTGCCCGAACGCGGACTTCATCGCCCGCGTCACCGGCTCGCGCTGACAGAGGACGTAGCCCGGGCAGACCATCGGCACGCGGCTTGCTCGTTCGCATGGTGTGAGCCTGCATCGCCTTGCATTAACCTTGCTGCTGCTGGCCCCCCTGCTGGCCCCATTTGGCGCTCTCGGGGCCGGAGCCTTCACCTCGCTCCACCCGGAGGAAGCGTATCCCGATCCTGTCGGGCAGCCGTCCGCGGATCCCTACAGCGGATTCGTCACCAGGGTGCAGGAGAAGCTCCGTGAGGCTGGCTTCGACGGCGGGCCCCCGAACGGCGACTTCGGCGCCAAGACGCAGACCGCGCTGACCCAGTTCCAGCTCTCCAGGAACCTCGCGGCGAGCGGCCAGCTCGACGACCAGACCCTCGCCGAGCTCGGGGTGCAGCGCGAAGCCGCGCAGGCCTCCGCGGGAGCGACCACGGAACCGTCGGCAGGCACCGAAGAGAAGCAGGAATCCGACGACAAGAAGGAATCCGACTCCGGAGCGAAGCCGGGAACGAAGCCAGGAACCTGAGCGGCCGCTATCCTGGTGCGGCGCCCTTCGCAGGGAGGACATCAATGGGCCCGCATCCCGCAAGCTTCTCCGCTCGAGCCTCGATCTCCGACGCCGTGCTGCGCCGCGCGCTCGGCGCCATGTCGGTGTTCACCATCGTGATGACCGTTCCGCAGATCTGGACGATCTGGGTGGGCCACCAGGCCGCCGGCGTTTCGATCTTGTCGTGGGGTGCGTATCTCGTCTCGGCGCTGCTTTGGTTCTGGCACGGCCTGCGTAAGCGCGACCGGAACATCTACCTGGCCTGCATCGCCTGGATCGCCGCCGACAGCGCTGTGATCGCCGGCGCGCTCGTGTACGGATAGCAGCGAATGATCGGCGGTACAGCGTGCGGGGGGCAAATATTCCCGCGCGCGAACGCTCGCTGATCCATCCCCAAGAGCATGGCGCGCGATTGTTTCGTCACACCCGCAAGCCTAGAAGTGGGCCATGCCTGCCCCGCTTCGCGGCCGCAGGGTCATTTGCCGGAGCCCACTATGCGCCCAGCCTTCCGCCACGCGAGCCTCGCCGCCGCGGCGCTCGCCGTTTCGCTCGTCTTTACGATCAACAGCTGCGGATTGCAGCCGGCGAAGCCGCCGGTGACGACCGAGAACATGGACCACGCGATCAAGGAGCATGCCGATCGCCTGTTCTCGGAAGGCCAGCAGATCTTCCGCTTCGATACTTTCGGCAGCGAGACGTTCTGGACCCAGACCGGTCTGCATCGCGCGATCGCCGGCGAGAAGAACGGCGGCGTCGGGCCGGGCGTGAGCCCCAAGCAGGCGCTCGCGCTCGGGCTCAAGGTGGATGCGCTCAAGGTCCCGGCGCCGATCGCGGCGCTCGTCGCGACCGGCAAGGCGAACATGGACGATCCGGGCGTCACCGTCGCGCTGCTGAAAGCGAACGCGGTGCTCGGCGTCACCGGCTTCTTCGACAAGGAGGGGAAAACCCTCACCGGCATCGGCGTGCAGTGCTCGCTCTGCCACTCGACGGTCGACGACAAGCTCCAGCCCGGCATCGGGCTGCGCCTCGACGGCTGGCCGAACCGCGACCTGAACATCGGCGCGATCGTCGCTTCCGCGCCCGACCTCGGCGCCTTCGCCAAGCTGCTCAAGGTCGACCAGGGCACCGTGCGCAAGGTGCTGATGAGCTGGGGCCCCGGCAAGTACGACGCCGAGCTCAACCAGGACGGCAAAGCGATGCGCCCGGACGGCAAGCCCGCGGCCACGCTCATCCCGCCCGCCTTCGGCCTGGCCGGCGTGAACAGCCATACCTGGACCGGCGCCTGGGGCACGATCAGCTACTGGAACGCGTATGTCGCCGTCACGCAGATGCACGGGCAGGGATCGTTCATCGATGCCCGCCTGAACGACCGGCAGAAGTACCCGGTCGCCGCGAGCGCGAGCGCCGGCCAGACCCGGCCGCACGACGCGCCCGATCTCGTCACGGGGAAACTCGCGGCGCTGCATTACTACCAGCTCTCGATGCCCACGCCGAAGCCGCCCGCCAACGCTTTCGATGCCTCCCGCGCCAAGCAGGGACAGGCGCTCTTCGCCGGCAAGGCGGGCTGCGCCGGCTGCCACGTGCCGCCGCTCTACACCGAGCCCGGCTACAACCTGCACAGCGCCGACGAGATCGGCATCGACGACTTCCAGGCGCGGCGCTCCCCCGATGGACGCTACCGCACCGAGCCGCTGCGCGCGCTATGGGATACGCGCAAGATCCACAAGGGCGGCTACTACCACGACGGGCGCTTCGCCAGCCTCGCCGAGGTGGTGAACCACTACGACCGGCACTTCCGCATCCAGCTCACCGAGCAGGAGAAAGCCGACCTGATCGAGTTCCTCAAGTCGATCTGACCTCCCGCAACCGCGTCAGCGCGGCGCCGTCTCGTCGACCCAGGCCACGAGCTCGTCGAGCAGCGTGCCGAGCGCCTGGTCGAGGGCCTGAACCGCTCCCGGAGCATCGTAGCTCGGGGCGCTCGCCGAAGCTGCGAAGCTGCGCCGCGCCACCAGCATCCTGCGCGCGGGATCGGTGAGCTCCGCGGTCAGCGAGACACGCCCGCTGCCGGGGGCGACGGCAGCGTCGTGGTAGAGCTCCCCGAGGTAGGTGCTGAGCACAAGCTCGCCGCGCACCGCGCTCGTGACGCTCGCGACGCTACGGAAGGCGCCGCTGCGTTCCAGGCGCGCCGCGAGCAGCTCGTCGATCCTGCGGCCCGGCGGCTCGGTCCAGCTGTGGTACTGGTAATAGGAGCGCATCCCGGGGCTGCGGCTGTAGGCGATGCCCTGCGTATCGTAGAAGCCCGACACCGTGGTCGGCGCGAGGAGCAGCGTGGCCTTGCGCCCTGCCTCTGCTTTTGTGTCTGGGCTCCCGGAATCCTCGAGCACGTAGTAGCGCTGGACATCGCGCGGTCCCGGGGAAATACAGGCCGTGAGAATGCAGGCGAGCGCGAGCACGGCCCACCGTCTCGTTCCACCCTTCAACGCCTGCCCTCGCCCGGCCCCAGGCTGCCCTCCGGCGGCCCGTACAGGATGCTGCGCGGATCGCCGAGCCGGCGCGCGACCGCGCCGAGCGAATCCGCGGTGGCGCGCAGCTCCTGGGCGGTCACGCGCAGCTCCACGTCGCCGGTCGCAAGCAATCCATCGAGGCGCTGCGAGACGCGCGCCACGTCCGCGCTCATCTGGCGGATCGAGCCCGCGGCCTCGCGCACCGCCACCGTCGATTCCTCGCCGAGCTTGTCGTAGCGCAAGGCGACCTTGTGCGCGTCCTCCCCGACGCTGCGGCTCGCGGCGCGCACCTCTTCGGCGGCGCCGCCCACGGCTTCCAGCGTGCGCTCGAGCCCGGCGAGGCTTTTCTCCGCGTGGGAGGAGAGGCGCTGCAGGTTCTTCAGGACCTCGGCGAGCGCGCGCTGGTTCTCGGCCGAAAGCGTGGTGTTGATGCGCTGCATCGTCTCGTCGGCATGCTGCGCGAGCTGAGTCACCGACTCGGAGAACTGCTCCAGCTGCGACGCCCCTTCGGCGATCAGCGGATAGGCTTCGCCCTCGGGCGTCGCGGTCAGCGGCGGACTGGTCTCGTCGAGGTTCAGCAGGCGGATGCTCGCGATCCCGGTGAGGAGGTGGCGTTCGACGACCGCCCGCGTGCTCTGGCGTACGGGCGCGTCTCCGTCGACGCGGATCACCACTTCCACCGCGCCGGGGTGCCGATTCGAGATGCGAAAGCCGGTGACCACGCCAACGCGGATGCCGCGCATCTTGACGTCGCTGCGGATCTGCATGCCTTCGAGCGATTGATTGACGAAATAAATCTTGTAGAACCGGTCGTCGCGCTCTTCGCCGGTGCTGCGCAGCCACAGCACCGCGCCGACGATCAGGGCCGCGAGCACCAGCACGGCGGTACCCACGAGCGTGTACTTCGCTTCGGGTTCCATCAGGACGCCGCCGGTTCCATCAGGACGCCGCCGGCATGAGCGTCGCGCGCGCCGAGAAGTAGTCGCGGATCCACGGATCGTCGGCCTGCATCACCGCGCTCACCGGTCCGTCGGCGATCACCTTGCCCCGCGACAGGACGATCGCGCGGTCGATGATCGAGAGCAGCGTATCGAGGTCGTGGGTCACGATGAACACCGTGAGCCCGAGGCTCTCGGAAAGCACCCGCACCAGGGCATCGAAGGCGCGCGCGCCCACCGGATCGAGGCCGGAGGTCGGCTCGTCGAGGAACAGGATCTCCGGCTCGAGCGCCAGCGCGCGCGCAAGGGCCGCGCGCTTGCGCATGCCGCCCGAGATCTGGGCGGGCGTCTTCTTCCCGGCGTCCGGCGCCAGCCCGACGAGCGCGAGCTTGAAGCCCACGAGCGGCGCAATGAGGTCCATCGGCAGGTCGGTGTTTTCCCGGAACGGTACCGCGATATTCTCCGCGACCGTCAGGGAGGAAAACAAGGCGCCGTCCTGGAACAGCATGCCGAAGCGCCGGCGCAGCGCATTCAGCTCGTCGGCGCTCGAGCGCCAGACGTCGGTGCCGAGCAGCCTGATCGTGCCGCCCGAGGGGCGGATCAGCCCGATCGCCTCCTTCAGCAGCACCGACTTGCCGGTTCCGCTGCCGCCGATGAGCGCCACGACCTCGCCCCGGCCGACCGTGAAGCTCACCCGGTCGTGGATCACCTCGGTACCGAAGCGCGTGACCACCGAATCGGCTTCGAGCACCCGCTCCATCAGATGCCCAGGCTCTGGAGGGCGACCGCGAACATCGCGTCGAGGACGATGACCCAGACGATGCTCTGCACCACCGTCGAGGTGGTGCTCTCGCCGACGCTGCGCGCGTCGCGCGCCACGAGCAATCCCATGCGGCAGGCGATCATGGCGATGAAGGCGCCGAACACCGGCGCCTTGGCGACGCCGATCGTGAAAGCGCTCATCGGCAGCACCGCGTGCAGGCGGTCGAGGAACGCGGCCGCGCCGATGTCGAGCTGCCAGGCGCCGACCAGCATGCCGCCGGCGAGTCCCGCCACGTCGCCGACGAACACGAGCGCAGGAAGCGCCACCACGATCGCCGCGAGGCGCGGGATCACCAGCACCTGGACCGGCGACAGGCCGAGGGTGCTGATGGCGTCGATCTCCTCCTGCACCTTCATCGTGCCGAGCTGCGCGGTAAAGGCAGCGCCCGAGCGCCCGGCGACGATCACCGCCGCGAGCAGCGGCGAGAGCTCGCGGCAGACCGCGAGCCCGACGCCGTCGACCACGAAGATGTTCGCGCCGTAGCGCTGCGCCTGGACGCCGAGCAGGTAGGCGAACACCACGCCGATGAGGAAGGTCACCAGCGCGACGATCGGGATGGCGTCCAGGCCCACCGCCTCGAACTGGGCCACGGTCTCCTTGACGCGAAAGCGGCCGGGCCGGCGCAGAAGCGCCAGCGCCTCGAGCACGACCACGCCGACGAACGCGCTGTGCGTCCTCAGCAGCCGCCACAGCACGAGCGTGGCCGCGCCGACGCGCCGCACCAGGCCGAGATGCATCGAGCGGGCCGCCGACGGCGGGCACGTCATGCGCTCATGCACCAGGCGCAGGAGCTTGCGGTGCCGCGGTTCGAATCCGCGCGCGCTCACCGTGGCCTCGGTGCAGCCGACCCCCACCAGGTGGCGGTAGAGGATGAAGCCCGCCGAGGTGTCCAGTTCCTTGAGCCTGCTGCCGTCCAGGACGAAACGCCCGCGCTGGCCGAGCGGCAGCGACTTCAGCGCCTGCGAGATCGCGCCCAGATTCGCCAGTCGCCACGCGCCGCGCAGGTAGAGCACGCTCGCCTCGCCCTCGATCTCGTGCTCGATCCAGCCAGCCGCGGAATCCATCGTCGGCGCCAGTATATGCCGCCGCCGCGCCGCGCCGGTCCGGCCCGCCTAGCCCCGCGAAGTAGCGCCGCAGCGAACGCCCTGAAGCGGCGGATGCTACTTTTCGCGTCGTCCCGACGGCAGCGCCGCGCCCGGGTATCTTGCGTTCTACAACCTAGTCGCGGAGAAGAAGAATGGTGGGTGAGATCCCAAAGAACGTGATCGACGCGGCCGAATACATGGGCGGATACCTCGGCGTGAGCGAGCGCTATTTCGACGGCGACGGCAACGAAGCCAAGGCAGGCAATGCGAAGTACCTCGTCGTCGGCAATTACTACGGCAGCGCGATCTACGCCGTGGACGGATTGGTGCAGCGGCTGCGCGGCTTCAATTGAAGTCGAAGCGCACGGCGTTCATCTCTTTCAGGCATGGCGCATCAAGGCGGCATCGGGCCGGCGCGCTCGGCAGCGCAGGATTTCAGCTCGCCGATCGCGCTGTTGAATGCGCGGATCGCCGCGTCGAGCGAGTCGACGTACTCGTTCGGCGAATAGGCGTCGCGCGCGCGCCGCGCACTCAAGGCGGCGGTATCGAACTCGGAGTAGGCGCCCTTGCACTGGCAGTCCATCGAGGACAGGGCGGCATCGTCGAGCGCGTTCTTCGCCCGCAGCGCCCGGCTTTTCGCCGCCTCGAAAGCCGGCTCGTTGGCCGCCCGCAGCAGGAGCTTGCGCGCATCGTCCACGCTCGCGGCGAGCCTGCCGCAGCCCTGCGCACCCACCGCGCCCGGAACGAGACCCAGCGCGCAGACGAAAAGCGCGGCACCACAGGCTTTCACCCGACCCTCCCCACGTCGCCTCCCCGGTCGGAACTCTCTGATGCCGCGCTCGGCGCTGTCAAGCGAAGGCCGCTTTCATAGCACTTTAGTATCAGCGATCCGGTGGAGTGTGCTACCGCAGGCATGAAGACTGCATCCTCGGGACATGGAATCCAGAACTGTCCTTTGGACCCTCGCGCTCTCGGTGCTGCTGGCGGCCTGCGCCGCGCCTGCGCCGGACGGGCCCTCCGGGGGCCGTCCCACGGGGCAAAGCGAGCCACCCGTCGACGCCGCGGCGGCGCCTCCTGCATCCGCCTCGCGCTATCGGCCGGGTGTCGGCATCATCGAGTCGGCCACGGTGCTGTCTCTTTCCTCCGCGCCCGCCGCCGCGGCCGGCGGCACGGGCGGTCCGGCCACGAGTGCGACCATGGCGTACCGGCTGAAGATGGCCGATGGAACCACCCAGGACGTGGTCCAGGCCGGCGAGCGCTTCGAGGTTGGCGATCGCGTCGAGTTGACGCGCGAGGGACGGCTCGTGCGCCCGTAAGGAGCTCGGGGAGGCGCATGCGGTAAGCTCGCGCCTGCGTGGCAGGTACAAAAACAACGCCGGTGCTACCGGCGGTCTACGGCATGTTCTTTCTCTCGGGCGCAGGCGCGCTTGCGCTCGAGACGGTCTGGTTCAGCCAGGCCGGCCTGGTCGTCGGCAACAGCGTGTGGTCGGCTGCGCTGGTGACAGCGGCGTTCATGGCAGGACTGGGCCTCGGCAACGCCGCCGCCCTGGCGCTCGGGCGCCGCTGGACGCGGCCCGTGCGCGCCTACGCGTTCGTCGAGACGCTGGCCGCGGCCTCGGGCGCGCTGCTCGTCGCGGCCTTTCCGTATCTCCCTGCGCTTTTCCGCCCGCTCTTCGCGCCACTCGCGGACGACGTCGCGGCGCTCAACGCCGGGCGCCTCGCCATCGCCTTCGGTCTCATGCTGATTCCGGCCACGGCGCTCGGCGCGACCCTGCCGCTGCTCGCCAAACCGCTGGAGGCCCTCACGGGGAGCTACGGGTTCGCGCTCGGCCGGCTTTACGGCATCAACACGCTCGGCGCGCTCGCGGGCGCGCTCGCCGCCGAGCTGGTGCTCATTCCCTCGCTCGGGCTCCGGGGCAGCGGCTTCGCGGGCGCCGCGTGCAACCTCGGCGCAGCCCTGATCGCCTGGCGGATCTCGAAAACCATCCGGAATGAAGAACCCCGTTACTTGAACAAGGCATCCTCGGCGAGAGGCCGGGTCCTCGTCGCCGCATTGCTTGCCGGTGCCGCATTACTCGCGCTCGAGGTGGTGGGCTTGCGGTTTCTGCTCCTCTTCATCGACGGCACGTCGCTCATCTTCGCCGTGATGCTCGCCGTGGTGCTCGCCGGCATCGGCGTAGGCGGGCTCGCCGCCGCGCGCGTTTCGCGCCGCAGCGCGCTTTCCACCGGTATGGCGCGCGCCGCCGCGGCGGCGTCCGCGGTCGTGCTCGTCGGCGGCTATGCCGCGTATCCCTGGCTGTTGCGGCTCCTTGCGCCGCTGCACCCGCAGTCGCCGGCGAGCGCCGCGCTCCTGTGCGCGTTCCTCATGATGCCGGCGGCGCTCCTGTCCGGATTCCTTTTCACCGTGCTCGGCGAGCGGCTGCGAGGCAGCATGGACGATGCCGTGGCCGCCACCGGCGCGCTGACGCTCGCCAACACGCTCGGCGCGATGTTCGGGTCGCTCCTCGCCGCATTCGTCCTGCTGCCGGTCCTCGGCCTCGAGCGTTCGTTCTTCGCGCTGGCGCTCGTCTATGCCGCCATCGTCGTGGTCATTCCCGCGCCCGAGGCCTCGCCCTGGCGCGGGCTTCGTCCTGCGCTCGCCGCGGCGCTCGCGCTCGCCCTCTTTCCGTTCGGCACCATGGTGCAGAAGCACTGGCGAGGGATGGAGGAGCGTTTCGCCGGCCGCATCGTGGCGGCGCGCGAAGGCCTCGCGCAGACCACGTTCTACCTCGCGCACGACTTTCTCGGGGAGCCGCTGTTCCTGCGCCTCGCCACCAACTCCTACTCGATGGCCTCCACCGCCATCGGCGTGCAGCGCTACATGAAGCTCTTCGCCTACCTTCCGGCGGCGCTCCATCCGAAGATCGAGAGCGCGCTGCTCATCTGCTTCGGCGTCGGCACGACCGCTAGCGCTCTCACCGATCTGCCCGACCTGCGCTCGCTCGAGGTGGTCGACGTCTCGAGCGACATACTCGACATGGGCGACATCGTCCACACCGACCCCGCGCGCCACCCGCTGCGCGATCCGCGCGTGCGCACGCACGTCGAGGACGGACGCTTCTTCCTGCAGACCACCAGCGGACGCTACGATCTCATCACCGGCGAGCCGCCGCCGCCCAAGATGGCCGGCGTGGCTTCGCTCTATACGCGCGAATATTTCGAGCTGGTGAAAGACCGGCTCAACCCTGCGGGCATCGCCACCTACTGGCTTCCCGCCTATCTCCTGCTCGAGGACGAAGCGGCTGCGATCATCCGGGCCTTCTGCGAGGCGTTCGAGGATTGCGCGCTCTGGTCCGGCTTCCACCGCGACTGGATCCTCGTCGGCAGCCGCGGCGGGATCGCCCCCGTCACGCGCGAGCGCTTCTCGCGGCTATGGACGCTCGAGCGGCCTGGAAGCGAGCTGCGCCGCATTGGCGTGGACAGCCCCGCCGAGCTCGCGGCGCTCTTCATGGCCGACGCCGACGCGCTGCGCGAGCTCACGGCACGCGCCGCGCCGCTCGTCGACGACCGCCCGCGCCGGATCCGCTCCGCGCTCCACCCGGAGCCGCCGCGGCAGGCGCTGTGGCTCATGGACGCCGAGTCGGGCCGGCGGCGCCTCGAGACGAGCCCGTGGGCCGCGATCCTGCCTTCGCCGGTGCTCGCGGAAAGCGCGGACGCCTTTCGCCGCCGCGCGATCCTCGACCGCGCGCTCCTCGCCGAGCTGCGCGGCGCCGATTACAACTTCTGGAGCGACATCGCCTGGCTCCTGCGCCGCACCGAGCTCGTCGAGCTGCCGCGCTGGCTCCTCGGCAGCGGGGCGCAGGCCGCCGCCATCGCCGCGCGGCGCGGTCCGTCCGACCCGCTCGCCGCCGAGCACCTGGCGATCGACGCCCTCGCCCACCGGCGCGCTCCCGACAGCGTCGACCAGGCGCGCTTCGCCGCCATGACGCCTCGGGCGCAGGCCGTGACGGTGTTCCATCACTGCCTGCTCGGCAATCAAGCGAAGCAACTGATGGGCTGGATCCAGCAGCCCGACGCGGCGCTCGTTGCGTGGGCCGCGCGCGGGTGTCCGCCGCCGGACTGACCTCTATATTTTTTTAATCCTTTATAACCAATTCAATATTCACGCGCGGCGTCCCGGCGCTTGAGGTCGAGGTAGTCGCCGAGATCGAGCTCGTGCAGCTGCTTCGGGTAGCGCTCGAGCCCGGCGTGGAACGCGCGCAGGCGCTTTTCCACCCGCTCCCCGGCTGGCGCATCGAGCGTGTCGAGATAAGCCTCCAGCGCGAGGTAATAGCGCATCGTGTTGCGCTCGACGACACCGCGCACGCCGCCGACGTACACCGGCTTGCCGTCGGGAGTGCGGCTCGCGGTACTGAAGCCGACCTTGTCGCGGCCGCTCGTGGCGAGGTACATGTTCATTCCCAGGCGTGCGCTCGCGCGCAGCGTGTATGAGTACGCGAGATGCAGGAACGTGCGGCTCGCATCGAGCGGCGCCGCCTCGAGCCGGATGCGGTAGTCGGTGGTGCCCAACGGGCCTTCGGGCGCGTCGAGCGCGACGTGAAGGTAGTCCGCCCCCGCCGCCTGCGCCTGGTAGCCGAAGTCGACGCGATAGGCCTGCCCGGGCGAGTCGGTGGGCTTGCGCGCGACGAAGATCGCGAGCGCCCCGGCGGCGCGATTCGACGCCTCGCAGTTCTTCACGTTCGCCTGGAGGATCAGCACCTCGCACCACTGCGCCGCATGCCGCAGCCCCGTCACCACGCGCTTGAACGGCTGCTCGATGACCGCGTAAATCGCGCCCTTCTGCTCGCCCGAGCCCTCGCTCGATTCGACCACCAGCGGGCGACCGAACGGATTGTCGGCGAGCTCGGCGCGCAGCGCCGCGTGCCGCGCGTGCAGACTCCGGGCGTCCTGCGCCTCGGCCGGGAGCGCGAAAGCGAGGAGCGCCGATGTCATCATGGAAGCAGCGAACAGGCGGACTCGCATGCCCGCGTTCCGCAAGAAACGCTCCTAGGGAGGCGTCCGTCTCCCGATCAGGCTGCGCAGGAACGCGACATCCAGCGGCTTGCGCAATAGCTGGTCCACTCCGGCGGCTGCAAGGGAAGCATCATCGTCCGCCCGGTAGAAAGCCGACATCGCGATGATGCGGCAGGATCGGAGCGCAGGTTCGCGCCGTAACGCAGCGGCGACCTGGAAGCCGTCCATGCCTGGCAGCCCGATGTCAAGAAGCACGAGTTGCGGGAGCCATGCTCGCGCCAGCTGAACAGCCGCCGCGCCGTCGCTCGCCACGCGCACCTCGTGCCCCCATTGCTCGAGCAGGAAGGCCGTCGCCTTCACTGCGTCCGCGTTGTCGTCCACGAGAAGGATTCGGGCCATGGCTCACTTGACGGGGGCTGCCGGAGCGACCGGAAAATAAAGGTGGATCGACGTCCCCCGGCCCGGAGCCGAATCGATGGTCAGTTCTCCGCCGAGCTGCTGCATGAAGACATAGACCTGCGATAGCCCAAGGCCGGTGCCCGCTTCGCCTTTTGTAGAGAAGAACGGCTCCGGCGCGCGCCCTTTCACCTCCTCGGGCATTCCCGGGCCCTCGTCCCGTACCGTGACGCAGACGAAGCGCCCGGGCTTTCCGACCAAACCCTCGGGGACGCCGCTCTCCTCGTCGCACAGGTCGGCGCGCACGCTGACGCGCCCCGACCCCGCCATGGCGTCGCGCGCGTTGACCAGCAGGTTGATCAGCGCCACGTCGAGCTCGCCGACATCGCAGAGGATTTCCGGCAGCGGCTGCACGCTTTGCACCTCGAGCGCCACGCGCTCGCCTACCGCCTGCGCGAAGAGCGGGCGTGCCGCGTCGAGCCACGAATCGAGTCGCACGCGCGTCAACGTCAGGGGTCGCCGCCGCGCGAATGCAAGCAGGCGCTCGGCCACCCGCTTGCCGTTGCGCACCGCGCGTTCGATAGAGCCAAGCGCCTGCGCGACGATGAATTGATCCGCGGCCTTGGTCTTCAGGACCTCTACGCACATTCCCACCACGTTCAGCACGTTCGCAAAATCGTGCGCCATCCCGCCGGAAAGCTGGCCGAGGGCTTCCAGCTTCTCGGTCTGTGCGCGCCGCTCGTGCTCGCGCGCGCGGCGCGTACTGTCGCGCACCTGGAGAACGATGATCCAGCCGACGAAGAACGTCAGCGCGAGCATGGCGAGCCCGGCGGCGGTCGCGGTCCGCCGCCACTCGGGGAGCATGTCGCCCTGGCCGCGCGAGACCCGCACTACGAAGGGCGCACCCTGCACGACTCGATAGCTCACCATGCGATTGCCGGCGACCAGTCCTGCAGTGGTCCAGTACGAGTCCTCGTCGCTTTCCTCCAGGCGCGCGAACAACGGAAGCCGCTTGAAGTTCTTGCCGATGTCCTCCTCGCGGCTTGGATAACTCGCCACCAGCGTCCCGTCCAGGTGAAAGAGCGTGACGAGGTAGCCCGCCGGCAACCCCACTGCGCGGAACTGATTCTCGAAGTGCGCCGCCTGGACCGCCGCCACCACCACGCCTGCGAAGTCGCCGTTGCGGCTGAGCCCCCGCGTCACCGGCAGGAACCAGCCCGTGTCCGAGCGGCTGCGCAGCGGCGGCCACACGGCCTGCGCGTACGCCGGGTCCGCCTGGTACGCGCGAAAATAGGAGCGATCGGCGAGCGAAGCGGCTGGCGTCCTGGGGTAGTCGGTGTCGTGGATGATCCGGCCGTCCGGTCCGATGATGAAGACCGCGCGCACGAACGGAAGGTCTTGCAACCGCCGCGACATCATCTCCTGGAATTCAGGGTCGTTCTTGCTGTGACGCGGGCTCAGTTGATGGGCGTCGCCCACCGCTCCCAAGGTGAGGTACACCGCCTGGAAGGTGCGCGACACCTGCTGCTCGACAACCGCGGCTAAGTTTGCGGTGGCGCGCCGGCCGCGCTCGAAGGCCACCTCCCGGCCTGCGAAGACAAGCCACGCCACGATCAGGAGCGCCGCCATCCAGGCGACCACCACGCCGGCCAACCTCAGCTTGGGCAATTCAGAAAGCATCGCGCGTCGCAACGTCGGCTGGGTGAAAAGTCTATGGCCTCACTTTCCCGAGCCTTTGACTTCGATCAATCGGCGCTCCGCGGATACCGCGGTCAGCGGCATACCAGGTTCTAACCCTGCAGGCGCACGCGCCGCTGCCCGCTATGGAAAACAATAAACTGCATCAGACGGCACGCCACAGCCGGAAGAAAAAGTACGGCGCGACCGCGACCGAGAGCGGCACCAGCGGCCAGAGCCGGCCGGCGGCGAGGTCATACTCCGCGATCATCTGCTGCCACGACAGCCCCGAGACGAAGCGCCCGAGCGCAAACTCGAAGACCAGCGTAAGCGCGAGCCACGTGGCGCCGATGGCGAGCGCCTCGCCGCTCGAGGCGATCGGCCACCTGCGTGTCACGTACCCGATATAGACGGCGAAGAGCGCGATCAGGAGCAGCGTCGACACTCGGCGCGCGGCGTGGTCACCCAATCGCGGCACGAGCCACGCCTCGCGCACGGCACCGTTCGCCACCGCGATGAGAATCATCGGAAACCAGGCACCGAGGTAGCGGCCCACCGCGCGTCAGCCCGAAGCGCTCATGAGGCCGAGTCTACTGTCTAGCGTCGAGGACGGCGGGAACGTCCATGCGCCGCAGGCGCTGACCACCAGCGGGACGCGGTTACAGAAGTCGCAAAGCTAGGGATGCGCACCCGCCGCCTCGAGGAGCGCGCGGATCTCGGTATAGCCGCGCGAACGGGCATGGTAAAGGGGCGTTCGCCCCTCGCGGTCGGGCAGGTTGACGTCGGCGCCGTGACCGATGAGCGCGGCGACGATGCGCCGATGCCGCGGTCCGCCATCGGAGAGCACGATCGCTTCCAGAAGGGCCGTCCATCCCAGGCGGTTGACGTGGTTGACATCGACCTTCGTGTTTGCGAGCAGCCAGTCCACCACCTCGACATGTCCCCGCTCCGCCGCGGGAATCAGCGCGGTGCCGCCGTAGCGGTTGGTGAGACGCGGGTCGGCGCCGGCCGCGGCGGCGAGCTTGACGATGTCGAGCAGGCCCTCGGCGCCCGCGTAGAGGAACGGGTTGTTCAGCATCTGGTCGCGCTGATTGACGTCCGCGCCCGCGCGGATGAGCGCCTCGACCGCGCTTGCGTGCCGGCCGTAGGTCGCCGCCATGACCGGCGTACGGCCCTCTGCGTCGCGGCCGTTCACGTTTGCTCCATTTTTCAAGAGCGCCGCAATCCGAGCGAGGTCGCCGTTCGCGGCGGCGGCGATGAGGTCCTGGTCCATGTCGTCGGCGCGCGCCGAGAACGCGCACAGCGCGAGCACCGCGGCTGAAAGTACTCGAGCGAATCGCAACTGCGGCTGATTCTAGCGCCCGCGACGAAGCTCCGGCGTCGCGGAACGCAGATTGCTACTTCTTCTCTGCAAGTTCCCAACCAGGAGGCTACCGTATGAGCAAGTTCCTGATTCTTCCCGTATCTGTCTTCGCCGTGGCATTGCTTGGCGCGTGTGGAAGCAGGCAACCCGCGCCTGTCGTAGTGGTACCGCCCTCCCCGCCATCTACGGTTGTGACCGCGCCGCAGGCAGCGCCGGCGCCGTCCGCGCCCGTTGCCGCAGCGGCCGCCTCGATCCGCCCGGGCTTCGGACGCATCGAAAGCATGTCTCCGGTAGCGACGACGGCATCGACCGGCAGCTCGGCGCCCTCTGCGATGAACCGGCTCAACATCCGCATGGACGAGGGCACGCTGCAGCTCGTCGACACGCCGTCGGCCGGCCTTGCGATCGGCGACCGGGTCGAGCTCACCCGCGAAGGCTACATCCGCCGCATCCCGCAGTAGCCGGGCAGCGATTCGCCGCCCGCCCGCAAGGGCGGGTGATGCGGCCGGCTTGACGCACGTCAAGCCGGCCTGTCGTCCTCCGCGTAGGATCGGTTCAAAGGAGGCGCGATGAGTTCCTCGAGCCAAGCGGCCCCACGGGCGGTCCTCATGCTCTCTTTTGCGCTCGCTCCCGCGCTCGCCTGCGCACAAGCTCAGCGCAGCGGCGAGTACATTGTCTCCACGCAGTGCGCGAAGTGCCACGCATCCGGTGTCGCGGGCGCGCCGAAGATCGGCGACCGCGAGGCGTGGTCGACGCGCGTCAAGGCGGGAGTCGATCCCCTCGTGCGCTCGGCCATCAAGGGTCACGGCGGCATGCCTTCGCGCGGCGGCATGGCCGACCTCACCGATCCGGAAATCCGCGACGCGGTGATCTACATGGTGACCCGAAGCATCGCGCCCTGAGCCGAGTATCATCCGTTCAGCTTGGGCACCTCCCTGCAAGCTGAGCGCACAACGCTGAAGCAGGCGCTGCAGCGCTACCTCCGCGAAGTGACCCCGGGCAAGAAGGGCCGGGCGCTCGAGGCCCGGCGGGTCAAGTCGTGGCTGCAGCACCCCTTGGCGCAGCGGCCGCTTTCCGAGCTCCGCGCCGCCGATTTCGCGAAATACCGCGACGAGGAACTCGCGCGCGGCAAGCCCGGGAACAGCGTCCGCCTGGAGCTCGCGCTCATCCGCGTGCTCTATAAAGTCGCGGCCCGCGGATGGGGCATGAAGGGCCTCGAGAACCCGATCACCGACGTGGCTCTGTCTCCCAACGCTCGCGAGCGCCGGCTCGCGGGCGATGAAGAGCAGCGCCTGCTCGCGCAGCTCAAGGCCTCGGGCGCCTACTTCGCGCTGCTCGCCGAGCTGGCGCTCGAGTCGGCCATGCGCCAGGCGGAGCTGCTCTCCCTGAGCGCCGAGGACGTGGATCTCGAGCATCGCATCGCGAACGTCCGCGACCCGCACGACGCCAGGACGCGCACCGTGCCGCTGTCGACGCGGGCGGCGCAGATCATTCGCTCGCTGCCAAAGCCGAGGTCGCTCGTGGCGCCGCTCTTCCCGCTGTCGCGCGACTCGGTGATCCGCGCGTTTCGCAAGGCCTGCGATGATGCCGGGATAAAGGACCTCAGCTTCCACGACCTGCGTCACGAGGCGATCGCCAGGATCTGCGCGCGCCTGCCGATGCAGCGGGCGATGCGAGTCATCGGCTACAAGTCGCCGGCGATGCTGATGCGCTACTACGAGGGCCTGCCGTCGCAGCCCGAGCCTCCGGCGCTGGCCGCCGACCGGAACATGCGCATCCTGGTCGTCGAAGACAACCGGGATTCCGCCGAGACCCTGCAGAAGCTTCTGGAGCTTTGCGGCTATTCCGTCACGGTGGCCTACAGCAGCAGGGAAGGCCTGGAGGCTGCGACGCGCACGCCGCCGGATATCGTGCTGTGCGATCTCCACCTTCCGGACAGCGACGGGTACGCGTTCGCCGAGGCTTTGCGCGGCAACCCGAAGACCGCGCGGGCGAGATTGATTGCGGTGACGGGCTACGGCGGCGAGCAGGACAGAAAACGCTCGCGCGAAGCGGGTTTTCAGCTGCACCTCGTCAAGCCGGTGAAACCGGAAAATCTTCTCGAGCAGCTCGCCAAGCCGGTGTAGTTCATCCAGCTACATCCAATATCGCGGTTTGCCCGACGGGACGCGCCTCGGCGAACGCGTAAGATCGGATGTTCAACGAATGGCAGGGCAGTGCATAACATGCCAAAACGCGAGCTCGACGAAGCTTTAAGCCTTTACTCGGCGCTGATGCACGCGGTGGTGGCGGCCCCCGGTGGCCGCAACGACCCGGAGGCGCTCGAGCACGTCACCAGCCTGTGCACGCGTGCCGTGGGGGCAGTGAACGACCTCGACGCCCGAGTGATGATCCGCGGCATCGAGCACATGGCGCGGCTGCTCTTCTATGCCGATGGCCACGCGGGCATGGAAGCCGGACCGCTGCGCGGCGTCGATGCGCTGAAGTTCCAGATTTTCAACGCGCTCAGCAACCTGCGCGGGCGCCTGCAGCAGTTGCAAAACAGGCCGCCTTCCAAACCCGAGCTCCCCGCGCTCCAGGCGCGCAAGGACCTGCGTATCCTCGTGGTCGAAGACGACCACGATTCGGCGCAGAGCCTGCGCAAGCTCCTCGAGCTGTGCGGGTACAAGGTGACGCTCGCCTATAGCGGTCGCGAGGGGCTCGAAGCCGCGCAAAGGACGCGTCCGGACATCGTTCTTTGCGACATCGGCCTGCCCGACACCGACGGCTACGAGCTCGCCGCCGCGCTGCGGACCAACCCCGCCACGGCCCAGGCAAGATTGATCGCGGTGACCGCGTACGGCGGCGAGCAGGACAAGCGCCGCTCGAAAGAGGCCGGCTTTCAGTTGCATCTGGTGAAGCCTGTGAAGCCCGAGCACCTTCTGCAGGAGCTCGACCAGCCGGCGAAGAAGGCTCAGTCCGGCTAGCCCCGAAGCGCGGTGTCGGTCTCCTCGACCGGCACGGCGATGCGAACCACCGAGCCCTCGCGAAGCAGCTCCAGCTCCACCCTGGTTCCAGGGGGGCTGTCGAGCACCAGGCGGTAGAACTGGCGGGTATCGAGCACCGAAACGCCGTTGTAGCGCTGCACTACATCGCCCACGCGCATGCCTGCTTCCGCCGCGGGGCCGTCAGCCGCCATGGCCGCGACGACGACGCCTGCGGAAGCGGAGGCGACGACCACGCCGATGGTTCCCGGGACGACGCTATCCAGCGTCGGCTTGGCGGCGCGTGTCGCCTCGGAGGCCGGCGGCGGCTCGTGGCTGGCGCACGCGGCGGCGAACGCGCAGAGCAGGAGGCTGCGGCGCCAACAGAGAGCCATCACGCCCTTGGACAGGCGGCCTTTAAAGCAATTCAGCCTTTCGGCGCGTGGTTCAGGAAGCGGGTGGCAAACTCGGCCGCCTGCAGCGGCGCGCTGAAGAGAAACCCCTGGCACTCGTCGCAGCCGCGCTTTCGCAGGTACTCCAGCTGAGCCTCGCTCTCGACGCCTTCGGCCACCACGGACAGTCCCAGGCCGTGGGCCATGGCGATGATGACGTCCACGAGCACCGCGTCGCCGCCTTCGGCGCGGATACCCGAGAGGAAGGAACGGTCGATCTTGAGCTCGTCAAGCGGCAGCCTCTGCAGAGAGCTCAATGAAGAGTACCCCGTGCCGAAATCGTCCATGGAGAGCTTGATGCCCAGCGCCTTCAGCTCGCGCAGCAGCGTGACGGCCTTCGCCGGGTCGGCCATGATCGAGCTCTCGGTGACCTCCAGGCGCAGGTACCCGGCCTGGCCGGTCGAGCCGATCGCCTGCTGCACGATTCGGGGCAGCCGCGGCTCGAACTGCCGCGCCGACAGGTTCACCGAGATCGGCACCCGCCGAAGTCCGGCGGCACTCCATTCCTGGAGCTGGCGGCAGGCGGCGTGCAGCGCCCATTCGCCGAGGGTGATGATGAGGTCGGACTCTTCCGCCATCGGGACGAACTCGCCCGGCGCAACGATGCCGCGCTGCGGATGGCGCCAGCGGAGGAGCGCTTCGGCGCCGCAGAACGCCCTGGTTTCGACCCGCAGCTTCGGCTGGTAGAAGAGCTCGAGCTCGCCGCGTTCGATCGCCTTGCGCAGCTGATGTTCCATGCTCAGCCGATGCGCCGCCTTGTCGTTGAACTCCTTGGAATAGAAGCGGTAGCTGCCGCGGCCGGCTTGCTTCGCCTGGCGCAGCGCGGCGTCCGCGTTCCTGACCACCTCGTCCATCACGACGCCGTCGGCGGGGAAGAGGGCGACGCCCGCGCTCGCGGTGACATGCAGTTCCTTGCCGTCGATCTGGTATGGAGCCGCGAGTGCCCGCAGGACCGACTCGACCACGCGCGACGCCTGCTCCACGTTCGAGACGCTCGGCAGCAGCACGCAGAACTCGTCGCCGCCGAAGCGGGCGCCCAGGGCCTGTTGCAGCGCGGCCTCGTCGGCCCGCACGGGACTGTGCATGGCCCCCCGGATCCGCCTGCCGGCTTCCTTGATCACCCGGTCGCCGGTCGCGGGTCCGAGCGCCTCGTTGATCTGCTTGAAGCGGTCGAGATCGAACTCCAGCACCGCGCCCATGCGGCCTTCTGCGTACGCGTCGCGCACCGCGCGGTCCAGCTCGCTCATGAAGCGGTGGCGATTGGCAAGGCCGGTGACCCGGTCGTAGTACGCAAGGTAGTCCTGATACGCCTTCGCCGCGAGCGTGTTGCGCAGCCGCAGCACCAGCTCGCTCTCATCGACCGGCTTGCCCAGGAAGTCGCTCGCGCCCAGGCCCAGGGCCTTCAGCTTCGTTTCCGGATCGTTGACCGCCGTCAGCACGATTACGGGGATGTGCCGCAGCGACGGCTCGGCCCACATGGCCTGCAGGATGTCGAAGCCGCTCACGCCCGGCATGTTGAGGTCGAGCAGCACGACCTGCGGCCGCTCGCGCAACATGAGCTGCAGCGCATCGCGCGGCTCGGTGGTGGAAATGAAGCGCCGGTAGCCCGCGCTATCGAGATAGGCCTGGATGAGCTCGATCACCAGCTCTTCGTCGTCGACCATCATGACCAGCGCCTCCCCCGCCATGGTGGCCGCGAGGTTCTGCGTCTGGGTGAGCGGCACTTTCAGTTCTACGGCCTGGTTCATGAGTCGTCCTTTCCTGTCACGGCGCGGCTCATGCCGCGGCCGTTTCGTCCTCCGGCACCACCACGCGCTCCGCCAGCGAGCGAACCTCGGCAAAAAACCGCGTCGCCCCTTCAGAGTCGCCCGACTTCGCGGCCTGCTCGAGCTGCAGCGCGGGTTGGGTAAATGCGTCGTAGCCCATGCTTCCCGCCGAGCCTCTGAGCCAGTGCGCGAAGCCGGCGATCCCCGTCGCGTCGCGCGCCTGAATTGCCGCCTCGGCCTCTGCAAGCCGCTCCTGCAGCCGGGCCGCGAACTTGTGCAACGTGGCCCGCAGCCGGTGATTTGCGGCGAGGCGCGAGGTGACCGGCCCGCGGACGGTCGCGGAGGCCGGCCGCACCGCGGCCTCGGCCTCCAGCCGCTCGCCGCCGAGGAGCTGTGCCATGGTGCGCAGCAGCGCGTCGATGTCGAGCGGCTTGCTCATGTAGACGTCGCAGCCGGCCGCGAGCACCTTGCTTTCGGCGCCGGCCATCGCGCTCGCCGTCAATGCGACGATCGGCGTCTTCACTCCCTTCGCCCGCAGCTCGCGCGCCGCGGCGTAGCCGTCGAGCACCGGCATCTGCATGTCCATGAGGACCACGTCGTAGCCGCCCTTCAGCACCATGTCGACCGCCATGCGGCCGTTCTCCGCCTGCTCTACCCACAAGCCCTGCTCGGAGAGCACCAGCGTGACCAGCTCGCGGTTCTCCGCCGCGTCGTCGGCGACGAGCACGCGCGCCGCGGGCAGCCGCCAGCCCTCTCTCGGCCCTACTGCGGCCTGCGCGTGCTGCTCGAAGATCTCGTCGGGCCGCAGCATCGGCACGCCTGCCAGCGGACCGGTCTCGAACGTCACGGTGAAGCTGCTGCCTTTGCCGAGTTCGCTCGTCACGGCGATGTCGCCGCCCAGCGCGCGCGCGAGCTTGCGGCTGATGGCGAGTCCGAGCCCGGTGCCGCCGTAGCGTCGCGTGATCGAGGTGTCGGCCTGCACGAACGCCTCGAACAGCGTGCCGATCTTCTCCGGCGCGATGCCGATGCCGGTGTCGACGATTTCGATGGCGTAGCGCTCGGGCGTACCCTGCACGAGCCGCGCGGCGATCCGCACGCCGCCGGCCTCGGTGAACTTGATGGCGTTGCCGATGAGGTTGAGCACGATCTGGCGCAGCCGCGCCGGATCCGACTTCACCGTTTGCGGCAGGGGCCCGGCGGCGGCGAAGTCGAGACCGATGTTCTTCTCGCGGGCCTTCATCTGGAGCTCGAGCACCGCCTGGCCCAGGATCGCATGCGGCGCGCACGCGACACGCTCGACCTCGAGCCGGCCGGCCTCCACCTTGGAGAGATCCAGGATGTCGTTGATCAGCGCCAGCAGGTGCTGGCCGCTCGAATGGATGGTGCTGAGATATTTCGTCGACTCGCGCTCGCTCTTGCCGAAGCCGCGGCGCAGGAGCTCGGTGAAGCCGAGGATGGTATTCATCGGCGTGCGGATCTCGTGGCTCATGTTGGCGAGGAACTCGCTCTTCGCGCGGTTGGCGGCCTCGGCTTCGTCGCGCGCCAGCTTGAGCTCGACTTCCTTCTTCTCGAGCTCGGTAATGTCCTCGAGGCTCACCAGGACGCCGCCGGGCTTCGCCCCGGCACCGAGCACCGGCGAGCAGTTGACGATGAAAGTGCGCAGCGCGCCGGCCGCCGAGGGCAGGCGCACGAGCGCATTGCGCTGCACGCGGCCCTCGTCCAATGCCGCGCGCCAGGGCAGCTCGGCCGCGACGATGGGTGCGGAGTGCGTGGAGAGCCAGCCGAGGGTGCGCGCATCCATGCCGGTAAGCGCCTCGGCCGGCTTGCCCAGGATCTCGGCGATCGACTGGTTGGCAAGCACGACGCGCTGATCGCGGTCCAGCACCAGCAGACCCTCGGTGAGCGTGTCGAGCGCCGCGCGCACGCGGCCGGGAATGGCGCGCGACGGATCGAGATGGCGCAGCACGCGCCTGAGGTACAGGTCGAAAGCGACCAGGCACAGCGCGAACAGGAACGCGCCGAGCACGAGCCCGGGAAACTCGAGCAACCCGCGCAGGCCCTGGGGGACGATCGGCCGGAATCGCAGCTCGAGCTGCCCCCAGCGGCGCTGCCCGCTCCAGAGCGGCACCTCGATCTGGCTGTCGTTCGCCGAGCCCGACTCGAGCGGCACCCAGTCCGAATGCTCGCCGGCGGCCGTGACCAGGTCGCCGCGCGCATCGCGCACCGCCACCGAAAGCAGCTCGTCGTTGCGCTCGACGAGAAAGCGCAACACCGACTCCAGGCGCCGGCGGTCGTTTGCCGTGATGAGCGCCGTGCTCGTCGCCGCAATGCTCTCGGCCAGCGCGATGCGGCCGTGCCGCACGGCACCGGCTCGATCGGGCAACAGGCCGGCGAAGACGCCGAGCAGGAGCGCCGTCGTCACGATGGAGGCGAGGCCGAGCGCGATATGGGTGCGGGCGGAAAGCGAGATCATGATTTCTCCGGCACCGTAAGGAAGGGCGAATTCGCGTCCGCGAAGGACACGAAGGCATCCTGGTCCTCGTCGAGGTCCTCCTCCTCGTCGACGCGCGAGAGCACCGGCAGCGGGTCGATCAGGCGCCACGCCGGGAGGCTGGACAACAGGCTCGCGAGCAGCGCCCCACCGCGCAGCAGCCAAAGCACGTAGCCGACGGTGAGGCCGAAGCTGCCGACGGCGATCGAGCCCGACGCCCAATGCTCGAGTTCGACCTGCTCGCCCATGTCGTCGCGCATGCGGTCGAGATCGCCCGCCAAGCCGGACACTCTCCAAGCGCTCCCGCCCGCGCGGTCCGCAACCGCCTGGGACCCGAACAATTGGAAGTCGAGCTGCTTCTCATCCGAGACCGTCATGCTGGCTGAGAGGCCAAAGCCTGATGCGGCCGCCGCGGTGGCGCTCCCGAGCCGCTGCGCGGTCGCGAAGACGGACGCGATAGGCTGCGCCGCAGCGGCCGGGATGCGGAACCCTTCGTCAGCATCGACGCGGCTTCCCAATACGTCGTTGGACGCCAGCAGCAGCCGCGCGCTCGCCGCCGCTAGCGGGTTCTGCGAAGTCAGCGCCTCCGGCGCCGTCGCCGACGGTGCGGCGGCGGCCGGTTGAACCGGCGGTGCCGATTGCGCCACCGGGACCGGCGCAGGCTGCGTGCCTGGGCCGACGGCGAGAGCCGGAATCACGTTAATCGTCATCGTGCGCGCGACGGCATCGGTGTCGGCGCCGCCGTTCGCGGTGCCGCCGGCGTCCTGCACACGGAAGGTGAAGCTGGCATAAGGCGAGCCGCTCGCTCCGGAGGTCGGCGTGTAGCGCACCAGGCCCGCGGCGATGTCGGCGGCGGATAGCGTCTGCCCGGCGCTCACCGGCGCGCCGTTGTCGGTGATCACGCCGCCCGGCGGTGCGGTGGCGATCACGACGCCGGCGAATGCATCGCCGTCGCTGTCGCTGAAGCCGAAGTCGGCGACCGAGAAAACGTACACCGAGTCCTGCTGCAGGAGGACGGCGTTGCTCGCACCCGAAGGCGCGTCGTTCACGGCGGCGACGCTCATCGTCATCGTGCGCGCGGTCGGATCGACATCCACGCCGCCGTTCGCCGTGCCGCCGTCGTCCTGCACCTGGAAGGTGAGGCTCGCATAGCCTGTGCCGTTGGCATTCGGGGCCGGGGTGAAGCGCAACAGGCCCGCGGCGATGTCTGCCGCCGACACCGTTTGTCCCGCGGAGACTGCGACGCCGTTGTTCGTCAGGACGCCGGCTGCCGGGACCGAGGCGATTCTGACGGCCGCAAGCGTATTGCCGTCGGCATCGTTGAAGCCGAAGTCCGCGGTGGCGAAGACGTAGGCGGTATCCTCGAGCATCGCCACGGTATTGCTTGCTCCCGCAGGCGCATCGTTCACCGCGATGACGTCGACCGTCATCGTGCGCGCGGTCGGATCGACGTCCACGCCGCCGTTCGCCGTGCCGCCGTCGTCCTGGACCTGGAAGGCGAAGCTCGCGTAGCGTGCGCCGTTAGCATTCGGTGTCGGGGTGAGGCGCAACAGGCCCGCGGCGATGTCCGCCGCCGACACCAGCTGCCCTGCGGTCACGGCGACGCCGTTGTTCGTCAAGGTCCCTGCAGCAGGCAGCGAGCCGATCCTAACGCCCATGAGAGCATTCCCATCTGCATCGCTGAAACCGAAATCGGCCGCGGCGAACACATAGGGCGCATCCTCGAGCGTCGTCACCGTGTTGTTCGCCGCAGAGGGCGCGTCGTTAACCGCAGCGACGTTCACGGTCATCGTGCGTGCGGTCGGATCGACGTCGACTCCGCCGTTCGCCGTGCCGCCGTCGTCCTGGACCTGGAAGGCGAACGTCGCATAGCCGGCGCCGTTGGCGTTGCCGGCGGGCGTGAAGCGCAACAGGCCCGCCGCGATGTCCGCCGCCGACACCGACTGCCCTGAGGTCACGGCAACGCCGTTGTTGGTCAGGGTTCCGGAAACGGGGAGCGAAGCGATCTTCACCGCGGTGAGCGCGCCGCCGTCTGCGTCGGCGAACCCGAAGTCGGCGGTGGCGAAGACGTACGCCGTATCCTCCAGCGTCGTCACCGTGTTATTCGCACCCGACGGCGCATCGTTCACCGCCAAGACGTTCAGCGTCATCGTGCGCGCAGTCGGATCGAGATCCACGCCGCCGTTGGCCGTGCCGCCGTCGTCCTGAACCTGGAAGGTGAAGCCCGCGTACCCGGCGCCGCTGGCATTGGGTGCCGGGGTGAAGCGCAAGAGGCCCGCAGCGATGTCCGCGGCCGACACGGACTGGCCCGCTGTCACTGCCACGCCGTTGTCAGTAAGGATTCCGAAAGATGGAACGGAAGCGATCCTGACTGCGCCCAGCGCGTTGCCGTCCGCATCGCTGAACCCGAAATCCGACGCGGCGAAGACGTAGGCGCTGTCCTCGAGCGTCGTCACGCTGCTATTCGCGCCCGACGGGGCGTCGTTCACCGCGGTGACATTGACCGTCATCGTGCGCGCGATCGGATCGAGGGCCACCCCGCCGTTCGCCGTGCCGCCATCGTCCTGGACCCGGAAGGTGAACGTCGCATAACCGGCGCCGTTGGCGTTGCCTGTGGGCGTGAAGCGCAGCAGGCCCGCCGAGATGTCCGCCGCCGATACCCACTGCCCTGAGGCCACGGCAATACCGTTGTTGGTCAGGGTTCCGGAAGCCGGAAGCGAAGCGATCCTCACCGCGGTGAGCGCGCCGCCGTCTGCGTCGGCGAACCCGAAGTCGGCCGTGGCGAAGACATACGCCGTGTCTTCGAGCGTCGTCACGGTGTTATCGGCGCCCGAAGGCGCATCGTTCACAGCGGTGACGTTCACCGTCATCTTGCGTGCCGCCGGATCGAAATCCACGCCGCCGTTCGCGGTGCCGCCGTTGTCGCGCACCTGGAAGCTGAAGCTCGCGTAACCGGCGCCGTTGGCGTCGGGCGCCGGGGTAAAGCGCAGGAGACCCGCCGCGATGTCCGCCGCCGAGACCGATTGTCCGGACGATACCGCGACCCCGTTATTCGCCAGCACGCCTGCGGCAGGCAGCGACTTGATGCGAACCTCGACCAACGCGTTGCCATCGGGGTCGGTGAAGCCGAAGTCGGAGGCGGCGAAAACGTAGGCGGTGTCTTCGAGCGTGGTAACGTTGGTGTTCTTTCCTAGCGGCGCATCGTTCACCGCGGTGACGTTCACCGTCATCGTGCGGGCGGTCGGATCGAGGTCCACACCGCCGTTCGCCGTGCCACCGTCGTCCTGCACCTGGAAGGTAAAGGTCGCGTAGCCTGTGCCGTTGGCGTCGGGCGCCGGGGTGAAGCGCAATAACCCGGCTCCTATGTCCGCTGCCGCGACCAGCTGGCCCGCCGTCACGGCGATGCCGTTGTTGGTGAGCGTGCCGGAAGCAGGCAACGACGCGATGCTGACCGCGGCGAGCGCATTGCCGTCGCTGTCGCTGAAACCGAAGTCGGCGGCGGCGAAGACGTACGCCGTGTCCTCCAGCGTGGTCACGGTGTTGTTCACCCCGGAGGGCGCGTCGTTCACGGCCGCGACCGCGACGCTGCTGCTCGCGGTCGAAGCGCTGAAGGCGCTCGTTCCCCCCGAGAGCGGCGCGGTGTAGGCGATCTCGACGTTGTCGACGTGGAAGCTTCCGCCGAGCGGGAGGACGCTCATGTCGAAGCGGATGCGGGTGTCTTGGGCCAGGTACGCGCCGAGGTCCGCGGTATAGGTGCCGGAGCCGGGGTTCGCGCTCGAGAACGTGGCCAGCGTGGTGTAGGTGGCCCCGCCGTCGTTCGAGGCCTGGAGAGAAACGGTGCCGAGCAAGCCGAGCTGGTTGTCGTAGGAGAAGGACAGGCTGGCGCCGGACGCGGCGCTGAGGTCGACCTGCCGCTCAACCGACTCGGTGCCGAGGGACGGGGTCAGCACGAGCTCCCCGCCCGTCACGCGGACATTGCCTGCCGCGGGGTCGCCGTCGGCGTCCGTCCAGCTCGTGCTCCAGCTCGCGGTGCCATCGTTGTTGGCGTAGGAAACGGCAGTGAAAGTGTCGCGTACGGTCAGGGTTGCGCTTGTGATGTCGGCCGTCCCGCCGCTCACGCCGCTGGTGAGGTCCCATGCCCGAAAGGTGACGCCGTCCGTGACGGTGCCGTTCCACCCGGCGTTGGGAACGAAGCGCACATAGGTCGAGGCGTCGGCGGCGAGCAGGCGCGCGCTCGCCGCGCTCGGCGCGCCGAAGCTCGACCACGACGCGCCGGCATCGAGCGAGTACTGCCACGCGCCGTTCGTGTTGTCGATGCCGATCACCGCAATGCCGGCGGAAGCGCCGGCGTCGGCGTCGCTCACGTGGCCGGCAATGAGATCCGCGACCAACGTGCCGCCGTTCGCCGAGCTGTCCTCAAGAATCGTGCCGAGATCATTCGCACCGGTGAGCACCGGGGCGTTGTTCACCGGCGCCAGGAGCAAACCGAACCACTCGTCCTGCGCCTGCTGGCTCAACGCGACGCGGGCTTCGATCGTGCCGGTCGAGTACTCCAGGTTCCAGTCGCCGCCGAGCGCGCGGCTGCCGGTGAGGTTCGTGCTCGCCGCGACGTCGGCACCGGTCAGGGCGCCAAGCTGGCCTGCGAGCGCGCGCCCCGCGGCGCTTTCGGCGACATCGCAGCCATAGATGAGCAGGTCCGCGTCCGCGGTGAGCGATGCACTCCAACCCGCAAGCTCGGACGCGCGCGCCTGTACCGTCTCTGAATCGACCGTGCTTGCCCCCAGACGGAAAGTGCCGTCGGAGCCGTGCGAGATGATGTGCACCGCCGAGACGTCCTGTCGCGAGGCGAGCTCGGCGCCGATGCGCGCGAGGCCGTCCTCGTCCGCTCCGATGCGCACGATCTCGATCGTGCGTCCGGGCTGCGCCGCGATGTCGGCGGCGAGACGCTCGGCATCCGGGGTCGAGGCATCGACGAACACGACTTCGCGTGCCTGGGTCTGCGATACGGCCGCCTGCGGCTGGAGCGCCTGCGGCTCGCTCTCGATGAGGCGCTGCTCGGCGACCGGCGAAACGAGCGCCGCGCCGAGCGGCGACGGGCCGAGATCGGCCGAGTACAGCAGGCGCGGCTCCAGCGCTTCGACGACGAAGCGGCGCACCGCGCTGATGACCGGGCGCCTAGACTTTGCCACCGGACTTCCCCTGCGGCAGTTTGCGCGCGGGCTGCATTTCGGGCACCGGCTTGCCGAGCGGCTGCTCGGCGCCCACGCGCGCAGGACCTTCCGTGCCGAGCTCGACCCTGCAGCGCAATCCCGCGGGCACCTCGTAGTTCGCGTTGGGCAGCTGCAGGCGCGCGCGGAAGGTGTTGCTCGGGCCGTCGATCAGCGGATCGACCAGCACGACCTTGGCGAGGCGCGGCCTCGCATTCGGCAGCTCGGGCACCACGTTCAGCAACGAGCCGGTCTGGATCGAGCCGAAGAGCTGCGCCGGGATCACGACCTCCACGCGCAACGGGTCGATCGTGGCGAGCCGCACGATCGGCTTTTCCTCGACGCGCTCGCCCGGCGACACGTAACGCTCGGCGATGACGCCGTTCGCCGGGCTGCGGATGGTGCGCATGCCGAGCTGGGCTTCGGCGAGCCTGAGCTCGCGATCCCAGATGCGGCGCTGCTCGCGCGCCTGGGCGAGCTTCTGCTCCGCGACGTCCGCGTCGGCGCGCGCCTGCTCCAGCGCCTGGCTCGAGATGAACTTGCGGTCCACCAGGTCCTGGGCGCGCTCGTACTTGCGCCGGGCGAGGTCGTAGTTCGCCTGCGCTGCCTGGACTTCGGCGGCCACATCCGCCTTGGTCGCCGCCACGCCCACTGCCGCACGCTCGACGTCGGCGCGCAGCGTCGCGATCACCTGGCCCTTCCTCACGCGATCGCCCCGCTCCACCTCGATCGACTCGACGACGCCGATGACCGGACTGCCGAGCTCGACCACCCGGTGCGGCTCGATGAGGCAGCCGAGCGCCTGGAGGCTTTGCGCGCCGGCGCCGCCCGCTGGCGGGAACAACGCGGCGAAGGCACAGAGCAGGAGGATTGGTTTCATGGTCATGGCCCGTGGGCTCCCAGAATCGGTTCGCGCTCCATCGCGCGGTCCTGCCGCCAGAGTGCGCGCCGCGCGGCGCGCTCGTGGCGCAGCTTCGCCCGCAGCTCGAGGCGCACGAGCAGCCGCGCGAGCCAGGCCGGCCGCAGCTCGGCGTCGCGCCGGGGCAGCCTGGCATCGAGCACGTGGAGCGTTTCGCAGCTTCCCGGCTCGCCACGCCGCGCGCAGCGTCCGAGGAACTGTCGGTCGATGCGGCGCGAGGGGTTCGCCTGGCACAGGATCACGTGCAAGCCGCCGCGCTTGGCGACTTCGGGATCGAGCGCGATATCGGTGCCGCGGCCCGCCATGCTGGTGGCCACCGTGATGCGTCCCGGCGCGCCGGCCGCGGCGACGATTGCGGCCTCGGCCCGGTCGTGGCGGGCGTTGAGCAGCACGTGCTCGAGCCCCGCGGCGTGCATCGCCTCGGAAAGGGCCTGCGAATCGGCGACGGTATCGGTGCCGACCAGGACCGCACGGCCGGCGCCGCGCAGCTCGCGGGCGCGCTGCACCACAAAGGCCCAGCGCGCCTGCGCGTCGGCGAACACGCGCGTTGGCAGGACCCGGCGCAGGCTGGGCCTGCGCAACGGCACGCGCGCCACGCGCAGCCCATACACCTGCGCAAGCTCGCTGCGGCCCTCCGAAAGCGTGCCGCTCATGCCGCAAACCCGAAGGTAGCGGGAGAAAAATCGCTGGTAGGTCAGCTCGGCCACGGTTTCGAGCACCTGGCCGGGACGGCAGCCTTCCTTGAGCTCGATCATCTGGTGCAGCCCGCGCGACCAGGCGCGACCCGGCGCCGTGCGTCCGGTCGTCGCGTCGATAAGCTCCACGCGGCCGTCGCGCACCAGGTAATCGCAGTCGCGATGGAAGAGGTGCAGCGCGCACAGCGCGAGACTCACCGCCTCCTCGCGGTAGCGCGGCAATGCCCACAGGCGCTCGGCGTCTTGCGCGCCCTCGGCGAGCGACTCGCATCCCGCGCGGGTCAGCTCGGCGCTTCGGCGCTCCCCGTCGAGCGAGAAATCGCGGCCCTGCTCGAGGCGAGCGGCGAGCGCGAGCGCGCGCTCGAAATGCTCGGGGCGGCTTTGCGTCGCCCCGGCCCGCGACAGGATGAACGGCACGCGCGCTTCGTCCAGCAGCACGCTGTCGGCTTCGTCGATGATCGCCATGCACAGGCCGCGCAGCACCGTGTGCCGGGCCGCGAGCCCGCCGAGGCGCTCGTGCAGGGTGCCGGCGTCGCGGCCGCGGAGCATCGAATCGCGCAGATAGTCGAACACGAGCTCTTTCGCCGTGCAGTAGGTAATATCGCAGGCGTAGGCCGCGCGGCGGGCGGCCGCGTCCATCGGCTGCGTGACGATGCCGGTGGTGAGCCCCAGGCGGGCATAGAGCGGCCGCAGGTGCTCGCCGTCGCGACGGGCGAGGTAATCGTTCACCGTGATGAGGTGCACGGGCACGCGCGCCAGCGCCGCCGCGGCTGCGGCGAGCGCCGCGGCGAGGGTCTTGCCCTCCCCCGTGGCCATCTCCGCCAGGCGCTCGTCGAGCATCGCGCGCGCGGCATGGAGCTGGACGGCGTGGGGCCGCGTGCCGAGCTCGCGCGCGGCGAGCTCGCCGACGATCGCGAGGGCAAGCGCCATCGTCGGCTCGGCCAGGCCTTCCTGCGCCATTCGCCGGCGCAGCTCGGTCACGCGCGCCGTGAGTGCCTTGTCTCCAATGGTGCGCAGATCCATGCGCTGCACGCGGCGCACGAACGCGGCGTAGCCGCGCGCCCTCGGCAGTGGCAGCGGCGCCTCCCGGCTGCGCTCGCGGCGCTCCGGATAGCGCCCCCACAGGGCGCCAGGCATGGGCAGTTGGGCGGCGCGCATCAGCTCGAGGGATTGAAGTGTTTGAGCAGCGCCTGGCGCACCCGGCGCTGCCACTGCATCGCGAGCGGCTCGGCGCCCAGCTCGAATCGCACCCAGGCGCGCTCGCCCAGGCGCTGAAGTGGCGCCTCGCCCGGCGTCGCGGTCTGCTCCAGCGCGACGTCGAAGAGGAACAGCGGATCGAGGGCACGCGTGCCCTCCCGGTCCGCGGGATCGACCGCGTGCGGCCCGCCCGCCGGAGCGCCGAGCGCCGCGCTCGGCAGGACGCGGGTCGAGGCCGGAACCTCGCGCGCCAGCCGAGCCGGCTGCGTCGCGCCCTCGTCGGCGAGCCGGACTTCCACCCGCCGGGTGCGTCCGCGCAAGAGCGCCGCATGCTCCTGGGGAACCGCCACGCGCACGAGCGGCGGCGCCCCCTCGAAAACGTACGCGAGCGTCGCGCCCTTCTGAACGAAGCTTCCCGGGAGGTCGTCCTCGCGTGGCAGCACCAGCCGCCCGGCCGCCTTGCTGCGCACCGTCCACTGCGCGATGCGCTGCTCGGCACGCTCGAGCTCGGCGCGCGTGCGCTCGAGGTCCTCGATGATGTTTCGCGCCTGCGCCGGCTCCCTCAGAATGGCGTCGTACTGGCGCGCGCTGAGACCGAGCAGCCGCGCGCGCAGCGTGTCGCGCTCGGCGAGCAGCGCGGGCTCCACGAGCACGACGAGCGGCGTGCCCGGCTCGACGCTCTCGCCGTCGCGCGCGAGGACCTGCGCCACGAAGCCTTCGGCCTCGGCGCGCACGCGCGCATGGTCCGCGGGCCACACCACGCCCCGGACGAGCACCGTGCTCGGCACCGGCAGCGCGAGCAGCGCTCCGGCGCCCAGCCCGCCCGCCAGCGCCGCCGCCCAGGCGGCGCGCCGCCGCGGCTTGCCGGCCGGAACCGCGTGCCACAGGGTGCAGGCCGATTGCCAGGCCGGACGCAGCACGACGAAAAAGGCGAGCGCCGCCGCCGCGAACCATCCGAGCAGCGCCGACTTTTCACCCACCCAAAGCACGAGGCCGACGGAGAGCGCGAAGCGGTAGCACCAGGAAACCGGCGCGTAGGCGATCAGCCACTTGAGCTCGCCCCGACCGTGCGCGGGTGCCGCCGAGGCGTCGCCGCCGAGGAGCCTGCGTCCGAGGTGCAGCCAGTAGGCCTGGCTGCGCAGCGCGAGATTGGGCGCATCCACGAGGTCGCACAGCGCGTGGTAGCCGTCGAAGCGCAGCAGCGGATTGGCGTTGAAGAGGAGCGAGGAGCCCAGGCACACCACGAGCAGCACGAAGGCGGCGTCGCTCAACGCGCCGTGCTCGAGCGCGAGCCACGCGAGCAGCGCCGCGGCGCCGATGGCAAGCTCCACGCCGATGCCTGCGAGGCTGACGGCGGCGCGCCGCCAGCGGCTGCGGAACGCCCCGGCGGCGGAAGCGTCCATGTAGGGCGCCGGCGTGAAGAAGAGGAAGGTGACGCCGAACTCGTGGACCTCGCCGCCCCAGCGCCGCACCGCCAGCGCGTGCGCCAACTCGTGCAGGAGTTTCACCACCGGGTAGCTCGCCCAGACAAGCGCCAGGTAGTAGCCGCTCGCGAGATGGGTTGCGGCGTGGGCGCGCAGCGCTTCCCAGTTCAAGGCGGCGCCGAGCGCGGCGGCGAGCACGAGCAGCGCGCACGCGACGCCCGCAGCGGGGTGGAACGCGCGCAGGGCGTACGGCTCGATGCGGGCGAGGAGCGCGGTCGGATCGAAGAGCGGCATCGAGAAGGCGAGCGGATTGACGAGCGGCCGGCGCCGGCGCGCGCGCTCGGCGCTGCGCCGGAAAAGCCCGGCGATGTCCGCGCCCTCGAGCTGCACCAGCTCTGCCTCCGCCAGCCGCTGCAGCGTGCGCACGATCTCGTCCTGGTCGGGCGCGCTCTCGCCGAAGCGCTCGAGGAGCAGGCTCCAGAGCTCGTTCACCGAGGCCCGGCCGTCGAAGCGGCCGATGAATTCGTAGGCGGCGGCGTTGATGCGGTGCTGCTTGCCGCTCGCCTCGTCGGCGAGCAGGTACCAGGTCTCGCCGCGGTATCTCTGCCGCTGCACGCGCACGCCGCCGCGCAGCCGCGGCCGCAGGTCGCTTACCCGGTGCCACAGCGGGCTGAAGAGGGACGTGTGCACGCTAGCCCCCCACCGACCACGCCGCGAGGCGCAGCCAGTCGAGCATGCGGTGCGTGGCGATCCATGCGGACGAGCGCCGCCCCGCGCCGATCTTGGCCACGCCGCGCATCCCGGGGCGCAGCGCCTTGCCCTCGGCCTCGAGCGCGCCTTCCACCTCGAAGAAGTTGCGGCCGTCGGCGGCGAGCGCCACCGGCAGCAGCCGCACGACGCTGAAATCGAAGACCGACTCCGGGGCAGCGGCGAGCGCGAGCCTGCCTTGCAGGCCCGCGGCCACGAGAGCCACGTCGCGCTCGTCGACCTCGATGATCAGCCGGTAGCGGTCGTCGGGCGCGAGGGTGAGGAGGACTTCGCCGCGCTGGACCGGCGCGCCGAGCTGCTGGGGCAGATCCCCCTTGATCACGATGCCGTCGAACGGCGCGCGCAGCTGGGCGCGCTGGAGCTGGTTCTCGACCAGCTGGAGCTGCGCCTGCGCTTCAGCGGCGCGCGCCTGGTTGATGACGAGCTGGGTGCGGTCGGCGCGGGCGAGCGCGGCCTTGTAGACGTTCTCGTGCTGCGCGAGCTCGCTGCGGCGCTTCAGGCGCTCGGCCTGCAGGTCCTGCGTGGCGAGCTCGGCCAGGATCTGGCCCGATTTGACGAGGTCGCCCGGGCGCACGTTGACCTGCTCCAGAAAGCCGTCTACCGGCGCGACGACCACGCGCTGCACCGAGCCTTCCAGGCGCGCAGGCGCGGCGATGTAATAGGGAACGGGCACGAAGAGCAGTACTGCAGCGGCGAGCCCGCCTGCGGCAAGCCAGAGCCTGGCGCGCCGTCCTTCCGGCGAAGCGAGGTTCGTCCACAGGCCGCGCATCGCCTCGGCGGTCGAGGCTGCCCAGCCGCGCTCGGCGCGGCGCTTGAGCGACAGGATCGGCGCCGCGAGCGCGGCGGCGTCCTCGCAGAAAACCGCTTCGTCCGGGGTGAGCTGCGCCGAAGCGCGTTCGAAGGTCAGCGCTCCGACCGGCTTGCCGGCATCGGCGAGCAGCACCGTGCAGACCGCCCGCGCGTCGCTGCCGGCGAGTTCGGCATGCGCCAGCGAAACCTGCGGCAATGCGCCTTCGCGCGGCGGCACGAGCACGGTGCTCGCCTGCTCAAGCGCCTCGTCCATCGCCGCCGCGATTCGCTCCGACACCGCCTGGCGCGGGTCGAAGTCGGCGGCGTGCGAGAGCGCGACCACCGAACTGCAATCGCCGTGGACCCAGCCGACGGCGACCCGATCGCAGCTCAGCCGGTCGCAAAGCGCCGTGGCAAGCGCGGCCGCCGCCTGCGCAAAGCCGCGCTGCCACAGCATGGTGGCTTGCAGGCGCAACAGATCGCCGGCGCCCGCCGCCGCTGCATTCACACAGGCTTCGGTCCCCATGGCCCCCACGCCGCTTTCCCTCCGTGCGGCACCCTACCAGCGGGCCGAATAGCTACGGCGTAATTATTTGTCCCGTATAGGGATTTCTCCCAAACCGGGGTCGCCGCAAGGACTTTTTTCTCGCGCGCCGGAGCACGAGCGCGACTTAACTTTTCTTCACATACGCCCCCGCTAGTACTCCCGTTGGTACAGCAGCCCGATACGGGTGCCGGGATCGTTCTCCGGAGTCGCGCCTTGCAGCGTGCCGCCGCCGCTGCCCACCGTCGTTTCCACCTTCAACCGCCGAGTGAGATCGACTTGCACGCGTGCCTGCGTCGCTCCGGAAGTGCTCTGCCGCGCGCCCACGTACACGCGCTGCGAGACGTAACGCCCCGCCTCCACGCTGGGCCCGCTCTTGCCGTCGCCGCCGCTGACCGAGAGGCGATCCAGGCCGAGGCTCTTCTGCACCTTCGCGAGCGGATTCGGTCCGCCGCCTCCCGAGCCGCTGAGCGTGCGGACCGCGCTTGCGATCTGCACGATTTGCAGCGGGCTGAGCTCCTTCACGCTCACCCCGAAGAGCAGCCGGGCGAGCACTTCATCCTGTGGCAGCTCGGGCGTGCTGCCAAGCGCGATCTTGGGTGCGCTGGCAAAACCCGTGATCCCCAGCCTCGCAGTCACGCCGCCGGCGGCGGTTTCCGCGGCGAAGTCGAGCGTCGGGTCGAGCTTGCGCTGCAATCCCGTGCCGGCGAAGCCGACCTGCCCGCGGACGAACTTGAGGCTCGCGCCCGCAAGGTCGAAGGTGCCGCGGCGCAACTCGAAGCCGCCGCTGATTTCCGGTGCGCCGGCCGTTCCGCCGACGTGCAGCTTGCCGCCCATTTCCGCATCGAGGCCGCGGCCGCGCACGAACACCGCGCGCGGGGCGTCCACGGAGACATCGAGGCCCACCACCAGCGCCGGCGGCGCGGGCGGCGGCGCAGGCTTTTCCCCCGGCCGGCGTACGTCCAAAACCGCGACGTCGGGGGGCAAGCCGGCGGGGATATTGATGTCGGCGTGCTTCACCTGCACCCGTCCCGCGGCATCGATGCGCGTGGCGGCAGCGCCGCGCACTCGGAGATCCGCATCGAGGTCGGCGGTGATGAGGTCGCCGGCGAGCGGGCGCGCGTCGCGCGCCGTGATCGTGATGTCGACCGGCATATCGGGCCGGAGCAGGCCGACTTCGCCGTTCGCGGTGATCGTGCCGCGCCCCGCGCGCGCGGTGAAGCGCGCGATCCGCAGCGTATCGCCGTCAAGCCGCAGGAGCGACGCGATGTTGCTCAGGCGGGCCCCGCGTGCAACGTCCTGCAGGTCGGCTTCGCTGACGGTCACGGTGCCGTTCACGCGCGGTGCCGAGTAGATGCCCGTCACGGCGGCGTCGACCGCGGCGCGTCCCTGCGCGCGACGGCCGTCCGCCTCGATCAGCGGATTGGCCAGGGCGAGATCGAGCGTGCCGGTCGCACGCAGGTTCATGGCCCCGCTCGCCGCCAGGGGCGCCGTACCGTTCAGTGCCAGTTGCGCGCGCGGGCCGGCGTCGACGTGTGCACGGACCTGCGCGGCGCCGCCCTGCAGATCCGCAGTGGCATGCAGGTTTGCGGCCGGCAGCGTCCGCGCCCGCCCGCTGCGCATGCGCAAGCCGGCGAGGTCGATGCGGATTTTGCCCTGCGGAAGCGCCGTGGGCCCGGTCAGCCTCGCGTCCATGTTCAGGGTGCCGACCGCATCGAGCTCCGGGAGGTAAGGCTTCAGCAGGTCCGGTGTCATGCCGCGCATGGACGCGCGCAGGTCCAGGGCCGGCGTCAGGCGACCCGCGACCTCCAGCACCGCCCGCTGCACGCCGACGCGAAGACGATCTACCGCGATGCCGTCGGCGAACGTGAACACCGCAGGCTGGAGCAGCCGCGCGCTCTGGCCCCGATACTGCAACGCAAGCGCTTCGACGCGCGCTGTTTGCACGGTGGCGTTGACTTGCGCCGCCGCCGAAAGGCTCGCCTCGTATCCGTCCGCGTCTTTCAAGCGGGACGAGATCCTGACCGCCAAGGCGTCCTGCGGGCCGCTCGCGTCCACGCGCGCATTGCCGGTAAAGCCTTGTGCGGCGATGCCGTCGGCGACGACCCGCACGCGCGCGCTGCCGTTCGCGCCCTGCGGCACGAGCTCCACGTCGGCCACAACGCTTCCTTGCAAGGGTTGACCGACGAGCGCTTGAAGGTCATCGAGCCGCGTGATGCGCAGCGAGATGCGGCCGCGCGGCACGCGCCCTGCGGCGGGGACGCTGACTTGGCCCGCGGCGTGCGCGCTCTTCCAGTCGGCGCGATCGATGGCGGCGTGCAGCGTCCCGTCGCGATCGTGTCGCAGCTGCGCCGCCAGCTCGAGCGGCGCGCCCAGCATGTCGCCTCGCGCACGCGCCTCGAGCGCGAGCTCGCCCGGCGTGCCGTGCGCTTGGCCCTCCGCGGAAAGCGAACCCCTCAGGGCGGGTGCGAGCGCAGCGAGATCCGAGAGTGCGGCCTTCCACTTGAAGTCGAATGCGCCGCCGCGCCGCGTACCGGTCGCGGAGAGGCGCACGGTACGGCCGTCGAGCTGAGCGCGCTCGATCGCGAGCTCGCCGGTTCGCAACGCTGCAGACAGCGCGAGCTTCGCTTCGCTCCCGAGGAGCGCCGGCAATGGCCCCGTGCCGCCGGTGAGCGCCACCGCGCCGTCGACCTGCACCCGGGTGACGTCGTCCTTCGTCGCGATGCGCAGTTGAACGCTCGTGCGTCCCTTCAAATCCATGCCGGCCGCTGCCGCGAACGGAGCGAGCGAGGGGATCGTGACAGTTGCCGATCCGCTGGGGGCCGCGCCGGTGGTTGCGTGCCCTTCGACAACCAACGAAGGATGGCGAAGCGCGAAATCGACCGGCCGTGCCGGATCGTCCAGTCGCGCATTCGCCTGCAGCCGCAAGGGTGCGGCAGCAAAGAGATCGGGCGCTGCGCCCGGGATCCGCAAGCCGTCGAAGATCGCGTGCAGCGCCATCGCGCCGGCATTGCCCGCCAGCTCGGCCTGGAGCTCACGCAGCCCGCCTTCACCGGCCTCCACGCCGCGAATGCGCAACAGGACGTTTGCCTCGGGCCCGGCGAACGGTCCCTTCACGTACCCCTGCAGCGTGGCGCTCTTCCACGCGAGTTGCGGGCCCGGCCGCATCGCGGGCGCGCTTGCCGCGATTCTCAGATCGAGCGTCCGGCCTTCGAGGTCGATGGTTCCTTGCGCCGTCCCGTGCGCCGGACCGGCCGCGAAAGCAACCTGCACCTGCTCGGCATGGCGCGGGCCCTCGACGCTTCCTTTGATCGATACCGCGCCGAGATCCGGCAGGCCGGCGAGCCCCGCGAGGAGGCCGCCCGCGGGCTCCGAGAGATCGAGCTGCAGGGCGAACCGCGACGCTCGAGCGCCGCCCTCCAGCCGGTAGCGGCCCGGGGCATCGAGCCGATCCACCCCGACGGCGAGATCGAATTGCGACGCGGAAACGAGATGCGCGCGCCCGCGGACCTCGACGGTGCTCGCCACGCCGGCGATCGGCGGCGCGAGCTCGAGCGCCGCGATATGCAGCGAGTCGATATCGATGCGCACCGGCAGCCGAGTCGCTCCCTTGCGCCGCGGGGCGGCCGGTTCCTGCTCGAACACGGGCGGGCGATGCAGCGCGAGACGCGCGAGCTCGAATTGCGCCGCTTGGGCCTGGAGCCGCAGCAGGCGGCTTGGCGACCAGTCGAGCGCGAGATCGCCCGCTTCGGCCCAGGTGCCGTCGCGATCGCGCATCTCGATGCGTGCGACGCGCAGGCGATCCGGGAAGCGTCCCGCGAGCCCTTCGATGAGCACGCGCCCGCCGCTCGCCTGCGCTACCACGCGCTCGAGCCCGCGTCGTCCGCCGTCCGTGTTCGCGAGCGCGACGACGAGCGCGGCGAGCACGAGCGGCAGGACGACGATCGCCGCGAGCATCCAGACCGAAACTCGCGCGGCGCGCCGCATCAGAAGGCCTGACCCAGGCCGATGTACACCTGGAACGAATCGTTGCCGGGCACCTTGGTGAGCGGCACCGCGAGATCCAGGCGGAGTGGACCGATCGCGCTGTAGTAGCGCACGCCGACGCCCGCGCCCACCTCGGCCTTGCCCCGGAACAGGCCGCCGCTATCACTCACGTGTCCGGCGTCCATGAACGCCACGGCGCCGAAGTCGCCGAAGAGCCGTTGCCGCAGCTCGACGGAGGCGGCATCGATCGAGGTGCCGCCCGCGGGCTTGCCGTCGTCGAAGCGCGGCCCGATCGACTGGTAGCGAAACCCGCGCACGGTCGCGCTGCCGCCGCCGTAGAAGCGCTGGTCCGGCGGCAGGTCGAACTGCGAGGCGCCGAATGCCTTGCCGGCCAGCACGCGCATCGCGATCACGCTGCGTCCTTCGCGCGCGAAGTCGAAACGCGCGAGATCGACGTGCGTCGCGGCGCTCACCTGAAGCAGCGTGAAGAACTCGTTGCCCGCATCGCCGCTGCCGAGGGAAAGGGTGGGCGTCGCAGTGGCGTTACCAACGATGCCGCGCGTGGGATCCGCGAGCGGGTTGGCGCGGCCGGTGCTGTCGAAGCGCAGTCCGAGCGGAATCCCGAGCAGCGTAAAGTCGCGCGTCACCCCTTGCTGCGTGATCTGTTCCTGGGTCGCGGACAGACCCACGCTGCCGGTCCACCTGGGCGTGAGCTTTCTGCTGAGGGTGGCTCCGGCCTGGATCGCGGTCTGGTCGTAGGCTTCGAGGCTCTGCTTCAGCGCGCCCAGCTTGAGCTCGAGCGACTGGTCCCGCCGCCCGAAGTCCGGCTTGATGAACTGCCCGCTCAGGGTGTAGCCGACATCCGTCGCAGCGGTGCCGCCGAGGTTGATCAGGGAAGCGGAAAAGTTGAGCTGCTCGGCGCTGCCGAACAGGTTGCGGTGCGACCAGTTCGCGCCCAAGCTCGCGCCGAGGTCCGTGGAGTAGGCCGCCGAGAAGCCGAGCACGCGGCCGGGTCGCTCTTGCACATCGAAGGTCAGCGGAAGGCGCCCCGAAGCGTCGAGCTGCTCGTCCAGCCGTGCCGTCACGCCGGAGAAGACGCCGACCGAGAGCAGGTCCTGCCGCGCGCGCTCGATGCTGCCGGGGTTGACCCGCTCGCCGGGGCGTACGAGGATCCGATTGCGCACGAACGCTTCGTTGACGGCGCGCAGTCCGATGACGCGAATCTCGCCGAGGTCTACGCGCGGTCCCGCGTCGACGTTGAACGTGAGATCGAGGACCTGTCGCGCCGGGTCTTCGTCGGCTACCGGCGAGTCGACCCGCGCGAGCGCATGGCCCTCCTCCAGCAGCGCGCCGAGCAGCCGGTCCCGGCCGGCCAGGATGTCGGCAGCCACGGCGGGCGCGCCGGGCGCAATTCCGAGCCGCTCGCGCATGCCTTCCGGCAAGTCGCCTTCAATCTTGACGCGTCCTACCCGGTATGGCGGCCCGAGCTCCGCCGTTACGGTAATGACAGCCCTGGTTCCGGCGGGCAAGGTCGCGATGTGATCGGGCAACCCCGGATCATCGAGCGAGCGCTCATCAATGGCGATGGCAACCCGGCCCTGGTAGTAGCCAAAGCTCTCCAGCACGGTCTTGAGCCGTGGCAGATCGCGCTGCGCCCGCAGCACCAGCGCCAAAGGCTCCACAGGCCCCTTCTCCCGCAGCGCCTCGAGCTGGGAGCTTGCGCGCAGCGCGGCATCAAGTGCGCGGTTGCCGGTCTTGGGAAACGCCACCTGATAGGACGGCGGATCGGCTGCCATTCCGAGGATGGTGTGGACGGCCATAAGCACCACGGCAAAGAAGCGCGCCGCCACATTCGGCCACCGGGAATCGGAACGATCCGGCCCCATTTGCGCCATCCAGCGCAATCCGGCTTACCGTGTGCAGCGGAGTTGACGCACAAAGCCTCGTACTGGAACCAGCAAAGGACAGGCCCGCACGGATAGGCCTTTGGGTCTGCGTCCCTGGTCCGCTCGGCCGCTTGCGCTCGCCTAAGTTCGTCCGTCCGTAGAGTTGCGACCGCGCCTTCCGCAAGCACCGCGCGCGGTGCTCTGAGATTCTCAATAACGAGAACAGCAGACGAAATCGCGGTTCTAGTACGTCAGCAGAACCGCGAAAGAGCACGAACCGATCCAACACGCCGCGATCAAACAAAGCTGATTTTGACGAGGATCAGTCCCGCGCGACCGAGGCCGACTACGATCGGCTCAAGCGGGGACCTCGCCTCACAACGTACCACGGCGCCTTCATGCGCCCCTTAGGGATCAACAATCATGGGAACACGCTCCCCCTTCTCACTCCTCGGATCACTTCGAACTACGTTGCCAGCGGTGCTCGCCGCCTTCGTTCTCGCCGCCTGCGGCGGCGGGGGCGGAACGGGCGGCACCGGCGCGACCGCCCCGACCGGCGGTGGGCCCACAGTCTCCACGGGCGTCATGACCAAAGGCAGCACGATCGTCAACGGCGTGCGCTTCGAAGACACGACCGCCAACATCTCCATCGACGACACGCCGAAGACCAACCTGGCTCTGCGGGACGGCATGGTCGTGAAGGTGGTCGGCAACGTGAACGACGACGGCATCAACGGCACGGCACAACGCGTCAAGGCGCTGGTCGAAGTGCGCGGAGTCCCAACTACGGTCACCAATTCTGCGAATGCGCAAAGCCTGGTTGTGAACGGTCAAACCGTCGTTGTCGAGGATCAAACCGTCTTTTCGAATGTGGCGGGCCTCGGTGCCATCATTCAGGGGACGACACTGATCGAGGTCCACGGACTGCGCGATGCGAACGGCGCCATCCGTGCGACGCGAATCGAGGATAGCGCCGCGCAGATGGCCTCTAGTGCCCTGGATGAAATCCGCGGCGTGGTTGTTGCCAATCCAAATACGGCGAATCCGACGACTTTTAGCATCGGCGGGCAAGCGATCAGCTTCGCCGGGACAGTCATACCAACCGGAGCGAGCTGGCAGAACGGCAGCGTGGTCGAGGTGTACTGCAGCGCGCGGCCCTGCATTTTGGCCACCGTATTCCATGCCTCGCAGCTCAAGGTCGAGGACGCGCAGGATGATGCCTTCCGGCCCGCTTCCGGGCAGAGGACGGAAGCCGAAGGCCTGATCTCCGGGTTCACCGCTCACCCGGGGAATTTCTCGGTTGGAACCACGCCGGTGACAACGACGGGCTCCACGCATTTCGAAGGCGGCCTTGCGACCGACCTCGCGAACAACGTCAAGGTGGAAGCAGAAGGCTCGTGGAACGGGACGAGGCTGGTTGCAAGCAAGATCGAGTTCAAGCGCTCGGTAGTCCGCTTACAGGGCAATGTCACCGCGGTCGGTTCCAACCCTAACCGGTTCACCATGAACGTGGCTGGCCATCCAGTAACTATCGAGACTGGCACTCTGCCGGTGCCACCGATCAGTCAGGCTTGCGTGCAAGTCCGCGGTGAACGCAAGGTCCCGGCGACGCCGCTCGTCGTGACGGCGGGCGAGATCCGCCTAAACAACTGCTCAAATGGCGACAGGCCCATCATGCAGGCGCCGGTAGAACTCGAGAGCGGGACCAACCTTACTCTGCTGGGGTTCTCGATCAACGTCGGCACGGCGAACGATAATCCTCCATTTGAAAACTTCGATGGCACCCCGTTGACGCAGGCTGCCTTCCTCAATGCGGTCACCCCCGCAACGACCAACGCGGCAGGCATCTCCGTTCCCGGAACGCTCGTGAAGGCGATCTTCGACAGCGGAACTAACGCCGTGAGGCAGGCCGAACTCGAGGATTGAGGGCGGCCGGATGGGTGGCTCGGCCACGAACGTGGCCGAGCGGCCCATCGGTTTATACGAGTCGATTGCCGAGGAGGCTGGTCAGGAACTTCACGTCGAGCGGCTTCACGACGTAGTCGTCGCAGCCCGATCGCAGCGCGCGTTCCCGGTCGTCGAGACGCCCGCTGCCGGTGACCGCGATGATCTTGGTGCCTGAAGATTGCGTTTCGCCTCTCAGCTGGCTTGCCAGCTCGCAACCATCGACGTCGGGCAGCCCCAGGTCCAGAAACACGATGTTGGGGCGAAATGCCCGAGCGACCTGCAGCGCGACGCGGCCGGAAATGGCGAAGTCGACTTCGTGGCCCAATCCTCGCACGAGCAAGGCCATCGATTCCGCGGTGTCCATGTTGTCGTCGACGACCAGCACTCGCATTTCCCGCTCTCCTCCCTCTTTGAATGCGTCCGGGACAAAGATAGCCGTCCATCCTCTGAGTTGTCTGTCAGAAAAAGTTCGAAGCGCTCGGGTCGGCGCGGCGCGCGGCTGCGCCTTGCCGGTCGACTGGAGCACATCGGCAAGAGCGTCGCCCGCTGCCAGCATCCTCAAGTCGGGACGAAAAGATAAAACATCCCTGCAGCCTCAAAGGTATATTCCGCCGCAATAGGGAGGGGGGGTATGAAAAGAAAAAGCTGGGCCGCATTTTCGTTCGTCTTGCTCGCGCTGCTCCTGCTCGCCGGCTGCGCCACCCCGGTCGACAAGAGCGAAATCACGCCGAAACTCATCGTTGCGGAGAAGAATATCGCCGTCTCGGTCGTCGAGGGTCGTCCGTACGTCCTCGACGGCAGCAAGACGCCGAAATTTGAAGGCATCGTCCGTGGGGCGTTCGGCGTTCCGATGACGGTGGACCGTCCCGGCCGGCCTAAAGAAGAGCGCTTCGTCGACTACCTGGCCGACATGATCAAGGATGGCCTCACGGAGGCGGGCGTCAAGGCCTCGGTTGTCGCGATGCCGAACGGTGCGTCGGTGGACGATGCGCTGAAAAAGATGGCGGATACCGGCGCCGGCCGCTATGTCGTGATCCGGGTGGTCGAGTCCAACTGGGACCTGGGCGGGCTGAGCGGCATGCTCTCCTACAAGTACGACTTCGCCATGCACGTCGGTGGTCCGGCCGGATTCAAGACGCAGGCGAAGAACTTCGCAGCGAACGAGGCCAACAAGGCAAGCGACAAGTACAACGTCTTCGACATGCACGCCGTGCGGTACCGGGAAATCCTCGAAACCATGTTCCGGGATTCGGAGATGCAGGCGGCGTTGAAATAAGCCAGGCGTTGGCGGCGCCAGACGAGGACGCCTCGCACCACCGCACCGGCTGTCGCCTCAGAGGTTCAAGCCGATCGTGGGCCCGATGGCGGCGGCACCGTCGCCCAGGGCCGCGAGCACGAGCAACCCGACGATCCAGAACGCGGGATATTCCCAGCCGCCATCCTTGTTGGAAAAGAGCCACCCGTTCTTGCCGTGTACCAGCACGATGGTGCCGAGGATGAGCGGAACGAGCGCGAGTGCCACCCAGCGGGTGCCGACGCCGAAGAGGAGCAGCAGGCCGCCGCCGATTTCGGCGCCGATGGTCAGGTAAGCCAAGAATCCCGGCACGCCGAGGGACTCGAAGTACTTCACCGTGCCCGGAATCGTGAACACCTTGATCTTGAGCCAGGCGTGCGCGAAGAACATGACGGCGAGAGACAGGCGCAGCAGCAACGCAGCAACATCTACCAGCTCAGGGTTTCTCATTTTCCTTCTCCCTTCGGGTCATCACGGAAGAAAAGCTGCTTGTTGCTATCGAGTGCCCTTTTAGCACAACCGAAACAGGTTGCGGATATTCCCGCTAGGCACCGAGGCCTACGCGGTCCACGGCCAGGCCAGCTGAAACCCAGGCATCGATGCCACCCGCCAGCGGCCGCACCCGCCGAAAGCCACCGCCGCGCAACTGCAGGGCAACCTTGGCCGCGGTCGCTTCGTTGGGGCATGCGCAGTAGACGACGACCTCCTGGTCGCGGGGGACGTCGGCCAGTGTGCGCTGCAGCTCGTCGAGATCCACCGCATGCGCACCGGGGATCTGCCGTCCGTCGAGGCGGCGGTGCGCACGCGTGCGCACGTCGAGCACCACCGGACTCTCTCCGCGTCTCATCATGCGGTGGAGCTCCTGGACGCTGATGCGCGCCGTCCTGAGCGAACGCAAGAAAAGCCGGCGCCGAAGAAAGCGATAGGCGACGTAACCTGCCAGGAGGGCGCCGAGGATCAGCATCGCATGAGTGCCGAGCGCCGCAAGCGAGTCCAGCAGCCGGCCGATCTCGCCGTGGAATGCGACCCCGAGGCCCAGGCCGGCGGCGGCGCGCAGCGCGCTGCCGGCCGCATCGTAGAGGAGAAACGTCGGCAGCTCGAGGCGCAGCGCGCCGGCGAGCGGCGGCGCGACGGTTTCGAGGCCCGGGACGAACCTCGCCATCACCAGCATCGCCGGGCCGCGGCGCTCGAACATGCTCTCGGTCTGCCGCACGCACGAGTCCGCGGAGAGCGTGACGCGGCAAACGAGCCGTAGAACGCGGTATCCGTAACGGCGCCCGGCCCAGTACCACGGCACGTTCCCGGCCGTGCCTGCGAGCGTCAGGAGCACGAACGCATACGCCAGAAGAGGCGGGTCGCCGAAGGCAGCGGCGCCCACCCAGATCAGCACCGGAAACGCCGGTATGGGGATGCCGAGCTGGTGCAGGAGCACCGCAGCGGATGACGCCGCGAGAAAATGCTCGGCGAGGAACTGCTGCACCGCCGTGAGCGTCTAAGCGCTGGCGCCGGCGAAAACGATGAGGAGATACGCCGTCACCATGCGCAGCACCGCCAGCGCGCACGGCCTCCAGCTCTCCAGCGTCACGGTTTCGATTGCCATCGGACCCTCTCGGTTGAAAAAATCAGCAGGTCAGGCGGCATGTCGGCTCGCCTCGAACAGAAACCATACCCGCACTTGCGTGAGGCAGAACCCTACAGGCTAATCAGGAAACCCCCGGATTGTGCGCCGGCAAAACTTCGAGAGAGCATGCTGAAAGCTCGCATGAATCCTCTGCCCATTCGCAAACCGTCAAAGCCGCCCATACGCGGCCGTCGGCAACAGCCGAACTGGCCAATCAGAGGCGGACGGCGCAGAACCGATCCACCAGAGCCGCGCCCGGCACCCCCGGGGCGTCGAGCGCCCTGACGTTGGCGTAACTGTCGTCATTTACAGCGGGCTCTGTGTACTGCGCTAACCATATAGCGAACGTCCACCTCAATTCGGCCGGCGGCCGCCGGCATGCCCCCCGGCTGAAGGTACGGTCATTGCTGGAAGTGCGGAATCCAGTGCCGGAGGATATATGGCAGACGACCTGAAACAAACCGGGAAGCCGGACGATCAGCGTATCAACGTCGATCAAGACCACGAGCTGAGCTACTGGAGCAACAAGCTTGGCGTTTCCAGGGACAAGCTACGTGAAGCGGTTGCCAAGGCCGGGCCGATGGTGAAGAACGTGGAGCGCGAGTTGCGCGGCGGATGACGCCATGCAAAAACGGATCACCGACTCATTCGTCCGTGGGATCGACGGGCGCTGGACCTGTATCGAGGCTGTGACTCTGAACCATCCAGCAAGACCCATCCAAGTCAGGGCCGGGACGACCTGGGGGCCGGAGGATAGCTTGATGGGTGTAAAAATCGCCAAGTTATTGGACACCTTCGTGGACACCCGTCGGGCCCAGGCATCTCGCTCCACCGGCCCCAGGCCAGGATCAACTCTGGCTCGCCGCGCTGGCGGCGCTTCGAGCTCCTGATCACCAAAAGCTGGTTCCTTTCCGGTTCGCCGTGATCCCGGGCGAAGCGAGGCCGCGCCTGGCGGATCTCTTTGCGGACTTTGCGCGCCGGGAAGGCAAGACATCGGCCGACATCCAGATCGAGCGCAACCGGGCCATGCTCGCGCCCGCGCTCATCGCATGCATCGCTCGGATCGACCCGGATCATATCAGGGTGCCACCGCATGAGCAGTGGATCGCCGTGGGCGGCGCGATCTCCAACTTCCTGCACGCGCTGCATGCCATGGGTTACGGCGCGAAGATGCTGAGCGGCCGCAAAGCCACCGATCCGATCATCGCTCAGAGCTTCTGCGCGCCAGGAGAAGCACTGGTCGGGTGGATTGCCGCGGGATCCGGGCGGGCGCTGACCGTCGCGCTCATCCTCACCCTGTGCTATTCGGTTGTGGAGGCGGTCGCGGGCCGGTGGGCGGGCTCCCTCGCGCTGCTGTCCGATGCCGGGCATATGCTGGGTGACGGCGCTTCTCTCGGCATCGCCGTATTCGCGGCCTGGGCTGCCCGCCGGGCCCCCTCCGCGCGCCATTCCTACGGATTCGGGCGCGCGGAGATCGTGGCCGCCTTGGTCAATGCGGCCTTCATGCTCGCCATCCTCATGTGGATCGCCGTGGCGGCGGTTCAGTGGCTGCTCACACCTCAGCCGGTGTCGGGCCAGGCGGTTGCCGGGGTTGCGTTCATCGGGTTGCTTGTCAATGTGTCGGCAGCGCTTGTCCTCGCGCAATCAGAGAGGAACATCAATACGAGGGGCGCACTGTTGCACATCATGGGTGATCTCCTCGGTTCCATCGCGGCCCTGGTGGCAGGCCTGGTCATCTCCTTCACCGGCTGGATGCCGATCGATCCGCTGCTCTCCCTTTTCATTTGCGCGCTGATCCTGATCTCGAGCCTGCGGCTGTTCCGCGAGGCGCTGCACGCGCTGATGGAAGGCACGCCGCTGCACCTCTTGCTCGAGGAGATCGGCCGCTCCATGGCCGCGGTGGAACACGACGGGTCGGTCCACGATCTTCATGTCTGGACGCTCTCGTCGGACCGCATCGCGCTTTCCGCGCACCTGATCCTCGACGAAATGGCTCATTGGAGCGGCGTGCGCTCGGCGGTCGTCGCCCTGCTCGCCGAGCGCTACGGCATCGACCATGTGACCCTGCAGCCGGAAAGCACAACCGAGGCGATGCAGTTCAAGAGCCGATGAAGTCGCTTAGCCGCGCGGCTGGAATCCGATCGTAGGGCCCCTGCGCGAACACCTGCCCGACGCACGCCACCGCATTCCCGCCGCTGGACACGGTATTTGCGATGGAGGCCGCGCCGAGGTGCGCCATGCGATCGAGGACGAGCTCCGCGCGCGAAAGGGGGAACTTGCCTGGCAGGGCAGCCCGCCGCATCCGCACCGGCTCGTCGAGCTGGCGCTCGCCGAAGCTTGCGCCCGATATTTGCGAGGTCAGAGCAGACCTTCAGGCGCGAACCAGCCCAGCAGCGTTGAAAGAAACCGGCGCCACCAGGCAGCCGGCTCACAGTGGTAGCGAACCTCCTTGCCGTCGTCTTCGGTCGTCCACAACAGCGTCTGCTCCTCCCCTGCCTTTTCCAGCGTCAAGCGAAACGCGCCTGCCGGCCGCACGGCGACATCGAGCAGAGCGCCGAGGCGCGCGCCGAGCTCAGGGCTTTCCAGGAACAGGCCGACTTCCGTGTTTTGCAGGCGCGAGCGCGGATCGAGGTTCATCGAGCCGAGAATTGCCCGCTGGCGATCGACGACGATGGCTTTAGTGTGCAGGTAGGCGCGCGAGGCGTCCCGGCGTGGGCTGCCGAGCGCGGTGGTCCGCTCGGGACGCATCTCGTGCAGCTCGATGCCCGCGGCGAGCAGCCGCTTGCGCCAGCGCGCGTAGCCCGAGTGCGCAAGGGGAAAATAGTCGGTCGATGCGAGTGAATTGGTAAGGACACGCACGCGCACATTTCGCCGCACTAGCTCGCTGAGCACCTCTAGTCCCTGTTCGCTGGGAATGAAGTAGGGCGAGATCAGGATGACCTCCTGCCGCGCTGCCTCGACAAACGAACGCAAGCGCGAGTAGATCGCACGCGGCGATTGATCGGCGGGCTCTCCGGCCAAATCTGCCGGCTTGTCGTAAACGACTTCGGCGCGCGCCCGCGTGAGCGCAAGCTGCCCGGTGCGCAACGCGAGCCCCAGCCCCGTCTCGCGCAGCGCGCGTGCGTAGTCGGTGTCGCGGAGCTGTTCAGGCGCACTTCGCAGGCGCGCCGCGAATTCGGCGATCCGCTCCGGCGCCGGCGGGCCGGGAACGAAGGCCTCGATTGGCACGGCCCAGGCGCTGTTCCAGTATTCGTCGAAGCCGCGCGAGACATCCTGGACCACGGGCCCTGCGGCCAGGACGTCGAGATCCGCGAAATTATTCTCGTCGCGGGCTTCGAAATACTCATCGCCCAGATTGCGGCCGCCCGCCACCGCGGCGGCGTTATCGGCGATCCACAGCTTGTTGTGCATGCGCCGGTTCAACCGGGCAGCGTCGCCGAGAAACTCGAGCGCCTGCGAGGCGCCCAGCCGGCCGCGGCTGAGGAACGGATTGAAAACGCGCACCTCGATGTTCGGCTGCGCCGAGAAGCTCGCGAGATCGATATCCTTTCCCAGGGCGTAGAGGTCGTCGATCAGCAGCCGCACGCGCACGCCGCGCTCGGCGGCGCGCAGCACGCGATAGAGAAGGAGCTGAGTGGTGGTGTCTTCGCTCAGGATGTAGTACTGCAGGTCCAGCGTGCGCTGCGCGCTTTCGGCAAGCGCGGCGCGGATGCTGAACGCCTCCATTCCCGACACGAGCAGATGAAAGCCGGATTGCCCGCCGTGCGCACGCAGTTGCTCCGCGAAGCCGAGTCCAAGCCCCGTCTCCTCGGGATGCGGCCAGGCGTGCGAAGGCGGGCGCGGCACGTCCTCGCGTGGTGTCGAGCAGGCGGCGAGCGCGAAAGCCAGCACGAATGCGGCTGCAACGCAGGTGCCGGAGCGGGGCGGAATCACCCCCTTTTATACGGTGAGGCAAAGACGAGATGTTGACCTCCGTCAACCGAGCCGTGTCATCCGGCATCGTTGGCCTCAGCACCGACGGCAAACCGGTCTCTTAGGAGCTGGGCAGCAGCGCTCGCGAAATCTCCCGCGAGTTCGCCGCTGAACGCCGCTAGGACCGCAGCTCGAAAACCAGGAAGTACTGGTTGGGCAGGAAGTCGTGCTGCCTGGCCAGGCCGTAGCCGGCGGCCTTGAGCTCGTCGATCACGCGCTGCGGCTCGATGCGCGCGGCGCGCGGCGGGCCGTCGGGGGACTCCATGCGGAAGTCGATGACGGCGATGCGGCCGCCCGGCTTGAGCGAAGCGCGCAGGTTTCGGAAATAGCGCTCCCGCTGGTCGATGTGGTGATACACGTCCACCAGCAGGATGAGATCGGCCTTCTCGGGAAGGCGCGGACTGTCGGGAGCTCCGGCTACGGCGACGATGTTGGAGCGCTTCTCGCGCTTCGCCCGCTCGGCGAGGTACTTGACCATGTCGGGCTCGGTATCGACGCCGTAGACGCGGCCCTTGGGGACCATGGTGGCGAGCCGCACGGCGAAATAGCCGGTGCCGGAGCCTACGTCGGCGATCACCGCATCGGGCTTGAGGGCGAGCGCCTGGATGACTTCGTGCGGCATCTGCCACGCGTCGCGCTTCGGATCGTCGAACACATGCGCCCATTGCTCCGCGCCGCTGAAGCTGTGCTGGTGCGTGTGGAGCGCCTGGGCCGCGGCATGACCCGAAAGGAAAAGAGACACGGCAAGCAGCAGCGCCCGTTTCATCGCGAGGCTCCCATCATGCGCGAGCGCATGCCCCGCATCATGGCGGGCATGCCGTCGCGCGCCAGCTCGCTCACCTCGCCGGCGTGCGCCTGAAGCGCGGCGACCACCTTTGCGTCGGCGGAGCTCTGCGTGACGGCGGCACCCTTTTCGGTGATCTGCACACTGGTCTTGATCTTATCCTTGTTGTCGAAAAGGACCGGCAACGTGGAGCTGAACAGATTGAAGACGCGCCCGTCCTTGAGCCGCTGCTCCATGCTCGCCACGTGCGCCTTCAGCGCCTGGGCGACCTGCGGGTCTTCGGATTCGGTCACGGTGCGGATGCCGTCGGGGAGATTCTCGACCGAGCGCTTGATCTTGTCGTGACCCGCCAGCATCTCGTGGACCAGCTGCATGTCCGCCTGGAAGGCCGCGTCGCCGGAATGCATGCCCGCCATCGGAGCGCCATGCTGCATGCCCTGCATCATCATCCCCGGGCCCATGCCGCCCGGATGAGCGAAAGCGACTGCGATCGCCAGACCGGACCCCAGTGCTGCGAGGACTGCCGCGGCGACCTTGTGTGAGCGTTTCAAGGGGTCAATGCGTGTGCGTATCGGATTGCGCCGTCGCACGCTTCTCCTTTGCCCGCTTCTGCATCGCTTCGCGCGTTGCCTGCGCGTGCTGCGTCGCGTCCATCTTGCCGTGCTGCATGCCGTCCATCTTGCCGTGCTGCATGCCCGCCTTGGGATGCGACCCGTTGCCCGGCTGCGCAAATGCTGCGGCGGCGATACCCAGGCTCAAGGCGGCGGCGATGGCGGCTGCTGCTTTATGTGAACGTTTCACGATCGTTTCCTTTTCGAAGTCGGTGAGAGGTTGATCCTTCTGCGGGATTCATTGAACCAAAAAGTTGTAAGTGCGCCATGTCCGGAACCGCGAGTTTTGTATCGCAGGCCTGGCGCGGCCGGCGTTGTTACACTGCGTTACAGTCTTGCGGCGGAGGGCGAGCCGCTTGACGTTATATATCCGCCATGGCTGCCACCCAAGATCACATCCTGATCGTCGACGACGACGCGGAGACGCGCCGCCTTCTGCAGCAGTATCTGCAAAAGCAAGGCTATCGGGTGACGAGCGCGGCGGACGGCAAGGCGCTGCGAGGAGCGCTCCTTACGGCCCGCCCGGACCTGATCGTCCTCGACCTGATGCTTCCCGGCGAGGATGGACTCCAGCTGTGCCGTGACCTGCGAGCCCGCTCCAACCTGCCGGTCATCATGCTCACCGCGCGCGGCGAGGAGACGGACCGCATCGTGGGGCTGGAAATGGGCGCCGACGATTACCTCGCAAAACCATTCAACCCGCGCGAGCTGCTGGCCCGCATCAAGAGCGTGCTGCGGCGCGCACGCTCGCTCCCGGAGAATCTCGAGCCCGACGCGGTGAAGTCGTTCGCCTTCGCCGGATGGACGCTCGATGTCGCCACACGCGATCTGACCGCGCCCGACGGCGTGGTGGTGCCGCTGAGCGGCACGGAGTTCAAGCTGCTGCGGGCGTTCCTCGCGGCACCGAACCGGGTGCTGTCGCGTGACCAGCTCATCGACTTCATGATCTCGCGCGATGCCGGACCGTTCGACCGCGCGATCGATGTCCAGGTAAGCCGCCTGCGCCAGCGCTTGCGGGACGACGCACGAGAGCCGCGGATCATCAAGACCGTCCGCGGCGAGGGCTATGTGCTGGCGGCGCAGGTGGAGACGGCGTGACGCCGACGCTGGCGCCGCGCTCGCTCTTCAGCCGCCTGGTGCTCGTGCAGTTGAGCGTGCTCGTCCTCGCCCTGCTCGCAAGCTTCGCAATCCACATGCACGAGCGGGGCGAGGCGCTGGCGCAGGCAAGCGGCATGCAAGCCGCCCAGCGCATCGCCGACATCGTGAAGCTCCTCGAGCCGCTCGGTCCGGCCGAGCGCCGCCGCATCGTGCAGGTCTTCAGCGCAGCGCCGCTTACCATCAGCCTCGACCAGCCGCCCCTCGACGCGCTGGAGCTCGATCCGGAAGGCGGCCCGCGTTCGGCGCTCTTTGGGATGATGCTGCGCCGGTTCCTCGGCGATGGGCGGCCGGTCGCCGTCGCGGTACAAGAAACACAGGTGAAGGTCAGGAAAGAGCTGCCTGGGCCGATGGCGCATCGTTCCCATATGGGCCCTGGGGCGGCGATGCACCTGGGATCGCAGCCAGGGGTCTCCTTCGTGGCGCAGGTGCGGCTGAACGACGGCGCACTGGTCACATTCGATTCACGCCAACCGGTGCAGACGGCGGACTGGCCCTACCGCTTGTTGCTGAGTCTCGCCGTACTCCTTGCCGCCGTCATCGCGGTCTCCCTGGTCGCGGTACGCTGGGCCACGCGCCCGCTCAATGCGCTCGCCGACGCCGCCGACGAGCTTGGACGAAACATCGACCGGGCGCCCATGCCGGAGCAAGGCCCGGTGGAGGTCGTGCGCGCCGCGCGTGCTTTCAATGAGATGCAGCAGCGTCTCGCAAGCTACATCCGGGAGCGCACGGCAACGTTGGCAGCGATGTCGCACGACCTCAAGACCCCGGTGAGCCGCCTGCGGCTGCGCGCCGAGCTGCTCGAAGACGGCGAGGTCAAGAAGAAGATTGCCCAGGATCTGGAGGAGATGGAGTCCATGGTCCAGGGCACGCTCGAATTCATGCGCGGCGGGGAAAGCGCCGAAAAGGCGCGGCCCGTCGATGTCAAGGCCTTGCTCGAAAGCCTGCAGGCCGACGCTCAAATTACCGGCGCCGAAGTTGCGATCGAAGGAGCCGCCTCCCGCCCGTACGTCGGCCGGCCGCAGGCGCTCAAGCGCTGCCTTGGAAACCTGCTCGATAACGCCCTCAAGTACGGAAAGTCCGCCCTATTGGTCGTGGACGACGCTCCGGAGCGGCTGATCATCCGCATCCGCGACCGCGGGCCGGGAATTCCCGAGCCGGAACTGCAGCGGGTGTTCGAGCCGTTTTATCGCCTCGAAGGTTCGCGCAGCCGCGATACCGGAGGCACCGGGCTGGGCCTGAGCATTGCGAGAAACATCGCACAGGCCCATCGCGGCACGCTGACGCTTGGCAACCTGAAGCAGGGTGGCCTGGAGGCAGTACTAACCCTGCCCAGACCGTAAGGGCGATAGGCGCGGGCTTGATGCGCTCGGCCTGGCCGGCGCAGCCGAAGGGCTTCGAAGCGCGCCTTGCACCCGGCGGCTTACCCAGTAAGAAGTATTCGACCCGTGTTCGCCTTCCAGCCGGCGCGCGGCCGTCTCGGGACGCATATTTGAGTCAGATCAACCGATAGGTGGGTTTTGAGCGCAGCATGGTCTTGGGTAAATGAGCACAGCTGTCTTGGACTTCAAATCCATTCACAACCGCTTCAGGCCGCGAGTCCTCCGGTATGTCGCGCGGCTCGTCGGCCAAGCGGACGCGGAAGATGTCACCCAGTCCGTCATGCTGAAAGTAAACGAAGGCCTCGCCGATTTTCGTGGCAAGTCGAGCCTTTCGACCTGGATCTACCGCATCGCAACGAACGCGGCGTTGGACAAGCTGCGCATGAAGCGAATGTCGAGCGTGAGCGACGCGGAATTGGATTGTGACGGCGCGGACGTCCCACCGGACGCACAAACCGAGTCCGCCGAGACGACCGTAATGCGCGAGGAGATGAACGCCTGCGTAGCGGAATTCGTCGCGCACCTTCCGGAGAACTACAGGACCGTCATGATTCTGAGCGGCCTGGAAGGATTCAAGAACGACGAGATCGCCGGCATCCTCGGCCTGAGCGTCGATACGGTGAAGATCCGCCTCCACCGGGCGCGCGGCAAGCTTCGCGAGGCGTTCGAAGCAGGATGCAACTTGTCTCGCGACGAAGGCAGCGAGCTCGCCTGCGATCGCAAGTCCGTCGCCTCCATTACCTTCCGCCCGCGCCCGTAAGCGCCGTATCCATTTCGGCGGTGGTCTCGTCTAAGCGGATGAAGAGACAACATGCAGGAGATGGACATGGATGCCTACACACCAGACTTTTCCCTTGAAGTGCAAGGAGTTAAGGGGTTCTGCGCGGCGGGCGAGCGCTACGCGAAAGAGCAGATGGCAAAGGGAACCGTTCCCGTGCTGTCCTGCGAAGGGCCCTGCATCCGCGGAGAAATTGCGAGGCTGGCTGCCAATTTCGTCGCCCAGGACGTTGCGACGCTTGCCCGCGCCTGCCATGCAGAAACCTTCTTCGTTCCGCACTCCGCAATGGCCGGGTGGGTCAAGACTGCGGACAAGATCCTCATGATCGACGGCTGCTTCCTCAACTGCCACGGGCGCGTGCTGAAGAACATCGTCGGCGAGGACAAGGTCGTGCAGATCGATGCCCTGCCTTTCTACAGGAAATACACCGACGTTTTCCTGATGGACGATGTGCCCGAAGAGGAGCGCAGGGCCACCGCACGCCAGGTGGCGGACAAGATCATCGCGAAGTTGAGCGAAGACGCTTCGCTGAGACGCGCAGCGGCATAGCGGCGACAAGGAGCAGATCATGGACTTCAACTGGGCGCCTTACTTCACGTTCTGGATATTTCCGCTCCTATGCTTCGTCTTCATGGCGCTCATGATGATCGCCTGCGGCGGCATGTTCCTCCGCGGCAGACATCGCGCTCATTCCCGGGATGCCGGCGAGACGACGCGGCAGATCCTGGATCGCCGCTACGCGAGCGGAGAAATCGCCAAGGAGGCCTCGGGCGGCGTCGGTGCAGCCTCAAGCGATCCGCACTGACAGTCGAGATCCAGCTTAGGCGTCGTAAGCACGGGGGCGAAGCCGCCACCGGGTGTTCGCAGGTTCGTCGTCTGCCCTTGGTACAGGCGGGCAGCGAGAAGCTGAACCCGGCCCGCGTAGGCGTAGTTCCGTATGCCCACCTTGAGCGGTGCATCGGGACCGATGCTGCGTTCGCTCGGCGGGACGAGCTCCTGAGCCACATAGGCGCCGTGCTGGATCTCGGTCCAGACCCGTTTCGTCAGCTTGTCGCCTCGGTAGGCGGCCCTGCTGCCATACCCTGCAGCGGGCTTGAAGTACAGCTTGCGGCGATCGGACCACAACTCATCGACGAGATCCGCCGTTACGAGCCGGGTTCGTGGTATGCCGCGCACCAAGACTTCGATTGTCCGCCGCGGTACGTCAAGTCCCGCGAGCCGCGACTCATCACTCAGCAACGCAAGATTCCTCTTGTCCGCGTAGAGCGCATGCGCCCGCGGGTGCGGGGTCACGACCGCCGCCCCAGAGAGGTACGCGGCGCGTAGCGCTGCGTGGGCGCCTTCCGCCAGCGAGAAGTCGGTCAGCCGGTTGTAGACGAGGTCGATGCGGCCGTCGGCATCGCGAAGCTCCCCATCCCGGAAAGCGAGCTGCTCGGGCGCGAGGACGCGGGCTTGCACGCCGCAACCGCGGAAAAGCCGCTCGAAGAGAAGAAACTCGGGATAGAGGAATTGCGCCTCGGGCGAGTCGTCCACGATGGCGACGCGCGCGGGAACACCGCTGCGGCCGGCGAGGTGCCACTCCGCCATGAACATGTCGAAGAGCGCGCGCTCGACCCGCTCCGCGGGAACGGGGCCGGTGACCAGCCTCGCGACGTCCTCGCAGCAGGCGCGCTGTGCCCTGGCGAGCAGCGCGTTCAGCAGGGCACCGCCGGCATTGGTATTGATTTCGATGAGCTTGGGGCCGGTGGCGCCAAGATGAAAATCGTAGCCCATGAACACGCCGCGGGCGCCCGGTTCGAAACGCGCGATCTCCGGACCATACGAGAGCACGCTGTCGCGGTACGCCGGCAATGCGACCACTTCCTCGACTGCGGCGATGATTGTCGCCATCTCGTCCACATGAGCGCGGGAGACGAACACCGGCAGCGCGGCGAAGAGATGGGGACAGCGTTCCTCGATGAGCGTCGACAACCCGCTGGCGGTCGCATCGTTGTCCATGGCTGCGCGCAGGGCCACGCGCTCCAGGCTCACGCAGAAGCATCCCGTGTTCAGCGTCTCGATCACGCGCCGCCCTCCTCGTACCAACGGCGAGTCTTGTTCACGATCGCCACCACGGAGAGCATCACCGGCACTTCGACCAGGACCCCCGACCACGGTGGCGAGCGCAGCTCCGGAATCGAAGCCGAAAAGGGTGATGGCGGCCGCAACGGCAAGCTCGAAGAAGTTGCTCGCCCCGATGAGGGCCGACGGGCCGGCGACGCTATGCGCGATCCGGAGGCGACGATTGAGCCAGTAGGCGAGCGCGGAGTTGAAGTAGACCTGAATGAGGATCGGCACGGCGAGCATCCCGATGACCAGCGGCTGGTCCAGGATCTGCCGGCCCTGGAAGGCGAACAGCAGAACGATCGTCGCGAGCAACGCCGCCGTCGAGAACGGCTGGATGGCCTCGAGCGTCCGCTGGAGACTCGCTTCCCCGTCCCGCAGCAGCACCGCTCGCCAGGTCTGTGCGATCACCACCGGGATGACGATGTAGAGCAGGACTGACACGAACAAGGTCTCCCATGGACCCGCGATTGCCGATAGCCCGAGCAGCAGGCCGACGATCGGAGCGAAGGCGACCACCATGATGGCGTCGTTGAGCGCGACCTGGCTGAGCGTGAAATACGGATCGCCTTTAGTGAGGCGACTCCACACGAACACCATTGCGGTGCAGGGCGCCGCGGCGAGCAAGATCAGGCCGGCGACGTAAGCGTCGACCTGACCCGCCGGCAAATACGGCGCAAAGACATGCCGCAGGAAAAGCCAGCCCAGGGCCGCCATCGAGAAGGGCTTCACCAGCCAGTTCACGGCGAGGGTGACGCCGATGCCGCGCCAGTGCCGCCGCACCTGCCCCATCGCGCCGAAGTCGATGCGCAGGAGCATCGGAATGATCATCACCCAGATGAGCACGCCGACCGGGACGTTGACCCGCGCAACCTCCACGCGACCGAGCGCCTGGATCGGCGCAGGCATCAATTCCCCGACCGCGATTCCGGCGACGATGCAAAGGAATACCCAAACGCTCAGCCAGCGATCGAAAAAGCCGATGGCCGGCTTCGTTTCGCGGAGGACGACTGAAGCGGGAACGCTCATGTCCTGCCGATCTCCTCGAGCCGCCCCTTCAGCGCGTGCCGGTCGAGCTTCTCGATCGGCAGCGCGAGCAGGAGATTGATCCGGGCGGAGAGCTCCGCGAATGCGCGCTGGAAGGCTTTGCGTTTTTCCTCGTCGCTGCCAATGACCGCCGCCGGGTCGGCCACGCCCCAATGGGCGGTGATGGGCTTGCCGGGCCAGACCGGGCAGACCTCGCCAGCCGCGTCGTCGCACACGGTAAAGATCAGGTCGATCTCCGGCGCTCCCGGACCCGCGAATTCGTCCCAAGTCTTCGAGCGCAGGCCTACCGTATCGATGCGGCTCTTCGCAAGAACCTCCAGCGCAACAGGGTTCACCTTTCCGTTCGGATGGCTGCCCGCGCTGTAGGCTTTGAACCGGCCGCGCCCCGCCGGGTTGAGATAGGCCTCGGCGAGGATCGACCTCGCCGAGTTTCCCGTGCAGAGGAACAGGACGTTGTACGGCTTCACGCTGCCCGGCGATTCATCGCGGCGCAGGCGCGCAGCCACTTGGCGTCGTCCGGCTTTTCGACGGACGGCTGCATTCCAAAGAGCGCCGAGTAGAAGCGGATGCTCTGCTTCAGGTCATGCACGGCGACGTGAGCGTGAAACCGTTTCATTGGCTTTCCCTTTCAGGGTCAAAGGAGCACAGGCGGGTGCGCAGGCCTGGCTACCGCAACAGTTCTCGGTGAGGTAGCCGACAAGCGCGTTCATGCTGTCGAAGTCGGCGCTGTAGATGACGAACCGGCCCTCTTGCCGGCTGCGCGCCAGGCCGGCTCGCGTAAGCTGCGAGAGGTGAAACGACAGCGTCGCCGCGGGAAGCCCGAGCTCCTCGCCGATCCGGCCGACTGACATGCCTTCCGGCCCCGCCTCGACCAATAAGCGATGAATCTGCAGGCGACTCGCTTGTGCCAGCGCGGCAAGGGCTTCTACGGCTCGTGTCGTTTCCATGATTCTAGAATAATGGAAATGACGGCGGACCGTCAAGCACTCCAATGAGCAGCCCAATTTGGGTCATCGGCCGCCTTGGGACGGCTCAGACCCTCGCCTGGGCGTCGAGTTACTACCTGCCGGCGATTCTCGCCAACGACATGGCAGCCGACCTGGGTCTCACGACGCCCTGGGTATTCATCGCTTTTTCTTGCGGCCTCCTGCTCTCCGGATTCTGCGGCCCGCTTTCCGGCAGGCTGATCGATGTGCACGGTGGCCATCGTGTGCTTCCAGCCTCGAACCTGCTTTTTGCGGTCGCACTGGCATCGCTCGGCTTCGCGACGGGCCCCATGTCCCTGATCGCCAGCTGGCTCGCCCTGGGCGTAGCGATGTCGTGCGGACTGTACGAAGCGGCGTTCTCCACCCTCGTGCGAATCTATGGGCAAGACGCGCGACGGGCCATCACCGGGATCACACTCATAGCGGGATTCGCGAGCACGATCGGCTGGCCTCTTACCGCCTGGCTGGACGTGTCATTCGGCTGGCGAGCCGCATGCTTCACATGGGCCGGCGCTCACTTGCTCATCTGCCTGCCCCTCAACGCCACGCTGCCACGCGGCATTCATGAGTCCGGCAACCGAGCTGACGCCGCAAGTCCAGCGCTGGATCGGCGTAATGGCTGGATCATGGCGGCCCTGGCATTCGTATTCGCGGGAACGTGGTTCGGAAGCACTTCCATGGCGGCGCACCTGCCTCGAGTGCTTCAGGAAGCCGGCGCAAGCTTGCCCGCAGCGATCGCCGCGGCGGCGCTCGTAGGACCCGCCCAGGTTGGCGCACGCGTCATGGAGTTCTGGCTCATGCGCCGCGTCAAGCCGCTGACATCGGCTCAGGTGGCCACCCTCGCGCATCCGGTTGGTGCAGGCATCCTGCTCGCATCGGGCGCCCCGGCTGCGCCCGTGTTCACCGTGGCCCATGGTGCCGGCAACGGGGTGATGACGATCGCCAACGGCACATTGCCGCTTTACTTCTTCGGCGCGGGCGGCTACGGCATGCGGCAAGGGCTCTTGATGATGCCCGCGCGGCTCCTTCAGGCCGGCGCACCGTTCCTGTTTGATGTGTTGCTTACCCGGGTCGGAACGGCCGCGCTCGGCGTTACGGCGGCATTCGGCATCGCTTCGTTCGCGGTCCTGTCCATCCTTCGCCGTGCCCGGCACGGCGAGTCGACCAGCCCGTAGCGATGCGAACCCTTTCGGCAGCGCGTTTGACCGCCGTCATCGGTGCCGCCCAGGTGCTCGTGCAGATCGGCGCCTATACCTGGCCGGCGCTCCTGCCTTCGATGATTCCACTCTGGGGGCTGACAAACAGCGAAGCGGGTTGGATCACGGGGATCTTCTACGCGGCTTACATGGTCTCGGTGCCGGTGCTCGTGACGCTTACGGACCGGATTGAGGCGAAGCGGGTTTACCTCTTCGGCGTCGGCTGCACAATCCTCAGCCATCTGCTCTTCGGCATGGCGGCGGACGGCTTCTGGTCCGCTCTCACATTGCGGGCGCTTGCCGGCGTCGGTTGGGCCGGCACCTACATGACAGGGCTCAATCTGCTCGCCGACCGAGTTGACGAAAAAATGATGTCGCGGGCGGTAACGGGTCATGCCGCGAGCATCGGCGTAGCCGGTGCCCTATCCTTCTCGAGTGCGGGTTTGCTGGCCGCGCTGGGCGGCTGGAATCTCGCATTCGTGGCGGCGGGAGCCAGCGCCGCCCTGGCGTGGACGCTCGTTGCCCTAATCGCCGCGCGCGGCGCGGCAGCTCGTGCCGTCGCCGGCGTCCGCCTTTTCGACTTTCGTCCGGTCTTGCGCAATCGGTCGGCCATGGCCTATTCGATCGCCTATTGCGTCCACACCCTGGAGATGAGCGCGCTTCGTGGCTGGGGAGTTGCCTTTCTCGGCTTCGTCGCTTTGAGCGCCGGCGCCTCCGAGCAGCTCCTTCCTCCCACCGTAGTGCTGACTGCCCTGGGCCTCATCGGAACAGCGGCCAGCGTCATCGGGAACGAGGCCGCCATTCGGTTCGGACGACGCAGGTTGATCGCGCTTGCGATGCTGGGATCCGCAGCGTTGGGAGCGGGTGTGGGATTCGCCGGTACTGCCTCCTACGTGGTCGCCGTGGGGATGCTGGTGGCCTATGGCTTCGCCATCTGGCTGGTCGTTACCGTTCGCCCGAGGTCGACGCCTCCAAGGAACTCTGATTCAGCGTCGCTGACCGCCGGCTCCTCCGGAACCGCCGAGCCGTCGCGCCGCGGGGCGACGCTCGCCGTCCATTCAACGCTGGGCTACGCGGGAGGCTTCGTCGGCCCGCTCATCGTCGGCATCGTTCTTGACCTCGGTGGCGGCATGTCGCGAATGGCGTGGGGCCTCGCATTCCTGGCGGTCGCCCTAGTCATCCTCGGCGGGCTCGCCGCCTTCTGGAGAATGCGCCCGCGCGAGCTCCCGGGCGACGCTGGCAAGTGATTGGGGTATCGGAGAGGAGCCGATCTCGCAAAGTAGGTTGCCCCAATGTGTGATCTTTTCTCAAGCGACGCTTCAATAACGGTCGTTTGCGCGCCGCGCGCATACAGCCCATCGTGATGCGGGTGACCACCGTGAAGCCGCTCGGCTTGCCCGTGCGCGAGCTGACGTCCCTCGACCGCACGGCGTACGAGCAGCACCTGCTCGCGCTTGGGCGCGAGGACCGGCGGTTGCGCTTCGGGACGCCGCCCGCTGACAGCATGGTGCACGCCTACATCACTCGCATCGACTTCGAACGCGACGCGCTCTTCGGCGTATTCAACGACGATCTCACCCTGGTGGGGGCCGCGCATCTCGCGTGCGGCGAGGACCACGCCGAGCTCGGCGTGTCGGTGCTGCCCGAATATCGCGGCCGAGGCTTCGGCGGCGCGCTCCTCGAGCGCGCGATGCTGCGCTCGCGCAACTGGCGCCGGCCAAAGCTTTTCATGCACTGCCTGAGGGAGAACGCGGCAATGATGCATCTCGCGCGCAAGCTGGACATGCATGTCGCGACCGAAGCGGGCGAAGCCGACGCCTGGCTCGAGCTGCCGCAGCCCGACGCAGGCAGCTACTTCGGCGAGGTATTCGCTCAGCGCGTGGCGCTCTTTGACTTCGCCCTCAAGGCGCTGCGCATGCAGATGCAGCCTTGATGGCTGCACGGCAGGAGTGCTCAGGGCCAGCCTAGGCAGGGACAGGCTCCGCTCGAATCTCGCGAGCGGCCTGCTGGCCCTTCGCGACCGGCTTGATCTTGAACCAGATGGCATACAACGCCGGCAAGAACACGAGCGTGAGAACCGTCCCGCCGAATGTTCCACCGATCAAGGTGTACGCCAGCGTTCCCCAGAACACGGAGTGGGTGAGCGGAATGAACGCCAGCATCGCGGCAAGCGCCGTCAGAATGACCGGACGGGAGCGCTGCACGGTGGCCTCGACTACGGCATCGAACGGCGCCAATCCATCCTTCTCGTTCTGGCGGATCTGACCGAGCAGAATGAGCGTGTTGCGCATCAGGATTCCGGAAAGGGCGACCAGCCCGACCAGCGCGTTGATGCCGAACGGCTGCTGGAACAACAGCAAGGTCGGAATAACGCCGATGAGCCCCAGCGGTGCGGTTGCGAATACCATCGTCATCACGGAGATCGAGCGGACCTGAAAGATGATCGTGATCAGCGTGAGGACGATCATGATGGGAAACAGCGGGGCCAAGGCGCGATTTGCCTTGCCGGATTCCTCTATGGAACCGCCCTGCTCGATCCGGTAGCCCGAAGGCAGCTTCGCGATGATGGGCTGGAGCTCCTTCCACACGGCGGTGGACACGTCCGGCGGCTGCAAGCCCTCGGCAATGTCGCCGCGCACGGTAATCGTCGGCGTGCGATCGCGGCGACGCAGGATCGGGTCTTCCATGCGGATCTCCACGGTTCCGATTTGCGATACCGGAATCCGTTGGCCCGCCGTGCCCACTAAAGTGAAATCGGCGATCCTGCTCGGATCGAGCCGCGCGTCTCCGGCAGAACGGGCGACGACCTCCACCGAACGGATGTCTTCGCGTACGTCGGTGATCGGGATGCCGCTCAGGAGGAACTGAAGCTGTCGGGCCACATCGCTGGACGTCAAGCCGATGCTCTGCAGCCTGTCCTGATCGAGCGCGAAACGCAGCGCGGGCACGCGCTCGCCCCAATCGCTGTTGACCGTTCTCATCAGGGGACTCGCCTTCATCACCGCGAGGGCCTGCGCCGCAATGTCACGAAGCTTGTCCGGGTCGGGACCCATCACACGGAAAGCTACGGGGAAGGGCGAGTACGGGCCGAACACCAGCTGGGTAACTCGCACGCGAGCCCCGGGTGCCAGGCCGTCGGCCACCGCCTGTCGCAGCCTGAGCTTGAGCGCCTCGCGCGCCTCTTCGCTCTGCGTCAATGCGACGATTTTGGCGAACGAGGGATCGGGTAGCTCGGGTGACATGGCGAGGTAGAAGCGCGGCGCCCCTTGGCCGACATAGGCGGTAACGGTCTTGGCTTCCGGTTGCTGGGCGAGCCAAGTCTCGATCTTGGCGGTGGCGGCACGCGTCTGCTCGATGGAAGCGCCGTACGCCATTTGCACTTCGACCAGTACTTCCGGTCGATCGGAAGTCGGAAAGAACTGCTTCTTCACCAGGCCCATGCCCAGCACGGCGACGAAGAACGCACCGACCACGCTTGCCGCGACGAGCCATTTGCGCCGGATCACAAGTCCTAGAAGCTGGCGGAAGCGGTTGTAGCGCGGCGTGTTGTACATCGCTTCGTGCCCGCCCGGTCGCTTCTTGATGTCCGGCAGCAGCTTCACCCCGAGATAAGGCGTGAACACTACGGCGACGATCCAGGATGCGATCAGCGCGACGCCGACAATCCAGAACATGTTGCTGGTGTACTCGCCGGCGGTCGACCTGGCGAAGCCGTTCGGCATGAAGCCGATCGCGGTCACCAGCGTCCCGGCGAGCATCGGGGCGGCGGTATGACTCCACGCATAGGCCGCTGCGCCGACGCGGTCGTAACCCTCCTCCATTTTCACGGCCATCATCTCGATGGCGATGATCGCGTCGTCGACCAGGAGTCCCAGCGCCAGTATCAACGAGCCAAGTGTGATGCGGTCGAAGTCCTTGCCGGTGGCCGCCATGACGATGAATACCGCGGCCAAGGTCAGGGGAACCGCCGCCGCCACGACGATGCCGACGCGCCATCCCATGCTGAGAAAGCTCACGAGCATCACCACGCCGAGGGCGACGAGAAACTTGACCATGAACTCGTCGACGGCCGCCCGAATATTGTCGGACTGGTCCGTGACCTTGGAGAGGCTCATGCCGAGCGGCATCTCCGCGTTGATCGCCGCCGCTTCCACTTCCAATGCCTTGCCGAGCTCGAGGCCGTTCCACCGCTCGCGCATGACCACGCCGAGCAGCAAGGTCGGTTCGCCGTTGTTGCGGATCAGGAAGCTCGCCGGGTCTTCGTAGCCCCGCTTCACTTCGGCGATGTCGGCAAGCTTCAGCGTACGGCCTTGCGCGGCGACCGGCGTATTGCGAATCTTCTGCAGATCGTCGATGGCGCCGTCCAGTCTGATGAAGACTTGCGGGCCCTTGGCTTCGATCGCGCCGGCGGGCGTCATGGCGTTGCGGCTGTTGAGCGCAGCGAAGATGTCTCCAGGAGACAGGCCCAGCGTTGCGAGGCGGTCGTAGGAGAACTCGACGAAGATCCTTTCCGCTTGCTCGCCGATGATGTTCACCTTCTTGACGCCGGGCACGTGCAGCAGCCGTTGGCGTAAGGTTTCCGCCTCCCGGACGAGGCGCCGATGAGGCTCGCCTTTCGCCTTCAACGCATAGAGCGCAAAGGTCACGTCGGAATATTCGTCGTTCACCATCGGACCGATGACGCCAAGCGGCAACTGATGCGCCTCGTCGCCGAGTTTCTTCCGCGCCTGATAGAACTGCTCGGGGACATCAACCGGCGGCGTGCTGTCGCGCAGGACCACCGTGCTAAACGCCAGGCCAGGTCGCGTAAAGGTCTCGGTGCGGTCATACCAGCGCAGTTCCTGCATCCGCTTCTCCAACCTTTCGGCGACCAGCTCTTCCATCTCCTTCGCCGTCGCCCCCGGCCAAGCCGTGACGACCGTCATCTGCTTGATCGTGAAGGAAGGGTCTTCCGCCCTGCCCAGCATCAGGAAGGCCACGACGCCGGCGATGGAAATCGCCACGAGCAGGAACAAAGTGACGGAGCGCTCGCGTACGGCGAGGGCGGAGAGATTGAAGCCGCTCATCGCAGCCTGGCGCCGTTGACGGCCACCCTTCGTGCGGTTTCGCTTTGCGCGAGCCGCACGTGCTCGCCTTCGTGCAGCAGATGCGCACCGAGCGCCACGACGCGATCGCCGGCCGCGAGATTGCCGACGACCGAAGCCGCTTCGCCGCCGAGGCCGGCGATTTGCACGGCACGCCAAGTGACCCGAGGCGTTTCGCCTTCGACCAGCCATACGCCGGGACCCTTGCCCGGATCGAAAATCGCGCCGGTCGGTACCTGCAGCGCCGGCGCGGACCGGCCGGCCGAGATCTGGATGGAGATGGTCGAGCCGAGCGGCGCGTCTGCCAGGCGGCCCTCCAGCACGTACCGAGCCTCGAACGTCCGGGTCTGGCGGTTTGCGGCGTCCGACAACTGGCGAAGTTTCGCAGGGCCCGTCAGAGCGCTTCCATACAAGGTTGCCCGGCCGGTGGATCCGATCGCCGGGCGCAGGGTTTCGGGGAGCTCGATGACCGCCTCGCGGCGCCCGGCATGCGCCACACGCACGACGGCCTGGCCGGCACCGACGACCTGGCCCGGCTCCGCCAGAGTCTCGACTACCACGCCGTCCGCGTCCGCGAACAGGACAGCGTAGCCCGTTTCATTGCGGGCAACGTCCGCCCGGGCTTCGGCCGCATTGAGCTCCGCTCTTGCCGCCTCGGCGGCAGCCTCGGCCTTGTCATAGGCCGATCTCGAAACCGCACCCGCGGCGACCAGGCCGCGGTGTCGCGCCTCGTCATCCGCAGTTTCGCGCGCGCGCGCCTTGGCGGCAGCAACGGCCTCCTCGTGCGCGCGCATGGCGAGCCTCAGGTCCGTGGGGTCGATACGCATGAGTGGTTGGCCGCGCTTGACGGTTTGCCCGGCATCTACCAAGCGCGCCAAGACCTTCCCGGGGACTCGGAATCCCAGGTCGCTCTGCACGCGGGCCGCGATGATTCCGGTGAACGAACGCTCTGACTCGCCGGAGATCTCGACCGTCTCTATCCGCACCAGCGGCGGTTGCATCCGCGGGTCGGTTGAGGAAGAAGTGGCGTCATTGCACGCCGCCAAGACCAGGGGCAACAGACCGATGAAGGTAACGACGAAGTATTTGCCGCTCATATTGGCGATCTCCTTTGCAGCGCGGCTGCCGTAGACCACGGCCACGTCAACGAACCGAACCAGGCGCCGCCCGCGACGGCGGCCAAATTGATGAAACCAGAGGCGATAAGCCCGACGCTTTGCGCCAGGAACACCTGCGAGAGCTCACCGGTCCAGCGCAGCGCGAGCCACCCGGCGAGCGCAGCGATCGCAAGGCGCGCCAGGTTGCCGAGGAGCGGCCACAGCAACCGGCCTGCGCCTTGCGAGGCGAAGTAAAGCGACAACGCGAGGCCAAACATTCCATAGAAGGGCCCCACCGTCCGGAGGTAAGTCGCTCCGGCCTCGAGCATCTGCGGATCAGTATCGAAGAGTGAGAGCCATGCCGTCGGGAATGCCGCGGCGCAGAGGCCGATCGCCTCCGTGAGGATGGAGGCCATGACGGCGCCGATCCACGCGGTACGCAACGCTCGCTCGCGTTGTCCTGCACCGATGCTCGTGCCCACGATCGCGACCAGTGGGCCGCCGAGGCCGAAGACGAGCGGCACCAGCAGGTATTCCAGCCGCGCGCCCGTGCCGTAGCCGGCGATCGCGGCCGGGCCGAACTCCCCGACGAACGCGGTGCCGATCATGATGGTGAGATTGGTCGTTACGGTGACAAGCGCGGCGACCGCGCCTACGCGCAGGATGTCGCGAAAGAGCGGCCAGCGGAAGCGCACTGCACGCAGCGACGGGTGCAGCACACTGCGTCCGCCCCACAGGTAGGCGACATACGCGAGGCAACCGAGGACATAGTACGAAACGAGCGCCACCGCGCCGCCCGCAATCCCGAGCGCCGGAAACGGCCCCCAGCCGAAGATGAGCGCCGGCGACGCGGGCACCAGGATCACTACGCCGATGCAGCTGACGGCTGCCGGGAACGCCATGTTGCCGGTACCGCGGAGGACGGCGCCGAGCGAGTTGAAGAGCCACACCAGCACCGCGCCGGCGAAAACCCAGTTCGAATACGTCATCGCCGCCTCGAGCGCGCGACCGCTTCCGCCCATCGTCTGATAGAGCCAGCGCCCGCCGCCCACCACAGCGATCGTGAAGGCCGCACCCAAGCCGAGCGCGATGACGAGGGCATGCAACGCCAGCGCGTTAGCGTCCGCACGGCGCCCAGCGCCCAGCGCCCGCGCGATCGACGAGGCGATGCCGCCGCCCATCGCGCCCGCCGACATCATCTGCATGAGCATCACGACCGGGAAAACCAGCGCGACGCCCGCGAGCGCATCGGTGCCGAGCTTGCCGATGAAGTAGGTTTCAACCAGGCCGGCGCCCGACTGCGCCACCATGACCAGCATGTTCGGCATTGCGAGGCGCAGCAGCGTGGAGCCGATCGGCGCCTCGAGCAGCGCGAGCGTGCGCGCATCCATGCGACCGCTCACGGCTGCAGCGCGTCAAGCTGCAAGTCTTTTCGAATGCCAGAGTCCAACATGCCGGCGGGTGCAAATCTGCGGAGCAATCGCACCCGGCTCGCGACGCGACCGGCGGTGTATCGCAGTTTAGGACTAGCCGCGGTGGCCGCTTGCAAAACGACGTCAGCCACGATGCCCGGTTCGTCTGCAGCCGCGAGCTGCTCCTTGAGCTTCTTGCCCAACGCCGCACGAACCTCGCGGTACTCATTGAGCTTCGAGTCCGCTTGCAGCAGGTTCGCGTCGAACTGCGTCTTCGTATACGCAGGCTCGATGACCGAGACGCGGATGCCCCGGGTGCGCAGCTCATGGTCGAGCGATTCCGAGTAACCTTCGATCGCGTGCTTCGTTGCGGCATAGAGCGCCATGTAGGGCGCCGGCAGGAAACCCAGCACCGAGCCAATGTTGATGACTCGGCCCCGCCCTTGGTGCCGCATGTGAGGCACGACCGCGCGCGTCATGCGGACGATCCCAAAGAAGTTCGTATCGAAGATCGACCTGGCCTGCTCGATCGAACTCTCTTCCGCTCCGGCGGGGGCGATACTGAAGCCGGCGTTGTTCACGAGCAGGTCGATGCGGCCGTCCAGCCGCATGACTTTCGTGACGGCGGCTTCGACTGATTCATCGCGCGTCACGTCGAGCGGCAGCATCTCGAACGATCCCTGGCCCGGTGAAGCTCCCCGTCGACTGGTCCCGTAGACCTTGTAGCCGGCCAGCGCGAGCCGCTTCGCCGTGGCTTCGCCAATGCCTGAGGAGGCGCCCGTAACGAGCGCGATGGATCCTTCGATCTTCATTGAAATTCCTTCGCTGGGACTGCGGTTAGCGCCGTTGACGAGCGCGACGGGGTCTTTGATGTGTATATGATGAGCGTCATATTGGAAGTTAAAAAAAACCTAGGCGGCGGCCGCGCGAGCCAGATCGCGGGCGGCCTTGCGGATACGGTTGGAAAGCTGCGCATCGTCCACGGCTCTCGCCAAGACCAGCGCGCCAACCAGGGTCGCGGCGATGCCCATCGCCTTGTCGTGGGCTGCGCTCCTACCCCATTCGGGGAACTGGCGCTCGATGAGCCCAATGAGGTCCTTGATGCGCCGGCTTGCGGTGCGGCGTACTTCCGCGTGCTGGCGCGGCACTTCGCTCCCTGCCGCGGCGATGACGCAGCCCTGCTCCGGAGCGGCCACGTGCCGGTCGGAAAGATAGGCGTCGACGAGCGCCATGAGCTCGTGGCCCGGTTTCGCCGCCGCGATCGCCCGCGTGAGGACCTCGATCGATTCTGCACCTGCCTGATCGGCGGCCGCCGCCAGGAGCGCGTCGCGCGACTCGAAGTGCGCATAGAACCCGCCGTGGGTGAGCCCTGCATCCTTCATCACGTCGGCGACCCCGACGCCTTCGTAGCCGTGCTTGCGCACGGCGCGCGCCGCCGCACGCAGAATCCGGTCGCGGGTTTCCTCCTTCTTGGATCGGGCGATCGTCATATGACGTTCATCATATACAGAAATAGAACTATGTCAAGCACGATTAGGCCGCCCTCGGGCGTAATAAGCCGGAGGTCACCAACGCCGTAATGCAAGCTTTCTGACGCACACGTGCGCATACATAGCCCTTGTAGCTATCGAGCTTCGTCGCGCGAGCACGCCTGGGCCCGTAGCGCACAGGCGCCTGTCCCCGCAATACCCGCCGAACCGTGTTAATTCAACCGACCAAGTGGGTCAGTTTTACTCCGTCGTTAACAATAGAGGACCGCTGATCCATTGTTCGCCCCCGCAGCGCCGGTTCTGCCCGGGCGGAGATTCCCTCCTCGGGCGCCGAGCTTAAAGACGTGCTGCCTCCCCTATGGTTCTTTTTGGCGTATAACGCCATTTAGGGGAGACCCCGTACTCGGGGCAAGGGGGAATGACAATGCAGGTCCGTCAGCGCGCATTGGTTGCGGCACAAGCGGCCGCGCGGGCGCGATTGCAACCCCTACTTGATGAGCTAGTGGACACCGTTCATGTCCAGACCATTAAGGACGCGTTTAAGACCCTCGAGCGCGAACGAATAGATCTAATCATTTGCACCCTCGCTTTCGAAGACTCGCGCATGATCGAGTTTTTGCAAGCCGTCAAGCGAACGGCGTCGGCCGCCTCCATTCCATTTGTCTGCTGTCGCGCGCTGCCCAGTGTGCTGTCGGACAACATGGTTGAGCATATGCGGGCAGCGCCCTGCAAGCCGGCGCTGATGGCCTGGTGGACATTGCAAAGCTCGACTACGACAAAGCGCAAAGCGTATTGAAGTCCGCTGTGGCCGCCTGCTTGACGCGCAAATGAGCCTAACGCTCGTGTTCCGCTCCAGGACGCAGCACACTGTCGGTCCTCTGACATCGTTCCGGCTGGATGGCGAGGCACTGCGGAAGAGTGACGGTGAACTCATCGCCAGCCACGAGCGCAACCAGTGGCGTGTCAACGAGGTGCGTTATCCTCGCTTGGAATGCAAAGGGTCCGTTTCAATCTGGTTTGAGCGAGCTTCGACACCGGAGGCATCGCGTAGATTCGGCCCGCACAACGATCTGATCATTTACGATGGTGTGGCCTACATCGGGAAGCGCGTGTTCGCATCCCTTAGTGAAGAAGCGCGAATTTGGTACTCGCATGAGATCGGCCACTACTGGAAGGTTATGGTCGTCGAGTCAGCCATTCCGGCCAGCTCTTAACCCATCGGCGGCCGCGCGCCGTTGAGAAGGTTAGCGTTCACGCCGAGACCTTGAGCGCCGCCGCGGCGATCCTCGCGGACGCCGAAAAGCGGGGAGATGCCCTGAACCAAGTTGGGGGCCAGCCGAATCCAACTGGAAAGTTGGCTCACCGGGTTCACTGCCCTGCCGGACAAGTTCTTCCTCCGAGCCGTAGACATCCTGCTGGAGGAAGGCATAGCCGGGCGCTCAAACGACGACGAGACGCGAGGGCCAAAACATTAGCCGCATCGGGCTCGCCCACGGCGACCTCGGATTTTTCTGGAAGGGTCTTGGCGGAGCGGACGGGACTCGAACCCGCGACCCCCGGCGTGACAGGCCGGTATTCTAACCAACTGAACTACCGCTCCGTGCTGCTCGCACTTTCCGAACGTTTGCGCCCGCTTTTGGGCGCATCGTTTGTTCTTGGTGGTGGGCGCTGTAGGGGTCGAACCTACGACATCCGCCTTGTAAGGGCGGCGCTCTACCGCTGAGCTAAGCGCCCCGTCCAGCGCTGAAAAGGGGCGCTAGTTTATAGCGTCCTTCAGAGCTTTTCCAGCGCGGAATTTCGGCAGCCGGGCGGCCTTGATGGCGAGTGCTTCGCCGGTGCGCGGATTGCGTCCCGTTCTCGCCTGGCGCTGGCCGGCGTAGAAGGTGCCGAAGCCGACCAGGGTCACCATCTCGTCCTTGCGCAGGCTCGATTTCACCGCGCCTATGAGCGCGTCGACCGCGCGCTCGGCGGCCGACTTCGAGATCTCCGCCGCCTGCGCGATCTGCTCGATCAGATCCGCCTTGTTCACGCTCTCCCCTCCTCAACGACTGGGTCCCCGCCTGCGCGGGGATGTCCCCGCCTGCGCGGGGATGACGTATTAGTGCGTGGTGACGTATTAGTGCGTGGTGACGGCTCCGGTCTGGTCGTCGGGCTTCGGCGGGAGCTGCGCGGACTCGTCGGGCTCGGGCATCGGGTCGGGCTGGCGCTCGAGCGCGATCTCGAGCACCTTGTCGATCCACTTCACCGGCACGATCTCGAGCTTGTTCTTGATGTTGTCCGGGATCTCGACGAGGTCCTTCACGTTCTCTTCCGGGATCATGACCGTCTTGATGCCGCCGCGGTGAGCCGCGAGCAGCTTCTCCTTCAGGCCGCCGATCTGCAGCACCTCGCCGCGCAGCGTGATCTCGCCGGTCATGGCGACGTCCGCGCGCACCGGGATGCCGGACAGCATCGACACCATGGCGGTGGCGATGCCGATGCCGGCGCTCGGGCCGTCCTTGGGCGTCGCGCCCTCGGGCAGGTGAATGTGGATGTCGTTCTTCTGGTAGAAGTCTTCCTTCACGCCGAGCTTGCGAGAGCGCGCCCGCACCACCGACAGCGCGGCCTGGATCGACTCCTGCATCACGTCGCCGAGCTTGCCGGTGGCGATCGTCTTGCCCTTGCCCGGCATGGCGACCGCTTCGATGGTGAGGAGCTCGCCGCCGACCTCGGTCCAGGCGAGGCCGGTGACCTGGCCGACCTGGTTCTCCTTCTCCGCCATGCCGAAGGTGTAGCGCCGCACCCCGAGGTACTTGTCGAGGTTCTTCGGCGTGACGGTGATGCGGTGCGGCTTCGAGTCCGCGCCCTGGCCGTCGGCCTTCTCCTTCTTGTCCGTGAGGAGCTGCTTCACCGCCTTGCGGCAGATCTTGGAGACTTCGCGCTCGAGGGCGCGCACGCCCGCCTCGCGGGTGTAGTAGCGCACGATGTCCCGCAGCGCCGCCTCGGACACCGAGATCTCGCCCTCCTTGAGCCCGGTGGCCTTGATCTGCTTGGGCAGCAGGTAGCGCAGCGCGATGTTCATCTTCTCGTCCTCGGTGTAGCCGGAGAGGCGGATCACCTCCATCCGGTCGAGGAGCGGCGGCGGGATGTTGAGCGTGTTCGCCGTGGCGACGAACATCACCTCGGACAGGTCGTACTCGACCTCGATGTAGTGGTCGACGAAGGTGTTGTTCTGCTCCGGATCGAGCACTTCGAGCAGCGCCGACGACGGATCGCCGCGCCAGTCGGAGCCCATCTTGTCGACCTCGTCGAGCAGGAACAGCGGGTTCTTCACCTGCACCTTGCTCATGTTCTGCAGGATCTTGCCCGGCATCGAGCCGATGTAGGTGCGCCGGTGGCCGCGGATCTCGGCCTCGTCGCGCACGCCGCCGAGCGACATTCGCACGAACTTGCGGTTGGTCGCGCGCGCGATCGACTGGCCGAGCGAGGTCTTGCCCACGCCGGGGGCGCCGACGAGGCACAGGATCGGCGCCTTCATCTTGTCGACCCGGGTCTGGACCGCGAGGTACTCGACGATGCGCTCCTTCACTTTCTCCAGGCCGTAGTGGTCCTTGTCCAGGATCTCCTGCGCCGCTTTGATGTCCCTGGAGATCTTCGACTTCTTCTTCCAGGGCAGGTTGACGATGGTCTCGATGTAGTTGCGCACCACGGTGGCTTCGGCCGACATCGGCGACATCAGTTTGAGCTTCTTCAGCTCGCTCTCCGCCTTCTTGCGCGCGTCCTTGTGCATGTGCGCCTTGCGGATCTTCTTCTCCATCTCCTCGAGGTCCGCGCCCTCCTCGCCCTCGCCGAGCTCCTTCTGGATCGCCTTCACCTGCTCGTTCAGGTAGTACTCGCGCTGGCTCTTCTCCATCTGCCGCTTGACCCGGCCCCTGATTCGCTTCTCGACCTGGAGGATGTCGATCTCGGTCTCGAGTTGCGACAGCAGGTGCTCGAGGCGCGCCTTGACGTCGAACATCTCCAGCACCTGCTGCTTCTGCTCGAGCTTGAGCGGCAGGTGAGCGGCAACCGTATCCGCGAGCCGGCCTGCTTCATCAATCCCAGACAAAGACGTAAGAATTTCGGGCGGGATCTTCTTATTGAGCTTTACGTACTGGTCGAACGCCGACAGCAGCGCGCGGCGCATCGCCTCGACCTCGGGCGCCGGCGTGCCGTCGAGCGGCACCGCCACCGCCTCGGCAATCCAGTGGCTGCGTACGTCGACCACCTCGCGGATGTGGGCGCGGGCGCCGCCCTCGACCAGCACCTTTACCGTGCCGTCGGGCAGCTTCAGCATCTGCAGGATGTTGGACACGCAGCCGATCGAGTACATGTCCTGGGGGCCCGGATCGTCCTTGGCCGCGGACTTCTGCGCCACCAGCAGGATCGATTTCCCTGCTTCCATCGCGGTCTCCATCGCCTTGATGGACTTCGGCCGCCCGACGAAAAGCGGGATCACCATGTGGGGGAACACCACCACGTCCCGCAACGGCAGCAGCGGGTACTGGACGATTTCGGGGGACGGGAGGGGTTCGGACATTTAGAGTAGCCTCGTCAAGGAGTTGGGAGCGCCCTGCACTGACCGATAGTTGCGGGTTCTTCCCGAAAAATCAATGCACAAAAGCCTACACGGATGCGGCGGCTGCCGCAATGCGGTAGCCGTAGGGAAGTCGTGACGAAATGTGTCAGGCCTAGCCTGACCCGCCGGCGACCTTGTGCTGCTCGGAGTAGATGAGGAGCGGCTTGCCGTCGGCGCTCACCATCGACTCGTCGACCACCACCTTGCTGACATTCTCGAGCGTGGGAAGCTCGTACATGGTGTCGAGGAGGATCTGCTCGAGGATGGAGCGCAGGCCGCGCGCGCCGGTCTTGCGCGCGAGCGCCTTCTTCGCCACCGCGCCGAGCGCGCCGGTGCGCACCTCGAGCTCCACGCCTTCCATGTGGAACAGGCGCTGGTACTGCTTGATGAGCGCGTTCTTCGGCTCGGTGAGGATCTGGATGAGCGCGTGCTCGTCGAGCTCTTCCAGGGTGGCGAGCACCGGCAGGCGGCCGACGAACTCCGGAATCAGCCCGTACTTGATCAGGTCCTCGGGCTCGACGCTCTTCAGGAGATCGTAGGTGGCCTTCGAGTTGGCCGGGCTCTTCACCTCGGCGCCGAAGCCGATGCCGGTGCGCTCGGTGCGGTTGCGCACGATCTTCTCCAGCCCGTCGAACGCGCCGCCGCAGATGAACAGGATATTGGTGGTGTCGACCTGCACGAAGTCCTGGTTCGGATGCTTGCGCCCGCCCTGCGGCGGGACCGATGCGATCGTCCCCTCGACCAATTTCAGGAGGGCTTGTTGCACACCCTCGCCCGAAACGTCGCGCGTGATCGAAGGGTTGTCGGACTTGCGCGAGATCTTGTCGATCTCGTCGATGTAGACGATGCCGCGCTTCGCCTTGTCGACGTCGTAGTCGCAGTTCTGCAGCAGCTTCTGGATGATGTTCTCGACGTCCTCGCCGACGTAGCCCGCCTCGGTGAGCGTGGTCGCATCCGCGATCACGAAGGGGACATTCAACAGTCTCGCCAGGGTCTGGGCGAGCAGCGTCTTGCCGGAGCCCGTCGGGCCGATCAGCAGGATGTTCGACTTGGCGAGCTCGACCTCGTCGTTCTTCGAAAGGTGCTTCAGCCGCTTGTAGTGGTTGTACACCGCGACCGAGAGGATCTTCTTGGCCTGGTCCTGGCCGATCACGTACTGGTCGAGGATGTTGCGGATCTCGCGCGGGGTCGGCAGGTCGGACTTCTGCCCCTTGCTGCCCTTATCGGAGGCGGTCTCCTCGCGGATGATGTCGTTGCATAGCTCGATGCACTCGTCGCAGATGAACACCGAGGGACCGGCGATCAGCTTCCGCACCTCGTGCTGGCTCTTGCCGCAGAAGGAGCAGTAAAGCAGCTTTTCGCCCGATGACGACTTTTCCGACATGTCGTTCGCCGCTCTCCCTGCCTTTTAGCCGGCTTCCCGGCTGACCAGAGTCTTGTCCACGATGCCGTACTTTACCGCTTCTTCGGCACCCATGAAAAAGTCGCGTTCGGTATCCCGGGCGATGGTGTCGATCGGCTTGCCGGTGTGCTTGGCGAGGATCTCGTTCAGACGGCCGCGCAGGTAGAGGATCTCCTTCGCGTGGATTTCAATGTCGGTGGCCTGGCCCTGGAAGCCACCCATCGGCTGGTGGATCATGACGCGCGAGTTGGGCAGCGCGTAGCGCTTGCCGTGGTCCCCGGCCGAGAGCAGGAGGGCGCCCATGCTCGCCGCCTGCCCGACGCACAGCGTCGACACGTCGGGCTTGATGAACTGCATGGTGTCGTAGATCGCGAGCCCCGCGGACACCGACCCGCCGGGCGAGTTGATGTAGAAGAAGATGTCCTTGTCGGGGTTTTCGGACTCGAGGAACAGGAGCTGCGCCACGATCAGGTTGGCGGTCACCTCGGTGACCGGCCCGACCAGGAACACCACGCGCTCCTTCAGGAGCCGGGAATAGATGTCGTAGGCGCGCTCGCCCCGTCCCGATTGTTCGATGACCATCGGGATCAAACCAAGATCCCGAGTTTCGGTGTTGCTTTTTTCCCAGTTCACGAGCCCGCCGCCCCCATCAGCTCGTCGAAGGCCATCTCTCGCTCTTGCACCTTTGCTTTCGACAAAACCCATTTAACAACATTGGCTTCCAGCGCCATGGCTTCCATCTCGGAAAGCCGCTGGGGCTGCATGTAAAACCATTTTACTACCTCGGCGGGACTCTCGTAGGACTGCGCTTCCTGCTCCACGAGGGCGCGCACTTCGGCGGGCTTCGGCTGCAAATTTTCGGCGCGCGCGAGCTCGGCGATGATGAGCCCGAGCGCGACGCGGCGCTTCGCGGGTTCCTCGAACTGCTGCGGATTCAGGTTGAGCTGCTCGGGTTTGAGCCCGCGGCCCTGGAGGTCCTGCGCCGCGCGCTGGACGAGCTGCTGCGCTTCCATCTCGACCAGCGCCCTCGGCACCTCGAGCGGCGTCGAGGCGAGCAGCGCGTCCATCGCCTGGTTCTTGACCCGCGCCTCGATGCGCTTTTTCACCTCGCGCTCGACGTTGGCACGGATCTCGCCGCGCATCTTCTCCACGTCGCCGTCGGCGACGCCGAGCGACTTTGCGAACTCGGCGTCGATCTCGGGCAGCCTCGGCTCGTCGACGTTCTTGACGAGGAGCTCGAATTGCGCCTCCTTCCCCGCGACGTCCTTGCCGTGGTAGTCGGCGGGGAATTTCAGGCCGAAGCGCTTCGACTCGCCGGCCGACATGCCGCGCGCCGCCGCGTCGAACTCGGGCAGCATGCTGCCCCCGCCGAGCGCGAAGGCGAAGTTCTGCGCGGCTCCGCCGTCGAAGGGCACGCCGTCGATCGTGCCGTTGAAGTCGACCGTCAGCCGGTCAGCGTCTTTCGCCGGCCGGTCGGCGGCGACGAATTTCGTGCGCTGCTTGCGCAGCACCTCGATGGTGCGCGCGATCGCGGCGTCGTCGACCGCCACTTTCGGCTGCTCGACGCTGGCGCTCGAGAGGTCGCCCGGCTTCACCTCGGGGTAGATCTCGAAGGTGGCGCTGAACTCGAGCGCGTCGGCGCCGGCGCCGTCCTTCTTTTCGATCTTCGGATAGCCGGCGACGCGCAGGTTCGCCTCCTTCACCACGTCGCTGAACGACTTCTGCACCGCGTCGCCGAGCACCTCGTTGCGCACCTGCGGTCCGTAGGTCTGCGCCACGATCTTCATCGGCACCTTCCCCGGCCGGAAGCCGGGCATCTTCACATTGCGCGCGAGCTGCCTCAGCCGCTCGTCGACCTGCTTTTCGATGTCGCGCACCGGCACGCTCATCGATACGCGCCGCTCCAGCGTTCCCAGGTTTTCCACGTTTGCCGCCATGTTCCCCGAACCTAACTCCAATTGGTGCGAAGGGAGGGACTCGAACCCTCATGCCTCGCGGCGTCAGATCCTAAGTCTGGTGCGTCTACCAATTCCGCCACCTTCGCGTTCCGCTCAAGCCGCCACCTTCGCCGCAAAATCAACGTATTATAACCGCCGATGGCGGTACGCCATTACGAGAACTTCCCCGTCGCCTCGCTCCTTCTGCCGGCCGAACTGCGGGCGCCGATCGAAGTCATCTACCGCTTCGCGCGCAGCGCCGACGATTTCGCCGACGAAGGCGTCGATTCCGCCGATATACGGCTGGAAAAGTTAAACCGCTACCGGGCCGAGCTCGAGCGCGTGGAGCGCGGCCTGCCGCCTGAGAGTTCGCTGTTCCGCGACGTCGCAAGAATCGTTCGTGCGCATGGTCTGCCCCCCGCCCTGTTCAACGACCTGCTCGACGCCTTCAGCCAGGACGTGATCAAGAAGCGCTATGCCAGCTTCATCGAGGTATCCGACTACTGCCGGCGCTCCGCCAACCCCGTGGGACGGCTGTTGCTTCATCTCTTCAAGCGAACGGCCGAGCCGGATCTGCGCGCCTCGGACGCCATCTGCTCCGCCCTGCAGCTCATCAATTTCTGGCAGGACGTGGACATCGATTACCGGCGCGACAATCGCATCTACCTGCCGCAGGACGAGATGGCGCGCCACGGCGTGACCGAGCGGCACCTCGCGGAACAGCGCTGCGATGCAGCGTGGCAGGACCTCATGCGGTTTCAGGTGCAAAGATCCAGGGAAATGATGCTCTCGGGTGCGGCGTTGGGTCGCTCGCTGCCCGGGCGCATCGGACTCGAGATCCGGGTCACGATCCAGGGCGGGCTTCGCATCCTCGGCAAGATCGAGGCCGCGGGCTACGACGTGTTTCGCCGCCGGCCGGTATTGAAAGCGCTGGACTGGCCGCTTCTGCTATTAAGAGCGGTATGAGCTTCGTATCGAAATCAGGGACGGACCACGTTTCTTTTCCGCCCCCCTGGTTCGCCTTCGGCTCACGACGCCCTTCACAGGGGGGCAAGGCATGACACCCGACGCGTACTGCCAGCAGAAAGCCGCGGCGAGCGGGTCGAGCTTCTATTACTCGTTCCTGTTCCTGGCCGCGCCGCGCCGGCGCGCGATCACCGCGCTGTACGCCTTCTGCCGCGAGGTCGACGACGTGGTCGACGAGACCGCCGAGATGCAGATCGCGGCGGCGAAGCTCGCCTGGTGGCGCGCGGAGGTGGCGAACCTTTATCGCGGCAACCCGCAGCACCCGGTCACGCGGGCGCTCCAGCCGTTCATCCAGGAATACGCCCTTTCGCAGGAGCACCTGAACGAGATCATCGACGGCATGGAGATGGATCTCACCCAGACGCGCTATCTCGACTGGGCCGCGCTCGAGCGCTACTGCCATCGCGTCGCCGGGGTCGTCGGCCTGCTCGCCGCCCGCATCTTCGGCTACCGCGATGCGCGCACCCTCGAATACGCGCGCGACCTCGGCATCGCGTTCCAGCTCACCAACATCATCCGCGACGTGGGCGAGGACGCGCGCAAGAACCGCATCTACCTGCCGATGGACGAGCTCAAGCGCTTCGACGTGCCGGCCGCCGACATCCTCAACGCGCGCGAGACGCCGCAGTTCAACGCGCTGATGCGGTTTCAGGACGAGCGCGCGCGCGGCTGGTACGACAAGGCGCTCGCCGCGCTCGCGGCGCAGGACCGCCGCGCACAGCGCCCCGGGCTCATCATGGCGGCCATCTACAAGGCGCTGCTCGATGAGATCGGGCGCGACGACTTCCGCGTCCTCTCCCGCCGCACCTCGCTCACGCCGCTGCGCAAGTTCTGGATCGCATGGAAAACCTGGCTCGCGGCCTAGCCATCGTCGGCGCCGGCTACGCGGGCATGGCTGCGGCGGTGACCGCCGCCGCGACGGGCGTTCCAGTGACGATCTTCGAGACCGGCCCGGTTCCCGGCGGCCGTGCGCGCAGGGTCCGCATCTCATCCGACGGGCAAGGCCAGGAGCTCGACAACGGCCAGCACATCCTCATCGGCGCCTATACCGAGCTCTTCCGCCTGATGCGCGCCGTGGGCGTGCCTGCGGATGCGCTGCTGCGCATTCCGCTCGAAATCCGGCACGCGCGGGGATTCAGCCTGCGCAGGCTCTGGCTTCCCGGGTCGGCGGGGCTCATGGCCGGGCTCGTGCTTGCGAAAGGCATCCCGTTCACCGAGCGCTTCGGCGCGTTGCAGTTCATGGGCGCGCTGAAGCACAGCGCCTTCCGGCTGAGCTACGACATGAGCGTCGCGGAGCTGCTGGAGCAGCACGGCCAGCGCGGCCGGATCGCGAAGCTCCTGTGGGAGCCGCTCGCGGTGTCGGCGCTCAACACGCCGGTCGCCGAGGCCTCGGCGCGCGCCTTCCTCGCCGTGCTGCGCGACACGCTCGCCGGCGAAGCCGAGGCGAGCGATCTTCTCCTGCCCCGCTGCGATCTGTCGAAGCTCTTCCCCGAGCCCGCGGTGGAATTCGTACGGCAACACGGCGGACAGGTCTGGCTGAAGAGCCAGGTCACCGACCTGCACGAGCTCAAGCAGGGGTTCGATGCGGTGATCGTCGCCGTGGGACCGCACCAGCTCAAGGCGCTGCTCCCCGACGTCGCCGTCGACTACGAGTACCAGCCGATCTACACCTGCTATCTCCAGTACGAGGAGCGGGTGCGCCTTCCGTTTCCCATGCTCGGCCTCTCGGGCGGGCTGGTGCAGTGGGTGTTCGACCGCGGCGCGCTCCTCGGCGAGCGCGGCCGCCTCGCCTGCGTGATCAGCGCGCGCGGCGCGCACCAGCAAATGAGCCTGGACGAGCTTGCCGCGGCCTGTCAGCGCGAGCTGGCTGACAATGGGCTGGTCAAGGGCGACCCGGTCTGGACGCGCGCGATCGCGGAGAAGCGCGCGACGGTCTCCTGCACGCCAGGCCGCGCGACGCCGTCCATCGAGACACCGCACCGCGGAATCTACCTGGCCGGGGACTACACCGATCCGGACTATCCGCCGACCCTCGAAGCCGCGGTGCGAAGCGGCGTGCGCGCGGCGGGGCTTGCGCTAAAGGTTGCGCAGTAGCTGCACCGCCTGGTCGACGCGCTCCACCGCGAGCACTTCCAGACCCGCGATCTTCGCCTTCGGCGCGTTCGCTTTGGGGATCAGCGCTTTCGTGAAGCCGAGCTTGGCGATCTCCTTCAGCCGCTCCTGCCCGCGCGGCGCCGGACGCACTTCGCCGGCGAGCCCGATCTCGCCGAACACCGCGAGGCCGCCCTGGATGGGTTTATCCGTCAACGAAGAGACCATCGCCAGGGAAACGGCCAAGTCCGCCGCCGGCTCGGCGATGCGCACGCCGCCGACCGCGTTCACGAACACGTCCTGCTCCCAGGTCGCGATCCCGGCGTGGCGATGGAGCACCGCGAGCAGCATCGCGAGCCGGTTCTGCTCGAGGCCGACCGACAGGCGGCGCGGATTGGGCGAATGGGCGGCGTCGACCAGCGCCTGGATCTCGACCAGCAGCGGCCGCGTGCCTTCGAGCGTAGCCAGGACACAAGAACCCGCGACCGGCTTCTCGTGATTGGAAAGAAAAAGGCGCGAGGGATTGGCGACGCCCTTCAACCCCTTGTCGGTCATGGCGAACACGCCGAGCTCGTTCACCGCGCCGAAGCGGTTCTTCACCGCGCGGACCAGGCGGAACGCGGAGTGGAGCTCGCCTTCGAAATAGAGCACCGTGTCGACGATGTGCTCGAGCACGCGCGGCCCGGCGATCGCGCCTTCCTTCGTCACGTGGCCGATCATGAAGAGCGCGATCCCGGCGCGCTTGGCGTGGCGCGTGAGCTGCGCCGCGCACTCGCGCACCTGGGCGACCGATCCGGGCGCGGACTGCAGCGTGTCGGACCACAGGGTCTGGATGGAGTCGACCACCGCCACCCTCGGCCGCGAGGCTTCCAGCGCGGCGAGCACGCGCTCGAGCTGGGTCTCGGCGATGAGGCGCACGCCCTCCACCTCCAGCGCAAGGCGCCGCGCCCGCAATGCCACCTGCTCGGCGGACTCCTCGCCGCTCACGTAAAGCACTGCCTGCCCTAGCGCCGCGAGCGTCTGAAGGAGAAGCGTCGACTTGCCGATGCCCGGGTCGCCGCCGAGGAGGACCACCTGCCCGGCAACGAGCCCGCCCCCGAGCGCCCGGTCGAGCTCCGAGACGCCGGTCGGCACGCGCTCGAGCTCGCGCGCCTGGATCTCGTGCAGCGCGACCGGGGCCGCCGCCGCGCCCGCGTAGCGGTGCGAGGCGGCCTTCTCGACCACTGTTTCCGAAAGCGTGCCGGCGGCGCCGCAGGAAGGGCAGCTCCCGAACCACTGCAGCGCGCTCGCGCCGCATTCGGCGCACAGGTAAGCGGTTTTGGCCTTTGCCATCAAGAAACTTCCAGCACGGGCACGCGTGCAGTGAGCTTCGTAAACAGCTCGTAGCTGAGCGTGCCGGCCGCCGCGCCGACTTCGTCGGCCGACAGGCCCGCGCCCCAGAGCGTGACCGGCGTGCCTACGCCCACGCCGGGGAGATCGCTGACGTCGATTGCGATCATGTCCATCGATACGCGTCCAACGGTGCGCGCGCGCTGCCCGTTGACGAGCACCGGCGTGCCGCTGGGCGCATGGCGCGGGTAGCCGTCGGCGTAGCCGCACGCCACCACGCCGATCGTCATCGCCTGGGCCGCCGCGTAGGAGAACCCGTAGCCTACGCGCTCGCCGCGCTGCAGGCGCCGCACCGAGATGAGCTCCGAGGCGAGCGTCATGGCGGGCTTGAGCCCGAGGGAGCTCGCGTCTCGATCCGAGAACGGCGAGCAGCCATAGAGCATGATTCCCGGCCGCACCCAATCGGCCGCGGTCTCCTTCGAGAAGCGAAGCAGCGCGGCCGAGTTGGCGAGCGAGCGCGGCGCGGGCCCGAGCGGCGCGACCATCCGCCCGAACGCCGCGAGCTGCTCCGCGACGCCGCCGGGGCCGTCGGCGTCCGCGAAATGGGTCATCAGGGTGACGCCGCGCACCCGCGGGTTCGCGCGCAGCGCCTCGTAGGCGGTACGCAGGCCTGCCGCATCGAAGCCGAGCCGGTTCATCCCGGTGTTCGCCTTGAGATAGACCTCGAGCGCGCCGCCCGGCTCCGTCCCGGCCAGCATCTTCACCTGCTCGGCGTTGTGGATCACCGGCGTGAGCGCGTGCCGGCCGAGGAGCGCGACGTCGAGCGCCTGGAACATGCCCTCGAGCATGAGGATCGGCTTGCGCACGCCGTGCGCGCGCAGCCGCGCGGCCTCCTCGAAATCGAGCACGGCGAAGCCGTCGGCCGCGCCGAGCGAGTCCGCGGCGCGCTCGACCCCGTGGCCGTAGGCGTTGGCCTTGAGCACCGCCCAGACCTTCGCCGCGCCGGCATGGGAGCTTGCGACCTTCAAATTGTTTGAGAAGGCGCTCGCCGAGATCAAAGCGCGGATCGGCCGGGGCATTTCACCTTATTGTGCTATAAAGCCCCGCGCCACAAAAAGATCAAAAGATCTCGACTTTTACGCTAAGGAACCCCGGCCCGAAAGACGGATGAATTCCGGCTTCTACATCATCATGGCGGCGCAGTTTTTCTCGTCGCTCGCCGACAATGCGCTGCTCGTCGCGGCCATCGCGCTGCTGATGCAGGCCGACAGCCCCACCTGGCTCACGCCCTACCTCAAGTTCTTCTTCGTCGTCTCCTACGTGGTGCTCGCGCCGTGGGTGGGCGCGTTTGCCGACCGCCTGCCCAAGGGCCAGGTGATGTTCATCGCCAACACGGTGAAGATCCTCGGCTGCGTCACGATGCTCTGGGGCGCTCATCCGCTGCTCGCCTACGCCATCGTCGGCCTGGGCGCCGCGGCATATTCGCCGGCGAAATACGGGATCCTCACCGAGTACCTGCCGCACCGCAAGCTCGTGATCGCCAACGGCTGGATCGAGGGCCTCACCGTGGCCTCGATCATCCTCGGCACGGTGCTCGGCGGCGTGCTGATCCACGTCAAGGTGTCCGGCGTGCTGCTGCACTTCGACTTTCCGTTCATCGAGACGCCGGTCGACACGCCGGCCGAGGCGGCGATCGCGATCATCGTCGCTGTGTACGCCATCGCGGCGCTTTTCAACCTGAAAGTGCCCGGCACGGGCGTGACGCTCAAGCCGCTGCCCGCGCATCCCTGGCACACGGTCAAGGATTTTTCGCGCTGCGTGGCGCACCTGTGGAAGGACCGCCTGGGGCAGATCTCGCTCGCGGTCACGACGCTCTTCTGGGGCGCCGGCGCGACCCTGCAGTTCATCGTCATCGAATGGGCGCGCGCCACGCTCAACTTCGACCTCTCCAAGGCCGCGATCCTGCAGGGCGTGACCGCTGTGGGCATCGCGCTCGGCGCGGTGCTCGCCTCGGTATGGGTGGCGCTCGACCGCTCGGTGCGCGTGATTCCGCTCGGTATCGCGATGGGCCTCGTCGTTATTGTCATGAACTTCGTGACCGACGTGAAAATCGCGGTGGTGCTCATGGTGCTGATCGGCGCGCTGGCGGGATTCTTCGTCGTGCCGATGAACGCGCTGCTGCAGCACCGCGGCCACCACCTCGTCGGGGCCGGCCGCTCCATCGCGGTGCAGAACTTCAACGAGAACACCTCGATCCTGGTGATGATCGCGCTCTACTCGCTCTTGCTGAGCCGCGGCTACTCGATCTACTTCGTCATCACCGCCTTCGGCTTCTTCGTCGCCGGCACCATGGCGGCGGTGCAGCTCTGGTATCTCTACAACCGCAGGACCCACCGCGCCGACGTCGAGCGATTGCTGGCCTTCGCGCGGGCCGAAGACCCCCACCAGAAGTAGCTTCTCAGAGAGAAGCCATCGTTTTTCGGGCGAACACCAGGTCCGCCCAGGCCTTCGCTTTGTCGGGGAGGTTCCTCAGCAGGTAGGCCGGATGGTAGGTGACGATGCACGGCCGGCCGGCGTAGCGGTGGAGGCGCCCGCGCAGGCTCGCGATGCTGGCATCGGTCTCGAGGAGCGTCTGCGCGGCGAAGCGGCCCATGGCGAGGATGAGCTTCGGGTTCACCAGCTGGATCTGGCGCAGGAGGTGCGGCGAGCACTTCGCCACCTCCTCGGGCTCCGGGTTGCGGTTGCCCGGCGGCCGGCACTTGAGCACGTTGGCGATATAGACGTTCTTCCTGCGCTCGAGGCCGATCGCTGCGAGCATGTTGTCGAGGAGCCGCCCGGCCTGGCCGACGAACGGATCGCCGAGGCGGTCCTCCTCGGCGCCCGGGGCCTCGCCGATCAGCATCCACTCCGCGCCCGGGTCGCCGACGCCGAAGACGGTCTGCGTGCGCGTCTTGTGCAGGCCGCATTTCACGCAGCCCGACACGAGCTGCTTCAGCTCGATCCAGTCCTTGGCCGGGTCGGCATCAGCTCGAGGTTCGCTCACGGGCGTCTCGCTCTCCACTTCATTCACGTTGGGAGATACGCGTCTCAGGCGCCAGATCGGCGCGAGGCCCATCTCGGCGAGGATCGCCTCGCGCCGTCCCATCAGAGCTCGACCGTGTACACGAGCGCGTCCTCGCGCCCGAAGCGCGCCGGATAGTAGCCGCGCCGCACGCCGACGCGCCGGAAGGCGAAGCGCGCATACAGCGCCTGGGCCGCGGCATTGCTCGGCCGCACCTCGAGGAACAGGCTCCTCGCGCCGCGCCGGCGCGCGAGCTCGAGCGCCTCGCGCAGCAGGGCGCTGCCGTGGCCGCTGCGCTGGTGGCACGCGGCGATCGACAGGTTGAGCAGGTGCGCCTCGCCCGCCGCCGCCATCAGGATGAAGTAGCCGAGGAGCCCGCCTTCGAGCCGCCAGGTGCGGCAATCGTAGGCCGCGCGCAGCGAGTCGCTGAAGTTGCCGCGCGTCCAGGGATGCGTGTAGAGGGTGTTCTCGATCTCTAGCACCTCGTCGAGATCGTCCTGCCTCATCACGAGCAGACGGGGCGAATCCTTGAGGACCGCGCTCATAGCTTCAGGAGGAAAATGGTCACCATTTTCCTGCGAGCTCCGCCTTGGTGAAGGCGACCTTGTCGCGCACGTACACCGGCGCGGCGAGCGCGGCGTCGACCCCCTCGCCCGCCGCGAGGCGCGGCGCGGCGAGCCGCGCCACCGCCAGGGCGGTGGGATGCACTTCCGGCAGCACGGTCTTCAAACCAAGGTTTCCGTAAACCGCGAAGCCGTTGCCGGCGCCGATCCAGTCTCCGGGCGGTACTTCGAGCGCGGCCGGGGCGGCACAGCGGGCGGGGATGGCCTCGCGCCAGCGCCCCTCCCCGCGGTCTTCGCGTTGCAGCGCCGCATAATACACTTCGCGCATCCGCGCATCGAGGCAAGCCACGACGCGCGTCGCCCCCGATTCCTCTGCGAGCGCCTCGAGCGTCGACACCCCGAGCACCGGAATGCCGCGGGGAAACGCGAGCCCCTGCGCGATGCCGCAGGCGATCCTCAGGCCGGTGAACGACCCGGGCCCGGCGCCGAAGGCGACCGCATCCAGCTCCTCTGGAGCGACCCGAAACTTCTCCAAAAGCTGTTGGAGCAGCGGAAGCGCGAGCTCGGAATGGCGGTTGCCGGCGCGCCGTTCCGCGCCCGCGATCTCGCCGTCGCGCCAGAGCGCGACGCTGCACCACTCGGTCGAGCTGTCGAGCGCCGCGAATCGCATGGCCAATTCTATATACTGCGGGCATGAAAGAGCACCTCATCGCGGTCATCCCCGGAGACGGCATCGGACGCGAAGTGATCCCCGAAGGCGTGCGCGTGCTGGAAGCCGTCGGCGCCAAGCACGGCCTGCGCTTCACGTGGAAGGAATTCCCGTGGAGCTGCGACTGGTACAAGGCGCACGGCCGCATGTGTCCCGAGGACGCGGCCGACATCCTGCGCAAGTTCGACGCGATCTATTTCGGGGCCGTCGGCAACCCGGCGCTGGTGCCCGACCACGTCGCGGTGTGGGGCCTGCTCATCAACTTCCGCCGCTGGTTCGACCTCTACGTGAACCTGCGGCCGGTGCGTCTGTTCGAAGGCATGCCCTGCCCGCTCGCGGGCAGGAAGCCCGGCGACATCGACTACGTGGTGATCCGCGAGAACACCGAGGGCGAGTACGGCAACGTCGGCGGCCGGATGTACGAGGGGACCGAGCGCGAAGTCGTGACTCAGCTCGCGACGTTTTCAAGAAAAGGGACCGACCGGATCCTGAAATACGCGTTCGAGCTGGCGCGCAAGCGCGACAAGCACCTCACCTCCTGCACCAAGTCGAACGGCATCTCGATCACCATGCCGTACTGGGACGAGCGCGTTGCCGCGATGGCGAAGAGTTATCCCGACGTGAGGACCGACCAGTACCACGTCGACGGCCTCACCATCCAGATGGTGCTCAATCCCGACCGCTTCGACGTGATCGTGGCCTCGAACCTCTTCGGCGACATCCTGTCGGACCTCGGCCCGGCCACCGCCGGCACTATCGGCATCGCCGCCTCGGGCAACATCAATCCCGAGCGCACCGCGCCCTCCATCTTCGAGCCGGTGCACGGGTCCGCGCCCGACATCGCGGGCAGGAAGATCGCGAATCCGCTCGCCACGATCTGGTCCGGCGCAATGATGCTCGAGCACCTCGGCCACGCCGAGGCGGCGGCCGACATCGTGCGCGCGATCGAGCGCGTGATCATCGAGGGCCCGCACACGCCCGACATGAAAGGCAAGAGCGGCACGAGCGAGGTCGGCGGGGCGGTCGCCGAGGCGATCCGCAGCCAGTCGCGCAAAGCCGCTTAGGCGTCGTCTGCGGCCCGCCTGGTTTTAGATTGCGTGGCCGACGGTGAAGGTCGCCTCGATCGGCCGCGCGCTCTTGCGCTGGATTAGCACGCGCAGCTGGTACTTGCCCGACCAGGCGAAGTCGAACACCTCGCTGTAGTCGGGGTAGCCGGCCGTCACCATCGGCATCAGCGCCTTCTTCTGCACTACGCCCTTTGGATTCTTCACCTCGATCGACACCTGCGCGTCGCCCACCCGGGCGCCGTTTTTCTCCTCGGCAAGGCTCACCAGGATGTGCTGCGAGCCGGGGCCGTGGCCTCCCTTGTGCACGCCGTGCTGCGCGTCGCTGTGCTCGGCATCGATGGCCTTGAGGATGCCGATGTTGACGACCAGCCCGTTCACCGTCTTCTGCTGCGCGTATACCGGCAGCGCAAGCAGCGCGCTGAGAGACGCGAGCGCGACCATTCCGACGATTCTCATGACAGCCTCCTTCGATTCCCAGCTTGCGCCCGGGACGCACGGGAGTGTTGATCTGCGTCAACAACCCGCCGCGCCGCGGGGCTAGCCTGAAGCATGTTCAAGCATATCCTGATTCCGACGGACGGCTCCAACGTGGCGGCGAAGGCGATCGATGCCGGCGTGCGCCTCGCCGCCGAAATGGGCGCCAAGGTGACCGGGTTCCACGCCGAGCAGCCGCGCCCGCTGCACCTGCACGTCAAAGGCTACGCGGTCGAGAAGGACCTGGTTGCCGAGCTCGACCGGCGTTCGCACCAGTTCGCCGAACGCTGCGTCGCTCAGATCGAGGACGCGGCCAAGGCCGACGGCGTTCCCTTCGAGGCGGTGGTGGTGAAGTCGACGCGCCCGTCCGAAGCGATCATCCAGGCTGCGCTGGAGCGAAACTGCGACGCCATCTTCATGGCCTCGCACGCGCACCGCGGCCTCGACGGCCTGCTCCTCGGCAGCGTCACCCAGCAGGTGCTCACGCACTCCAAGATCCCGGTGCTGGTGTTTCGCTAGGCGCGCGCGGGCCCGGGCGTAGAATGCCCGCGGGATGCCCGAAGGGCTGCTGTACCTGGAAGAGTTCCTGTCGCAGGAAGACGAATCCGACCTCCTCGCCGAGATCCGCCGGGTGCCGCTCGAGGAAGCGAAGTACAAGAGCTTCACCGCCAGGCGCCGCATCGCCGCCTACGGCTCGAGCTACGACTTCGAGAGCAACGTGCTCGCCCCGGCGCCGGAGATTCCGCAGTTCCTGCTTCCTCTCAGAACCAGGGTGGCGAAACTCGTTCACACACCGGAATCGGACTTCGTGCACGCGCTGCTGACCGAGTACCGCCCCGGAACCGAGCTCGGCTGGCATCGCGACATCGGTGAGTTCGGCATCGTGGCCGGCATTTCGCTCGCCGGCACCTGCCGCATGCGCTTTCGCCGCCATCCTCCCGAGAAGGGCGCGAAGGTATTCAGCCTCGATCTCGCGCCGCGCTCCGCTTACGTGCTGCGCGACGAGATCCGCTGGCGCTGGCAGCACAGCGTGGCGCGCACGAAGGAGCTGCGCTACTCGATCACTTTCCGGACTTCGCGTTGAGCGACATCATCGTCACCCTCGCGGTGAACGCGGTGTTTGCGAACGGGCGCGAGGTCGCGCTCACGGCGCGCATCGGGCGGGCGCAGCCCGAGGCGAAGGACGCGTGGGTGTGCCCGGTCGAGCTTGCGCCGGTCTACGCGCAGCCGATGCGCGTCAAGGGCGTGGATTCGTTCCATGCCACGTGGCTCGCGTGCTCGCTGGTGCTGAAGCTGCTCGCGCACCTCAAGGCCGAAGGGGCGGCGCTGCGCGCGAGCGACGGCAGCGCGTTTCCGCTCGAGGCCTACGTCGCCGGGCTCGGCGCCGGGCCGCAAGATGCTGAAGGCGGATAGCGCCCGCAACCGGCTGACCGGCATCGCGCTGGTCTCTCTTTGCTACCTCCTCTTCACGCTGCTCGACGGCACCGCGAAATGGCTGGTGGCGAGCCTGCCGGTGATCGTGGTGGTCTGGCTGCGCTTCCTCATGCACGCGGTCCTCGCTTCCATCCTGCTTTTTCCGTTCCGCGGAAAGCGCTTGGTCATGACCAGCCATTGGCGCTGGCACCTCCTGCGCGCGCTCATGTTCGTGCTGATGACCGGAATCAATTTCTGGGCGCTCCAGTACCTGCAGCTCGCGATCACCTCTTCGATCATGTTCATCGTGCCGATCATCACCGCGCTCATGGCTGCGCCGATGCTGGGCGAGAAGATCGACCGCGGCCGCTGGGCGGCGATCGCGGCGGGCTTCGCCGGCGTGCTGGTGATCGTGCGGCCGGGCGGCACCGACTTCCACCCCGCCATGCTCCTCGCGCTGGTGAACGCAAGCCTCTACGCGATGTTCAACCTGATGACGCGGCGCCTGGCGGCGTACGACTCGCCCGAGACCATCCAGTACCTGCCCGCGCTCGGCGCGGCAATCCTGCTCACGCCTTTCGCGGCTGCGGCCTGGCAGGCGCCCTCCGGCTGGCTGGAATGGACCCTCGCGTGCCTGATGGGCGCGCTGGGAGGGCTCGGCCATTACCTCCTCGCGGCCGCCCACCGCTACGCGCCCGCCACGGTGATTGCGCCCTTTCTCTACCAGCAGGTGCTCTATATGGCGCTTTTCGGCTACCTCGTGTTCGGCGACGTGCCGGCGCCCGCGGTGTGGATCGGCGCCGCGATCGTGGTCGGGAGCGGGCTATACCTCTTTGCGCGGGAGCGTGCCCGTATTTGATTCACCCAGATCCCAGAACAATCCGGTCATCAGTCTGAGGCCGTCGCGCGCCACGCTCGCGAGCAGGTGCTCGTCGGGCGCGTGCTGCGAGCAGCCGGCGTAGGAGTGCGGCACCCACAGGGTGGGCAGCCCGAGGGTCTCGGCGAACACGTCGTTCGGCAGCGAGCCGCCCAGGTTCGGCAGGATCGCGGGCTTCGCCCCGGCGGTGCGCTCGATCGACGCCTCGGCCCAGCGCACCCAGGGATGCGCAGGATCGAGGCGGCTCGCCCGGAAGAAGCCTTCGCGCGAGGCGGTCGCCTTCACCATGCCGAAGCCTTCGCGCTCCAGGTGCCGGCGCAGCGCCGGAACGACGTCACCCGGGTCGACCCCGACCACGTAGCGCAGCTGGCAGTGCGCCGAGGCCCGCGCCGGAATCGCGTTCACCGGCCGCTGCGGATTGCCGGTGACGAACGCGAGCACCTCGAAGCTCGACCAGCCGAACACGCGCTCGGCGGCAGTCAAATCGGGTTCGCCCCAATCCTCGGCACCGTCGACAGATAAATCTTTCAGGGCCTCTTTCACGGAGGGGGTAAGGGTGTCGGGCCGCCACTCGGGCACGCGGATGGAGCCGCGCCGGTCGGTGATCGAGGCGATGGCGTGCGCGAGCACGATGCCGGGATTGGCGAGCAGGCCGCCCCAGTTGCCCGAGTGGCGCGCGCCATCGCGCAGCTCGAGCGCGAGGTCGAAATTGAGCACGCCCCGCGAGCCGAGGAAGAGGGTCGGCCGGCCGGGCTGGAGGCGCGGGCCGTCGGACGCAATGAGCACGTCGGCCGAGAGCGCGCCCTTTTCGCGCTCGCAGAACTCGGCGAGTCCGGGCGAACCCACCTCCTCTCCGGTCTCGACCAGGAGCTTGACGTTGAATCCGAGGCGGCCCCGCGCGCGCAGCACCGTTTCCAGCGCGGCGAAATTGACGGTGTGCTGGCCCTTGTTGTCGGCGCTGCCGCGGCCGTAGATCCGCTCGCCCTCGCGCGAGAGCTTCCACGGATCGAGCCCGGCGCGCCACTCGCCTTCCTGTCCGCGGACCACGTCGCCGTGGGCATAGCTCAGCACGGTCGGCAGCTTCTCGTCTTCGAGGCGCTCCGCGACGAGAAACGGGCCGTATTCGCCCGCGGGATTGGGCACGATGCGGCAGGCGAAGCCCATGCGCTCGAGGCTTTCGGCGATCTCGGTCTCGAGGTAGCGCTCGAGCTCGGCGCGGCGGGCCGGGTTCTGGCTCTCGGTGGGGATCGCGACGCGGCGCGCCAGGTCCTCGAAAAACCGCCCCTCGTCGAAGTAGCGCTCGGCAGCGAGGATGGCTTGCGCGCGGCTCATCTTGGCAGTATAGCGAGGGCCCATGGGCGAAACCCTCGCCGTTCCGGTCTGGCTCGCGCTGCCCGCGGCGCTCCTCGCGGCGTGGGCCGCGTACGACAAGCTCATCGTTCCCTGCGTGCGCTGGCTGCTTGCGCGCCCGGCGAACCAGGTGATCGACGAGCTCTCCACGCGCCTTCGCATCGGCATCCGGCCGTTCCAGCGCACGCGCCGGCAGGCGCTGATCCACCGCCTGACGACCGACCCGAAAGTGCTGCAGGCGGCGGAGCGCCACGCCGCAGCGAACCGACTGCCGCTGCCGAAGGCGATGCAGCGGGTCGAGCGCTACGCGCGGGAGATCGTGCCGGCCTTCAACGCCTACCTGTACTTCCGCATCGGCTACTGGGCCGGGCGCAAGCTCGCGCAGTCGCTCTATCGCGTGCGGCTGGGCTACGTCGACACGGCGGGCATCGCGGCGATCGATCCGGACGCGACCGTGGTGTTCGTGATGAACCACCGCTCGAACATGGATTACGTGCTGGCGGCCTACCTCGCCGCGGAGCAGACGACCCTCTCCTACGCGGTGGGCGAATGGGCGCGCCTGTGGCCGCTCTCGGCGCTGATCCGCGCCATGGGCGCCTATTTCGTGCGGCGCAACTCGGCCGACGAGCTCTACCGGCGCGTGCTCGAGCGCTACATCGCGATGGCGACCGAGGCGGGCGTGCCGCAGGCGGTGTTCCCGGAGGGCGGGCTGTCGCGCGACGGCCGCATGCGCGAGCCGCGGATGGGCGTGCTCGACTACATGCTGCGCGGCTTTCGTCGCGACGGCGAACGCGACCTCGTGTTCGTGCCGCTCGGCATCAACTACGACCGGGTGCTGGAAGACCGCACGCTGATTTCCCCCATGAAAATCGGTCGAGCGCGCACGGTCTGGGGGACGCTGCGGTTCGTCCTTCACAACCTGAGCCTCGCACTGAGAAGCGAGTGGCACCGCTTTGGTTACGCCTGTGTGAATTTCGGCACGCCGATCTCGATGCGCAGGTACGACGTCGACTTCCAGCGCCTCTCGGGCGAGGAGCGCAGGCTCGCCGTGGCGGGCCTGGGCCGGGCCCTCATGGACGCGGTGGGCCGGGTCGTGCCGGTGGTGCCGGTCGCACTGATTGCGCACGTCTTTCTCGAGCGGCCCTCGCTCACCGCACTCGACCTCAAGGCCGAGACCGGCAGGCTGCTGCAGCGCCTGGAAGGCGCGCACGTCTACGTGCCGCGGCGCGACCTCGACTACGCCCTGACGGTAGGCTTGCGCATGCTGACGCTGCGCCGCCTGGTTGAGGAGCGCGAGGGCGTGTTCAGCGCCCGGGAGGAAGAATTGCCGCTCCTTCGCTACTATGCGAATTCGATCGCGCATTTGCTCCGGGCCCCGGACGGCGAGATAAGGTAGATTGACGTTCGGGGGTACTTTGGAAGGGCCATGGCGAGACGCACAAAAAAACGGCGCGCGCCGGCGAAGCCGACCAGGCAACCGCTGCTCGGCAGCCTGACGAACGACTGGTACTGGGAGCAGGACGCCGCGCACCGCCTCACCCGCATCGAGCTGCGCGCCGGCGCCGGCTGCGACGACGCTTTCGCCCGCACCGCGCTCGGCAAGCGGCGCTGGGAGCTCGGCATCGAGGTGGAAGGCGGCTGGGAGGCGCACCGCGCGCTCCTCAAGGCCCGCACGCCGTTTCGCGACGTGCTCACGTGGCGCACCCGCGCGGACGGCAGCGTGCGCTACGCGAGCGTCAGCGGCGAGGCCGCCTACGACCGGCGCGGACGCTTCGTCGGCTACCGCGGCGTGGCGCGCGACGTCACCGAGCACAAGCGTGCCGAGCAGCTCCTGCGCCTGCAGCACCTCGTTACCCGCTGCATGGCCGAATCTCCCGGCGTGGCCGAAGGCGCCCAGAGCGCGCTGCGGGCGATCTGCGAGGCCGAGGGATGGGACTGCGGCGAGTTCTGGCGGCTCGATGAGCGCGAGCGCGCGATGCGCCGCTTCGTGCACTGGGCGAACCCCGCGGGACAGGCCTTCGCCGCCGGTTCAGGCGACATGCAGCTGCTCTCGGAGCGCGGCGCCGTCGCCTCGGCCTGGCAGTCAGGCAAGCCGCTGTGGATCCGGGACGCCTCCAGCGATCCGCGGGCCTCGGGTCCCGGCTTCGCCGCCGGCACCGGCGTGCAGTCGGCGCTCCTCTGCCCGGTGTTCTCGGGCTCGAGCCCGGTCGCGGTGCTCGCCTTCGCCTGCTGCCGCAAGCGCGCGCGCGACGACGCGCTCCTCGCCGCCCTCATGGCGCTCGCCGCCCAGCTCGCGCTCTTTCTGCCGCGCGCCGACGCCGAGGCGAGGCTGCGGCAGAGCGAGGAGCGCTTCCGCCGCACCTTCGAGCTCGCGGCGGTCGGTGTCGCGCACATCGGTCCCGACCGGCGCTTCCAGCGCGTCAACCGGCGCTTCTGCGAGATCCTGGGGTATCCCGAGGCAGAGCTCGTCGGCGTGCGGGGACGCGACATCTCGCACCCCGACGACCTCGACAGGATGAACGCGCAGCGCCCGCGCCTCTATGCCGGCGAGATCGACGCGGTGCGCGGCGAGAAGCGCTACCTGCGAAAGGACGCAGCGGTGGTCTGGGTCGCCTACACGCTCGCGGTCGAGCGCGACGCGGCCGGCAAGCCGCTCTACGAGATCGCGGTGTACGACGACATCACCACGCGCCGGGCGATGGAGGACGCGCTGCGCAACAGCGAGGCGCATTTCCGCCAGGTGGTCGATTCGGCGAACGAGGGCATCCTCGTCTATGACCGGGACCTCAATATCGTCACGGCCAACGCCGCCGCCGCGCGCATCATCGGCCTGCCGCTCGGCCAGCTCCTCGGGCGCCCCGGCTTCACCTCGCTCTTCCCCTGCGTGCGCGAGGACGGCTCGCGCCTGCCGCCGGAAGACCGGCCGACGCGCCTCACGGTGCGCCGCGGCGAGCCGCTCACCAGCCTCGTCGTGGGGCTCGAACGCCCGAACGGCAACGTGACCTGGCTCTCGGTGAATACCGGCTTCCTGCGCCGCCCGGGCGAGAGCGAGCACTACGGCGTGGTCTCGACCATCAGCGACATCACCGACCGGCGGCGCGCCGAGCTCAAGCTGCGCGAAAGCGAGGAGCGCTTCCGCAGCCTCACCGCGATGTCGTCGGACTTCTTCTGGGAGACCGACCCGCAGCACCGCTTCGTCGAGGTCGTGCACGGTCCCGAGTACCCGGAGAGGATGGGCCGCATCATCGGCCAGGCGCCCTGGGACCTCCCCCACATGCATCCCGACGAGGCGGCGTGGACGGCGCAGCGCGCGGCCATGGACGCGCACGAGGCGTTCCGCGACTTCGAGTTCGGGCGTTCGTGGGCCGACGGCACGGTGCGCTATTTCTCGATCACCGGCGAGCCGCACTTCGAATCCGACGGCGCCTTCCTCGGCTTCCGCGGCGTCGGCCGCGACGTCACCGACATCGCCCTTGCGCGCGAGCGCATCGCCACCCTGGCCTACCGCGACGCGCTCACCGGCCTGGACAACCGCACCAGCCTTTTCCCGGCGCTCGAGAAATCGGTCGAGCGCTCGCGCCGGCGCGCCACCCGGCTCGCGTGCCTGTTCCTCGACCTGGACGGCTTCAAGGAAGTGAACGACGCCCACGGCCACGACGCCGGCGACCGGCTGCTGGTCGAAGCCGCCCGGCGCCTGCGGGGCGCGCTGCGCGCGGGCGACCCGGTGGCGCGCCTCGGCGGCGACGAGTTCTTCGTGGTGCTCGAGGACATCAACGACGCCGCGCCGGCCGAGCGCGTGGCGACGAAGCTTCTCGCCGCGCTCGCCGAGCCCTACGACATCGGCACCGGCGCGCCGGTGCGCATCTCCGCGAGCATCGGCGTGAGCCTCTTCCCCGACGACGCAGGCGACGCCGCCACGCTGCTCAAGCACGCCGACGCGGCGATGTACTCGGCCAAGCAGGCGGGCAAGAACGGGTACCGGTTCTTCAAGTCGGTGGCGGCGGCGAACGACGGCCGCGCGGCCGATCGCTCCGAAGGCACGGGCTAACGCCGCCGTTGAGGCTGGGGCTGCGGCTGACGCGGCGGCGGGGGGTCGTTGCGCCGGTAGATCTCCCTCGAGATCCGCTCGACGTCGCGACGCAGATCGCCCCCGCGCTGCGTCTGCTCGGTGCGCCTGCCGTTATCGGGCTGCGCCGCGTCGAGCGGGCTCGCCGAAACGGACAACGCCGCGACGATGAAGAGGGCCTTCCACATGCCGGCCAGCTTCGGGCAGGGCGGCGTGCGCTGCTGTCCGTTTGTGTAACGAGTTATTTCCGCAGCTGGCGGTTCGCGTCCTCGATGTCGCGGCGCAGCTTGTCGCGCTCCTCGGGCGACATCTGGCGCGGCCGATCCGGGCGCGCCTGGCGATCGCGGTAGGCGTCGCGCACGTCGTCGCGAATGCGCTGGCGGTCCTCCTGCTTCATCTGTCGCTGCGGCTGCTGCTTGCGCTCGTCGCGGCCGCCCTTGTTCTGGCCGAGCGCGCTTCCCGCGGCGAGCGCCACGGCGAGCGCGAGGACGGCGAGCGCGTTCGTTTTCACGTCGGGATGATAAGACGGGGGGTCCCGGGCGGTGTAACAATTAGTAACCTGTCGCCAGGTTGACGCGAAAAATTCACTTAACCTAACGCCCCATGGCGGAGCTCAAGACCCGCATCCTCATCGTCGACGACGACCAGCGCCTGCGCGACCTGCTGGTGCGCTACCTCGGGGGCGAAGGCTACGAGGTGAAGGCGGTCGCCGACGGGCAGGCCATGGACAAGCAGCTCGGCCGCGAGCGCTACGACCTCGTGGTGCTCGACCTCATGCTGCCCGGCGAGGACGGCCTTGCCATCTGCCGGCGGCTGCGCGGCCAGGCGAACGCGCCGGCCATCGTGATGCTCACCGCGAAAGGCGACGAGGTCGACCGCATCGTCGGCCTCGAGATGGGCGCAGACGACTATCTGCCCAAGCCGTTCAACCCCCGCGAGCTGCTCGCGCGCATCAACGCGGTGCTGCGGCGGCGCTCGCCGGCCGGAGTGCCCGGGGCGCCCAGCGCCACCACCGAGGTGTTCCAGTTCGGCAAGTTCTCGCTCAACCTTTCCACGCGCACGCTCACGCGCGACGCCAAGCCGGTGCCGCTCACCACGGGCGAGTTCTCGGTGCTCAAGGTCCTGGTGCAGCACCCGCGCGAGCCGATGTCGCGCGACAAGCTGATGGAGCTCGCGCGCGGGCGCGAGTACGAGGTGTTCGACCGCTCGATCGACGTCCAGATCTCGCGCCTGCGCAAGATCGTCGAGGAGGATCCCTCGCATCCGAAGCACATCCAGACCGTCTGGGGCTTCGGCTACGTCTTCGTGCCCGAATAAGCGCTAGTGTCGCTCTTCGCGCGATCGTTCCTGCTCATCGCGCTGCTCATCGTCACCGCGGTCCTCGCCTCCTTCTGGATCTACCGCCTGTACGAGCTCGAGCCGCGCTCGCGCGAGCTCGCCCAGCAGACCGTGAGCGCGGTCAACCTCACGCGCGCGGCGCTGGTCGCGGCCGACCCGTTCCTGCGCAGGCAGCTCCTTGTCGAGCTGAACGACACCGAGGGCCTGCGCGTCTATCCCGCGACCGCGAGCGAGAAGCTGGTGGCGCTGCCCGACGAGATGCTGTTCGAGCGCGTGGTCGGCCGGGTGCGCCAGGCGCTCGGCGACGAGACGCGCTTCGCCTCCGAGCGCGACGCCGAGGACGGCTTCTGGGTCAGCTTCTTCATCGACTCGGACGAGTTCTGGGTGATGCTGCCGTGGGAGCGCTTCGAGCCCGCCTTCGGCCTGCAGTGGCTGGGCTGGGGGCTCGCGCTCGTCGCGCTGTCGCTCGCCGGCGCCTGGTTCATCGCCTCGAACCTGGCGCGGCCGCTCGCCGCGGTGACGCGCGCGGCGCTGCGCATCGGCGGCGGCGGGGCGCACCAGCCGCTCGCCGAGGAAGGCCCGCGCGAGCTGCGCACCGTGGCGAAGGCGTTCAACCGCATGGCGAGCAGCCTCGAGAGCATGGAGCGCGAGCGCGCCATGGTGCTCGCCGGCATCTCGCACGACCTGCGCACGCCGCTCTCGCGCCTGCGGCTCGCGCTCGAGATGAGCGGCGCCGAGAGCGGCGCGAGCGAGGCCATGATCGAGGACATCGGCGAGATCGACGCCATCATCGGCCAGTTCCTCGACTACGCCCGCGGCGAGAACGAGGAGAAGTCGCCCCAGGCGCTCGACCCGCTGCTGCACGAGCTCGGCGAGCACTACCGGCGGCTGGGGAAGAACGTGAGCGTGGAGGCGGCGACCGGCGCGCAGTTCAGCATCGCCCGCATGGCGCTGCGCCGCGCTCTCGCCAACCTGGTCGACAATGCCCTGCGTTATGCCGGGGAGCCGATCGAAATCGAAGCGAAAAAAGCGCCGGAATGCGTCGCGATCGAGGTGCGCGATCGCGGCCCGGGCATCCCGGCGGGGGAAGTCGAGCGCCTGAAGCGGCCGTTCACGCGCCTCGACGACGCGCGCAGCGGCGCGAGCGGCGCCGGCCTGGGCCTCGCCATCGTCGAGCGCGTCGCGCGCGGCCACGGCGGCACCCTCGAGCTCCTGCCGCGGCCCGGCGGCGGGCTCGTCGCCCGCCTTACCCTGAGGGCATGAAAATCGGGGTCAGAGCCCTATTCTTTGGTGAAGAAGTAGTAATCCGCGGTGTACGGGACGCGAGCACGCGTGCCCGCCGCAGCCGCCGAGCAGCCGTTGCCGGGTGCGATCCCGCCCGTGGTGTGCACGCGCCGAACGCTCGAAACGTTGCTGAACGTCCCCGCCGGGCCGACCGACTTCGCGCCCATGAGGAGCCAGGGGATCGCGCCCTCGTCCGGCGCCGCGGTGCTCGCTTTCACGAGGCCGACGATCTTGCTGCCGTCGCTCGCCTCCCAGTGCGGGCCGGCGTAATGCCGGCCGATCTTCATCCCGCGCGTGTCGAAGAGGTCCGCCTCGGGACCCACGAACGCCCATTCGTAGCTGCCGCCCTGGCCCTGGCTCGCCCGGCACTCGTAGATCTGCACGCCGTTCGCGGGAACGATCATGACGAGCGATTCCTCGGGGGCGACCTTGAGCTTCTGCGCGGGGCTCGCGGAGGGACTCGACGGCTGCGACGCGGCTGCGTAACCCGCAAAAAGCACGAGCACGAAGCTCGCGAGTGCGAAAGGCTTCTTCATGATTTCCCCTACCCTGTGTTGTGGAGAGAGGGTAGTTAAGCGCCGGTTCGTTTCTTCCGGATTTGGGTTCTGTTACCGGCTGGTAACCGGTTCAGCGCTTTGATTGCATTCTTTGAAGCACCAATGCCACGGCTCATACGAATAGCCGTACGGGTTCTGCTTCGGATAGGACAGAAAGAACCCGAAGCGCTCGGCGTGGCGGCAGAGCCAGGCGAACGCGCCGGTGCCTTCGAACTCGAGCTCTAGCGGCCGCACGCCCGCGGTGGTGACGTCGACCGCGCGGCCCGAATGGTGCTCGCTGTATCCGGGCGGCGCGCTCACGCTCAGGATCTCCTCGATCGACAGGCCACGCGCAAGCTTCGCCCGCACGATCTCGGCCTGGCGCTCGACGCTGCGGAAGGCAGACACGATCCTGATCTCCACGCTATCGGCATGCGCCGCTTCTCTTAGGGAGCCCCACGCGCGCGCCGCTGACGCTACGAGGCGATGCTGCCTTCCATCTTCACCTGTTTCGGCCACGACCAGCTCGGTCGCTTCCGAATACAGCACGAGCGAGCGTGCCGCGATGGTGTCGAGCGAGATCCCAAGCGAGACGAGTATCGAGTCAACCTTGTTCAAGGTACTGGCTGCGAGCGCTCGACGGGCGCGCCGCGCAGGAGCACCGCCGAGATGCGCGTCGCCGCCACGATGACCTGCATCGGCGTCATCCCGGCCCAGCACCATCCGCAGCCACATGCGTGCGGAACATGGCAGCCTCCACTGAAGACGCCTCAGTCACACCACTTCGATATCGAGCGAGCATGCGGCGGCGTTCCTCACGGTGCAGCCTACCGGCGAATGCGCATCGGCCCACTCCACCAGCGCCCGCAGCGCGCGCACATCGGCGTTGCCACTGATCCTCACTTTAGTCCGCAGCGGGTTCATGCCGGCGGAGACGTTCTCGTCCAGGCCGAGGATGCCGCGCAGGTCGGAGTCGCTTTCCACCGTGACTTCCAGAGCGCTCAACGCGATTCCCAGCTTCGCTGCGCGCATCGCGATCACGGTCGCCGCGCACGAAGCCATTCCGGCGCGCAGGTACCAGCCCGGGTTGGGCGCCGAAGCGCCGCCGCCCATCGGAGGCGGCATGTCGGTGGCCGCGCGCTCCCTGTTCGGCCCGGTCACCTCGACCTTCAGGCCTTCGGTCAGGCGCGCCGTGGCGGGCGCATTCTTCGCCCTGGCCTTCGCCGGCTCCGCACTGATCACCGTGCTCAGCCGCTCGATCGCTTCGCGTACGCTCGAATCGCCCATGGTGAGCCCCTCCGAGAATCGATGCCGAAGATTAGCGGATATTGCTCACCACCACCTTGCCGTTTTCTTTCGCCAGTTCGATGATCGTCGGCTCCCCGGCCGCCTTATCCAGCTTGTAGGTCCGCGGGACCTCGACGAACCGCAGGTGGTAGGTGGTGGTGTGACTCGACTGCACTGCGCTCCCGTCGGACTTCCTGCACCAGATCACCAGGGCCGAGTTCGCCGTGAACTGCACGGTGTAGGCACCCGCGCAGCCGTCCGGCCTCGCTTCGGGAACGTGGCGGATCGAGGCCGTCTTCGCGTCCGAGCGCCGGAACGCCGCGACGCCGGACTCGATCTCGTAGGCGATGCGCGTGGCCCCGTCCGAGCACGCGGCAACCATTGCCACCGTCGCGACCCACACGGCGCGTATCACCGGGAGTAACGCAGGGCTAACCCCGGAGTCTTGACGCGACGCCATGGCGAATCAGTAGAACGAGGACAACCAATCCGATGGCGGAGCCGATCCCGAAGCCGGCACGACAGACCCAGTCGGACGCTTCCGCGCCGACATTGCCGATATGAACCGAGCACTTCTGCGGACCGGGTCCAAAGGTGACCCATAAGCCTGGCACGAGCAACCCTGCGACCATGAGCGTGCCCAGCCACGGCACCGCTCGGGTAGCGCCAAGAGCACCGACGATCAGGGCGACCCCGGCGAGCGGAAAAGTCGAGGCAGCCGCGTAGGCTACCCAGGCGGGAACGCGAAGCTGCTGTGGTTGCAGAAGGATCAGTGCGATGGTCCCGGACCCAACGACGATCAAGAGCAGTCCGACCAGGAGTCGGCGACCTCTCGATTGCTCAGGCGCGGTTGTGCCAGCGTCCGAATGCATCGCGAACCACGGTCCATAGGGCAATCGAGGTGGCGAATATTGCGAGCGGCGGCATCACAAAGACGCTGAAACCGACGCGAGGGTTATGGAGCAAATACGACACCAACTCGCCATAGCTGTTTCTGAGCGAATACCAGCCCAGGTCGGCCAGCCAGAGGAAGACCAGACCGGAAACGAGCGCCCACCATTTCCAGGCCCGGGTGCCACGCATGGCGAGCAATCCCGCAGCGAGGCCCGCCGCCGCAAGAGCAAGGTGAACACCCAAGAAGAACCATGCATTGAGCGGCACATTCATCGTGCGCGCACTAAGGTAAGTGGACGTCGCGACCGAGACAAACTGGAAGAGCCAGGCCGCGGCGATCACGAATCCAAGAACGCGTAGGGCGATCGTAGTCTGCATCTAGCGAGCCTCCTGCTTCTTGACGAACAATCGTGAAATGCTGAAGACCACCAAGAGCGGTACAACCGGAACGAGTCCGATGTAGACATACATGACGCCTATGAACATCGAAGCTCCTGAAGTGCCGAGGGCTTCGACTACTCTTGGCATCAGATGAATGGCGCTCCAGCCCGTCGCGACCAGCGAGGTGTAACCCGCTGCCAGGCTCGTCAATCCGAAAAGCCACTTTCGCGAAAGGCGGTGCCTCGAAGAATAGAGGACTCCTACAACTACCAACGTCGGCCAGGCAAGGATGAACCAGTACAGTAATAGCTCGCCTATGCTCTGTCGCTTCGCAAAGCGATTCAGATCCGGCTTTTCGCCTCGCTCGATCGCGGCAAGCCATACGGCGACCTGACCGTTGTCCATCTCCCAGAAACGCTTGATGTCTTTGAGGTAGGCTCTAACCGCGTCTATTTCTCCGGCTTTCACTAGTGCGTCCGCCAGATCCAGCTCCGGCCCAAAAGTGTCTAACTGTGGAGATCCGGTGCTCTTCCCCGCTTTGAGCAGGTATGCGACTGCGTCTTCTCGATTTCCGGTCCTCAACGCAATCAGGCCGAGGTATCTGTTCGCATCGTGAACCGCGTTTCCGTAATTCCAGTCGCACCCATAGTTGTCGGCCAAGCCGAGGTATTCATGAGCCAGTTTCCGAGCCGCGACAAAGTCGTCGGCGCGGTACGCGCTCTCGATCTGCTCTTCCAGCGAATAGAAGCGCTTCAGCCCATCCGGGAGCTGGCCGTTCCCCGGGTTGCCCGATGTTGAAGATTCCTTGGCGCACCTGCCACATGCGGTGCTCTGCTCGCATGCCAGGACGGAGGTGCGCAGCAGTGCGAGCAGCAGCGCGAGCAAGAGGTACCCGAGGGGCCGGCCTGGCAGCATGAGCAGATTCATCGTCTTGATCGTCGGCGATGTTGCCCGCCATCATGGCTTACCGCGGCAGGTTGGACAAAGGAATCAAGTCCTTATGGCGTGCGCCGGCGTGGTATACGACACAGAATGACTTCCAAGGACACTGAATATCCCATCGCGCCACCGGTCGAGCCGATGCTCGCCAAGCTCGCCGACGAGCTGCCGCCGGAGGGCGAATATCTATACGAGCCTAAGTGGGACGGGTTCCGGGCGATCGTGTTCCGCGGAGCGTCCGAGCTCTTCATCCAGAGCCGCGACCTGCGGCCCTTCGACCGCTATTTCCCGGAATTGCACGGCGCTTTGCTCGCGAGGCTGCCGAAGGGCTGCGTGGTCGATGGCGAGATCGTGATCGCGACGCAGCGCGGGCTCGACTTCGATGCCCTGCAGATGAGGCTGCATCCGGCGGAGTCGCGCGTGACGAAGCTCGCGAAGGAGACGCCCTCCTCGTTCATCGCGTTCGATCTGCTCGCGGCGGGCGGGAAGAATCTGATGGCGGCGCCGCAGG
>JBIOYV010000074.1:0-17367 GCA_044870335.1 Burkholderiales bacterium | reverse complement strand
TGTGGAAGGACCTCACCGACAACGTGAACTCGATGGCGGCGAACCTCACCGGCCAGGTGAGGAACATCGCCGAGGTGACGACCGCCGTCGCCAAGGGCGACCTCTCCAAGAAGATCACCGTCGACGTGCGCGGCGAGATCCTGGAGCTCAAGTCGACCGTCAACACCATGGTCGACCAGCTGAACGCGTTCGCGGGCGAGGTCTCGCGCGTGGCGAAGGAAGTGGGCACCGAGGGCAAGCTCGGCGGCCAGGCGCAGGTGGTGGGCGTCGGCGGCGTGTGGAAGGACCTCACCGACAACGTGAACTCGATGGCGGCGAACCTCACCGGCCAGGTGCGGAACATCGCCGACGTCACCACGGCGGTGGCGCGCGGCGATCTTTCGAAGAAGATCACCGTCGACGTGAAGGGCGAGATGCTCGAGCTGAAGTCGACCATCAACACCATGGTCGACCAGCTGAACGCGTTCGCGGGCGAGGTGTCGCGCGTGGCGAAGGAAGTGGGCACCGAGGGCAAGCTCGGCGGCCAGGCGCAGGTGAAGGGCGTCGGCGGCGTGTGGAAGGACCTGACCGACAACGTCAACTCGATGGCGGCGAACCTCACCAGCCAGGTGCGCAGCGTCGCCAGCGTGGTGACCGCGGTGGCGAACGGCGACCTCGACCGCAAGCTCACGGTCGAGGCGAAGGGCGAGGTGGCCGCGCTCGCCGAGATCATCAACGGCATGATCGACACGCTGGCGGTATTCGCCGAGCAGGTCACCAACGTCGCGCGCGAGGTCGGCAGCGAGGGCAAGCTCGGCGGCCAGGCGCGCGTCCCGGGCGCCGCCGGGCTGTGGAAGGACCTCACCGACAACGTGAACCGCCTGGCGGCGAACCTCACCACCCAGGTACGCGCCATCGCGGAAGTCGCGACGGCCGTGACCAAGGGGGACCTCACGCGCTCGATCGCCGTCGAGGCGAGCGGCGAGGTGGCCTCGTTGAAGGACAACATCAACGAGATGATCCGCAACCTCAAGGACACCACGCGCAAGAACACCGAGCAGGACTGGCTGAAGACGCACCTCGCGCGCTTCACGCGCATGCTGCAAGGGCATCGGGATCTCGTCACTGTTTCGAGATTGATATTGAGTGAATTGACCCCTCTCGTTAACGCCCAGCAGGCCGCGTTCTATGTCGCCGACCACAGGAGCGGCGACTCGCAGCTCGAGCTCCTCGCCGGCTACGCCCAGCGCCACGGCAAGAGCCTGCCGCGCAAGATCGCCTTCGGCGAGGGGCTGGTGGGGCAGTGCGCGTTCGAGAAGAAGCGCATCGTGCTGAACCAGGCGCCGCCCGACTACGTGCGCATCAGCTCGGCGCTCGGCTCGGCCGCGCCGGTGAACATCGTGATCCTGCCGGTGCTGTTCGAAGGCCAGGTGAAGGCGGTGATCGAGCTCGCGTCGTTCAGCCGCTTCAGCGACATCCACCAGAGCTTCCTCGACCAGCTCACCGAGTCGATCGGCGTGGTGCTGCACACCATCGCGGCGAACATGCAGACCGAGTACCTGCTGCACCAGTCGCAGTCGCTCACCGCCGAGCTGCAGGCGCAGCAGGAGGAGCTCAAGAAGACCAACGACCGCCTGGAGCAGCAGGCGCTCAACCTGCAGAAGTCCGAGTCGCTGCTGAAATCCAAGCAGGACGAGCTGCGCTCGGCCAACGACCAGCTGCAGGAGAAGGCGCGCCAGCTGTCCGACCAGATGCGCCAGGTCGAGTTCAAGAACCGCGAGATCGAGCAGGCGCGCTCGGCGCTGGAAGAGAAGGCCGAGCAGCTGTCGCTCTCTTCCCGGTACAAGTCGGAATTTCTGGCGAACATGTCCCACGAGCTGAGGACGCCGCTCAACAGCCTGCTGATTCTCGCGCGCCTGCTCGCCGACAACGTCGGGCGCAACCTCACGCCCAAGCAGGTCGAGTTCGCCCGCACCATCCACTCCTCGGGTGCCGAATTGCTCGCCTTGATCAACGATATCTTGGACCTGGCGAAGATCGAGTCGGGCACCGTCACCCTCAACGTCGCCGCCGAGCGCTTCGCCGACATCACCGAGTACGTCGAGCGCACCTTCCGCCAGATGGCGGCCGACAAGGGCCTCGAGTTCGTGGTTTCGGTCGACCGCGCGCTGCCCGCCGCGATGGAGACCGACGCGAAGCGCCTGCAGCAGATCATCACCAACCTGCTGTCCAACGCCTTCAAGTTCACCAGCAAGGGAAAGGTGTCGCTCGAGGCGCGCGCGGCGGTCTCGGGCTGGAGCCCCGGCCATCCGGTGCTGTCGAGCGCCGGCACCGTGGTGGCGTTCTGCGTGGTCGATACCGGCATCGGGATCCCGCCCAGCAAGCAGCGCCTGATCTTCGAGGCCTTCCAGCAGGCCGACGGCACCACCAGCCGCGAGTACGGCGGCACGGGGCTCGGCCTGTCCATCAGCCGCGAGCTCGCGCGGCTCCTCGGCGGCGAGATCCGCGTCACCAGCACCCCCGGCGAGGGCAGCATCTTCGTGCTGTACCTGCCGCTCGCCTACCAGCCGGCGGCGGCCGAGCCGGGCTTCGAGGCCGACTCGCCCGAGGAGCTCGCCGCGTTCACGCCGGCGCCCGCGCCGGTGTCGACCGTGGAGGCCGAGGAGGTCGCGCCGCAGGCCGCCAACGAGCTCGCGGAGAAGAAGGTGCTGGTCGTGGACGACGACATCCGCAACGTGTTCGCGCTCACGAGCGCGCTCGAGCAGCACGGCATGCGCGTGCTGCACGCCGAGAGCGGCAAGGAAGGCATCGAGGTGCTCAAGCAGGCGCACGACATCGACGTGGTGCTGATGGACGTGATGATGCCGGGCCTCGACGGCTTCGACACCATGCGCATCGTGCGCCAGCTCGACGGCTACAGGTCGCTGCCGATCATCGCGGTCACCGCCAAGGCGATGGTGGGCGACCGCGACAAGTGCATCGAGGCGGGCGCGAGCGACTACCTCGCGAAGCCGGTGAACGTCGACGTGCTGCTCGCGACGCTCTGGCGCACGCTCCACGGCCAGGCGGTGTGATGGACAAGATCCTGCTGCGCGCCGAGCCTTCGGTGAAGGAGCTCCTGCCCGGATTCCTCGAGAACCGCCGCCGCGACCTCGAGCGCCTGCGCGAGGCGCTGCACGCGGGCGACCTCGCCGCGATCCGCGACCTCGGCCAGAACATCCGCTGCTTCTCGCGCGTCTACGGGCTGGAGGATCTCACCGCGCTGGGCGAAGAGATCCGCTGCGCGGCGGAGGAGGCGAGCACCCTGCGCATCGTGCACCTGCAGGGCCGGCTCGCCGACTACCTTTCCCGCGTGGAGCTGCAGGACTAGTGGACCGGGAGTTCGACACCCTGCTCGAGACGCTCGCCGGGCTCGCGGCGGCGAACATCGTGCTGGTGGAGACGCTGCACGAGCAGGGCGTGCTCGACAAGAGCCACTTCGCGCACGCCTTCGCGCGCGCGCTCGACACCCTCGCACCCGAGCACCGCGGCGGAATGATCGAGCACGTGCTGCAGAACCTGCGCGACCGCTGCATGAACCTGCCGCCGCGCGGTTCTTCCGACGCACGCCAGTGGCTCGACGACCTGCTTCGCCGGACTACTTCACCTTAGTGAGCCACGAAGGCCGCCGGAAGCGGCCGAGCATCGTTCCCGCCGCGGCTTCCCGGCCCTCGTCGTCGAACAGGATCTCCCGGTTGCCGAACGGCAGCGACGCGCCCGCGATGATGAGGCGCGTGCGCCCGTTCTCGCACTCGAACTGCAGGATCAGCCCGCTCGCGTCGTCCTCGACGATCTGCTCGCGCACCTTGCACAGCGCCCCGTTGGGCTTGATTGGCATGGCATCCTCGCTTCCTTCCATTCCCGTATGCGATAAAGGGATTCGAGCAATGCCTGTGCCACGTATTTGTCGCAAATCCATGACATGGACGCTGCCGTACACTTGCACGCGATGCCGATCGCAAGTCCTCGCTACGCGTTCAACCCGACCATGGTCGCGGGCGCGCCGCCCGATCCCGGCGTGTTCGCGCTGTGGGAGAACGAAGAGCTCATCTACTACGGCCGTGCGCTCGGCAACGGCGCCACGATCCAGTCGCGCCTGCGCGAGCACCTCGAAACCGGCGTGCACGGAACCAGGGGCGCCACGCACTACGGCTGGGAGATCGCCGCGAACCCGCGCGTGCGCGAGGTCGAGCTGCTGCGCGAGTACGAAAAGATGCACGGCCGGCTCCCGCGCTGCAATTCGGGTTGACGGCATATTCCCTGCTTGGGGGCAGCGCATGCAAAGCGACCTGCGCATGGAGCTCTACCTCTCCCTGGTGCTCCTCGGAGCCGACGAGATGCTGCTCGCGAGCCTCGCCGCCTGGCGCGACGGCGCGGACGACGAGGCGCTCGTCGCCGACCTCGCCAACTGGAACGAAGCGAAGATGCTCGAGATGAAGGAGTGGCTCGCCACCATGAGCGGCGAGGAGCTCGAGGCCGCGCGCGAGCGCATCCGGCACTACGAGGAAGCGCGCGGCGCGCTCAGCCAGGCAGCCTGAGCCGCACGATTTCTTGCACAACGCCGGGACAAGCTTCCTCGCCGCGCGCCGCGCGGTGCGCGACCATCGCACGCATGGCGCTTTTCTATCGACGCACCGAAGCCGGCCGCAAGGCCTGGGACAACCAGAACAGCAACGTGCCGCTCGAGTACCGGCGGGTCCTCGGCCTGTTCGCCCAGGACACCGACCCGCGCGAGGTGCGCGCGCGGCTCGGCTGGTCCGAGGGCGCGCTGAACGACATCCTCGAGGAGCTCGAGGAAAAGGGGATGCTCGAGCGCTACGAGACCGACGACCGGGTGGATCTCGACTTCACCGGCTCGTTCAGCGTGGCGGGGCTCGATCCGGCCGCGCGCGGGCGCGCCTAGTTCAGACGCGCCTGAGCGCTCAGCCGAGCAGCTCGCCGATCGCCGTCGGGTCGAGCGGCTTCACGATGTAGCCGTCGCAGCCCGCGTCGGTCGCGCGCTTGCGGTACTCGTCCTGGGAATACGCGGTGACCGCGATGATCCGCGTGTCCTCGAACCCCGGAATGCGCCGCAGCCGCTGGCACACTTCGAACCCGTTCATGCCAGGCAGCGCGAGATCGAGGAACACGAACTCGGGCCGCAGCTTCGCCGCCATGTCGACCGCGACGTAGCCGTTGATCGCGTAATCGACCTCGTGGCCCATGTCGCGCAGGATCCAGGTCAGGCTGCGCGCCGAATCGATGTCGTCCTCGACCACGAGCACGCGGCGACGCAGCGGGACGCGCTTCGGGGAGGAAGGCTGGAGCTCTTGCAGTGAAATGGCGGCGCCCTAGGGTTCTTACTAGCCTGCTATCTTCGAACGAATGCAAGACGGCGACAAGTGTCCCAAAAGAGCAACAAATGCCCCTCGCGTAGCGATCGCGCTACACGGCAATCGAGGATTTTGCGATCCGCTACTTGAGGCGGCGGATGCGCAGGCCGTCGATCAGGCGCAGGTCACCCTCGTCGCCCTCGTGCGTCTCGATGATCTCGATTCGCCCGAGGCGTTCGAGCGCCTGCGCGGCCGCGGCCACGATCTGGAAGTTGCGCAGCGTCGTGGTGTCGTCGGCCCGCACCCACGTGTCGGCGCCCACCGGCGTGCGCTGATACACCGCGGTGAGGTCCGACACTTCGTTGCGCACTTGGGGCGCCATGGCTCAGTACAACGGGATAAGGTGATGACGTGCCCCGCATTACACCGCCGCGGCAGGCAGTTGGGGACGGCTTTCACACTAATTGACATCAGCCCGGAGCTCGCCCGGTGCGTGAATCTTTCTGCTCAGCGGCTTCATGGCTACCTCTGCGGCATACAGGAACGCACTCACCTTGTCTCGCGGAACAAGCCGTTCTCCGTGATGTAGAGCAAGCGTCGGCGAGCGCTTTGTCGTGCGGCGGCGACCAGCGAGTTCTAGACACCATCACTTGTATTGACACCCCTTGCACGGCGGCGCAGGGTGGGCGCGCGTCTAAAACAAGCCCGGGGGCCGCATGGATGGCGCTAGATATCGCATCAGCGCGCAACACAACAATGCGCGTGCTTACCGGCAGTTTTACGGCCGCGAATCTCGCACGGAAAGCTTCTACCTGCCCGGAGCGAAGAACCGGTTCTTGCGCGCGTTCACGTACGCGCAAGCCCTCTTCCAGCGCAGACCAGCGTCGAGGTATTGAAGTCAGTCCGTCTCGCGCGAGCGGGGCACGTACGTCGCCGCGGGCTTTTCAATCCGCACCGAGTCTCCGCTGATGATGTCCACCACCTGCAGGAACAGCCGCTGAGGCAAGTTGATCCGGCCGGTGATGAAGAGGCGAATCGTTCCCGCCGACAACCCCAGGCGGGCGCCAAGCTGCTCCTCGCCGCCGACAATCTCCACGGCCTTCCTCAGCGCCTGCGTTTGCACCGTTGTTTCCACTATCGTCCAAAGTATGGGGGGAAACCCGAGCGGTGTGCATAGCCGAACCACGTTGGCTGCTGTAGCGAAATGGCTACCGCGGACCGCGCGACGGACTTGAAGCTTCTTTACAGGAGCCCTCTGGCGCTACGTCCCGGACTTCGCCATGCTTGCGTTCGAGGGGGAAATGATGGAGTCAATCACCAGGGGCGACGGCGAGCAGAAGGTGCTCTTGGCGAAAGCGGCGACGCTCTGCGGGGGCCTCGACAATCTTGCTTACGTTCTCGACGCGCGGACCGAAGACCTCTGCAAGTGGATAGCGGGCGCCGAGCCCGTACCCGATGCTGTCATACGCGAGGCTTTGGTCGTCGTGTCGTCGATTCGGAACCTGCCCGAAGCTGGTCCGCGCGGTGAAGGGTTGGTGGGTGCTACAGGGATCGAACCTGTGGCCCCTTCCGTGTGAAGGAAGTGCTCTACCGCTGAGCTAAGCACCCGGCCGCGAAGGGCCGAATTCTAGCAAAAAGCCGCCGCCGGCCGAGGGCGGCCTCGCTCAGGCGCTGTCCTGTACCTGCTTCGAGCGGTTCCAGTCGCGCAATTTCCTGAGGAGCTCGCGGAGCATCGGATAGTTGTAGACGCCCGCCTTCACGGCGTAAACCGCGTGGTTGAGCAGCGAGTACTCCGGCTGATTGCGGTAGAACCGCACTCCGGCGTATTCCTTGTAGCGCATGTCGACCCAGCGCCGGGCGGCAAAGATGTTGCCGAAGCCGAGGTGCGACGGGATGTAGTGCGCGGTGAGGGATTTCCGGGAGTACCGCTCGTCGCGGGTCGGGAGCGACCCGTGCACGGTGCGCGAATTCCACAGCAGCACGTCGCCGCGGCGCAGCGCCGGCGCGAATTGGTATGGGCGATGCTGCTGGACGTAGTCGCCGACGCGCTTGATCCAGCGCTCGAGCGTGACGCCGGGCTCCTTTGCGCCGAAGTCCCCGATCTCGTGAGAGCCCGGCATGACGTAGAAGCGTCCGGCCTCTTCCCGGATGTCCTCGAGCGCGATCCAGGCCGCGATCAAGGATCCGTTCGGCACGGAATCCAGGTAGTACCAGTCCTGATGCGGCCAGGTCGCGGTGTTGAGGTCGAACAGCATCGTCTGCATCAGGTTATGGCGCGGCGCGCCGGTGACCGCGCTGATGGTTTCCATCATTTCCTTGCCGCAGAAGATGTCGCGGGCCGCGGCGCTGAATTCCGGAAAGCGCTGGTAGTCGTGGATGTCCAGGAACGACTGGCGCACGTATCCGTGATCGTTGATGCGGTTGCGCTCGTAGCGGCTGGAGTTCTGCCTGAAGAAGCGCTGCTTCGACGGAACGATGTCTCGCGTGTACACCGCGAGCAGTCTCGCGATGCGCTCCTCGGGGATCAGGCCGCGGACGACGACGTAGCCATGCTCATCGTAGTAGCTCTGAAGGGAATCGGTTTTTTCGCGGTCGGCGACGGCGGCAACAGCCATGGGTCATCTACCTCTCAGTTCGGGGCACACGAAGCAGCCTGTGCACTATGCAGGCGGAGGCTGCCGGTCGAAACCACGCGGCATGCGGCCGGCATCCGCCATGCGGACTAACCGGCAGTGGCGTAGAGTGCCGGCTGCATGCTCGTCTTCCGGCAACTGTTCGATCCGCAGTCGGCGACCTACACCTATCTCGTCGCCGACCGCGGCTCGCGCGAGGCGCTGCTCGTCGATCCGGTGTTCGAGCAGGCGCGGCGCGACGCGGCGCTGATCGAGGAGCTCGGGCTGCGCCTGAGGTGGACGCTCGAGACGCACGTGCACGCCGACCACGTCACCGGCGCCTGGCTCCTGCGGCAGAAGCTCGGCAGCAAGATCGCGATTTCCGCGGCGAGCGGCGCCGAGGGAGCTGATTCGTACCTCAAGGATCTCGATAGGGTCGCTTTCGGGAGACGGCACCTGGAAGCGCGCGCCACGCCCGGCCACACCAGCGGCTGCATGACCTACGTGCTCGACGACGCGTCGATGGCGTTCACCGGCGACGCGCTTCTCATCCGCGGCTGCGGCCGCACCGATTTCCAGCAGGGCGATCCAGGGAAGCTGTTCCGCTCGGTGCGCGCACAGATCTTCTCGCTTCCCGAAGAGTGCACGCTCTTTCCCGGCCACGACTACCGCGGCCTCACCGCCACCAGCGTCGGCGAGGAAAAGCTCTACAACCCGCGCCTCGCCGAGGGCATCCTCGAGCAGGATTTCGTCGGCTACATGAAGCACCTCGGGCTGCCGCATCCGAAGCAGATGGAGGTCGCGGTGCCGGCGAACCTGAAATGCGGCAGGCCGAAGGCCGCGGCGCAGAATCCGCTGAGCCCGCAGGGCGACCATGACTGGGTGCCGCAGGGCCACCATGACTGGGCGCCGCTCACCTACACCTTCGCCGGCATCTGGGAGGTGCAGCCCAACTGGCTCGAGGAACACCTGCGCGACGTGCAGGTGCTCGACGTGCGCGAGCTCGACGAATTCAACGGGCCGCTCGGCCATATCCCCGGCGCGAAGCTGGTCCCGCTCGGCGCCCTTGCCGACGGCGCCGGCAAGCTCGAGCGCGAACGTCCGATCGTGGTGGTGTGCCGCTCGGGCGCGCGCTCGGCGCAGGCGACGCTGATGCTCGGAAAGGCCGGGTTCGAAAAGGTCGCCAACCTCTCCGGCGGCATGCTGCGCTGGCGCACCCAGCGCTTCCAGGTCGAAGGCGGCAGCGACTGAAAAGGGGTCAGACCCCTTTTATTTGCTTTTCCGGTACTCGCCGATCTTGCGCTCGAGGATTCCCATTTCGTCGCACGGAAGGAGGCAGATGCCCTTCAGCGCGGCGAGGTGTTCCTCGGCCTTGGCGACGTTGTTCACCATCAGGTAGGCCTCGCCGAGGTATTCGTGCGCGCCGCGGTGGCGCGGGTTGATCTGCAGCGCGCGCGCGTAGTGCTTGAACGCGGCCGAAAGCTCGCCGGTGTTGCGGTAGGCGTAGCCGAGGTAGTTCTGGATCTCGGCGTTGCGCGTGTCGCGCAGCGCGGCCGATGAAAGGAGACGGATCGCGTTCTGCCAGTCCTTCGCCTCGATCGCACGGCGGCCGCTCGCGTAGTCGGGGTCGAGGCGCTCACTGGTGTCCTCGTCCCCCGGCTCCGCGAACGCGGTTGCACAGATGAACAACAAAACTAGAGAAAACCTCACTTCGCGGCGAGCTGGTGCTTCACCTGGACGAGCTCCCAGCGCTCGCTGTCGGCCTGCTTGGTGAGCTCGGCGAGCTTCGCCCAGTAGGTCGCGGCGAGCTTCTTCTGCCCGATGCTGTTCGCCGCCATCGCCGCGCCGTAGAAGCCGCGCAGGCGGTTGGGGGCGTTCTTCATCGAGACCTGGTACACCTTCAGCGCCGCGGCGGGGTCGCCGTGCTCGCGCAGCATGTCGCCGAGGAGCTCGCGCATCGGGTAGAGGCGGTTCTCCATCGCGACGTGCTTTTCGCTCGCGTCCTCGAGGTCGGCCGCGGCGCGCATGTACTTCTGCGCCTCCGCGCGGTCGCCGGCGGCGTTGGCGAGCCAGGCGGTCGAGCCGAGGACCTGGATCTCGACCTGCTCCGCCCAGTACGGCTGCTTCGAGCTCTCGAGGCCCCAGCGCAGCTCCTGCAGCTTCGCGATGTCGGCCTTCGCCGCCACCAGGTCGCCGCTGCGCGCCGCGCCCATGGCGCGCGCGAAGTGCGTGATGGCCTCCGCGGCGGGGAACGGCGAGCCGAGCGGCTTGAGCTGCGCAGCGCCCTGCCAGTCCTGGCGCTCGAGGTAGTAGCGCGCCGGGACGGCGGCGCGCGCCATCTGCCCCGCCGAGATCGGGCCGATCACTTTCGTCACCCGGGCGCTTTGCTCCAGCAGCGCCTTCGCCTTCGCATCCTGGCCGAGCTGCAGGTGCGCGTACTGCATGAAGTCGTACGCGTGCGGCACGCCGGCGAGGACGCCGTCGAGCTTCGCCTCGTTCGAGTAGCGCACCGACTCCTCGTTCGACTTGAGGTTGGCCTGGATCGACTCGTTCCACATCCCCACCATCGAGTAGATGTGCGAGGGCATGTGCAGTGCGTGCGGCGCCGCGGGGGCGATCTTCGCGTACTTGTTCGCCGCCGGGATGCCCTTCTGCGCGATCGGCGCGAAGTCGTAGCTGTGGATGATGTAGTGCGTGATGCCGGGGTGCTCGGGGTATTTCTTGTCGAGCGGGTCGAGGATGCGCGCCGCCTTGAGCAGCGGCTCCATGTTCTTGTGGTCGAACACCTCGTTCAGCGCGAGCGCGTGGAAGATCTTGGCTTCGAGGTCGTCGGGGTACTTCTTCGCCAGGCGCTCCATCGCCTTCTCGTAGTTCGCGGTGCGCGTTCCCTGGTCGACGGTGTCGTGGTCCTGGTAGAACACCTTGATCGCCGCGAGCCAGTCGCGCTCGCGCTGCGATTTCGCGCCGATCGACTCGCCTTTGTTCACCCAATCGAGGCCGCGCTGCAGCGTCGCCTTGTCCCACGGCCCGACCAGCGGGTTGGGGCGGTTCGACACCGCCAGGCCCCAGTAGGCGATGGCGCAGCTCGAATCGATCTTGGTCACCGCGTTGAACGCGTTGAGCGTCTCTGGAAAGTGGAACGAATGCAGCCGCGCGAGCGCCACCTCGAACTGCTTCTGCGCCTCGGCGCTGCACGTGGTCTTGAACTGGACCTTGCCTAGTTTCGCGCCGCGCGGTCCTGCGGCGTCGTCATGGGCAATTGCGGATACTGCGAATGCGAAAAGCGATGCGGCCGCGACTGCGGTGCGTGTCGGTTTCATGACCCCTCCCCGGGCGAAAGACTCCGCGGCCAGTTTACGCCTGTTGGTATGGGAAAATCCGCCCTACCCATGACCGTCCGCACCCGCTTTGCGCCGAGTCCCACCGGCTACCTCCATATCGGCGGCGCCCGCACTGCGCTCTTTTCCTGGGCCTACGCGCGCCACCACGGCGGCAAGTTCATCCTGCGCATCGAGGACACCGACCTCGAGCGCTCCACCGCCGAGTCGGTGCAGGCTATCCTCGACAGCCTGCGCTGGCTCGGCCTGGACTGGGACGAGGGGCCGTTCTTCCAGATGCAGCGCCTCGCGCGCTACCGCGAGGTGGCGGAGGCGCTCATCGGCGCGGGCCATGCCTACCGCGACTACATGTCCCGCGAGGAGCTCGAAGCCCTGCGCCAGGAGCAGGTCAGAAAGAACGTCAAGCCGAAGTACGACGGGCGCTGGCGTCCCGAGCGGGCCAAGGCGCTCGGCCTCACCCCGCCCAAGGGCGTCGCCCCGGTGGTGCGCTTCCGCACGCCGGAGGAAGGCGAGGTCGGCTGGAACGACCTCGTGAAGGGGCCGATCAGCTTTCCGAATGCCGAGCTCGACGACCTCGTGCTGCTGCGCGCCGACGGCGTGCCGACGTACAACTTCGGCGTGGTGGTCGACGACCTCGACATGGACATCACGCACGTCATCCGCGGCGACGACCACGTCAACAACACCCCGCGGCAGATTCATATCTTTAGAGCATTACAACGAGATCTGCCGGCTTTCGGCCACGTGCCGATGATCCTCGGCGCCGACGGCGAGCGCCTCTCGAAGCGCCACGGCGCGACCAGCGTCATGGAGTACGCGAGCCTCGGCTACCTGCCCGAGGCGCTGGTCAACTACCTCGCGCGACTCGGGTGGTCGCACGGCGACGCCGAGATCTTCTCGCGCGACGAGCTGGTGCAATGGTTCGACCTCGCCCGCGTGTCGCGCTCGGCCGCGCAGTTCAATCCCGAGAAGCTCGCCTGGATCAACCAGCAGTACCTCAAGGAGGCCCCCGACGCGCGCCTCGCGCTCCTCGTCGAGCCCGAGCTGCGCAGGCGCGGCGCTCAGCCGGCCGGCGGGCCGCCGCTCGAGAAAGTCATCCAGCTCCTCAAGGAGCGTGCGAACACGGTGCCCCAGCTCGCCGACGAAGCGATGCTCTTCTACGCGCTGGAGGTGGACCCGGGTACTCCCGACTGGGGGCTCGAAGTTTCCAAGGCTTTAAGAATGTTGAAGGCAAAACTGACTACCGTGCCTTGGGAGCGCGCCGCGATCAGCGAAGCGATCAAGGAAGCGGTGAAGTCGAACAGCCTGAAGATGCCGCAGCTCGCGATGCCGCTGCGCCGCCTGGTGACCGGCCGCACGCAGACGCCTTCGATCGACGCCGTGCTCGAGCTGATCGGCCGCGAGAGCGTGCTGCTGCGCCTTTCGCGCCATTTGAACGAGGATTGATGACAAGACACAGCATTGCTTTTTTCCTGTTGTTCGCGTCCGGACCGGTGCTTGCGCAAGGCCTGGAGCCCGGCGAGTGGGAATTCAACGCGGCTACCACCTCGCCTCTCGTCACCGGCACGCAGTACTCCGTCTTCAAGCGCTGCATCCGCAAGGAAGACGCCGAGAATCCCGAGCGCTGGATGGCGCGGCAGAGCGAGGCCGGGCCCTGCCAGTTGAAGCCGCTCGAGCGCACCGCGGATTCGATGAAGTGGGAAGTGTCCTGCCCGAAGACCAACTCGCACGGCAACGGCGTCGCGCGGCTCACCGGGCATGGCAGCGTCGAGAGCGATCTGCAGATGACCACCGAGATCCAGGGCTACCGCATCCAGACCAGCACCCGCACCACCGGCAGGCGCCTGGGGCCCTGCAAGAGCTAGGAAAAGCTATAATTTCGCCCCTCGGTCGGGGGTATAGCTCAGCTGGGAGAGCGCTTGCATGGCATGCAAGAGGTCACCGGTTCGATCCCGGTTACCTCCACCAACCGACGCCGCACCCGCAGTCCCCATCGTCTAGAGGCCTAGGACATCGCCCTTTCACGGCGGTAACCGGGGTTCGAATCCCCGTGGGGACGCCAGACCTTCATAAACCCGGCGTCGAAGAGGAGGGCGAGCGCATGCAACCGTATCGGGCAGCGGCAGAGGGGCTACACGACATGCTGAAAAAGGCCGGGGACACGGCCACGGCGGTCCGGAATTTCATGGTCGGAATCGTTCGGCGATGGGCAATCTACCTCCCGTTCACGAGCGCGATCGAGTCGCTGAGGTTCTGGCTCAAGCAGAAGGAAATCCAGGCGTGGATGGATTCCATTTCGGAATCGTATCAGCAGGAAATGGGAAAGGCGCGATTAGGCGGCGCTTCGCGTGATGAGCAGGAGGAGATCGCAAACAGGCACCACTTCGACCAGAACTGGGCGCAGGACGAACTTCAAAAGCTGTACCACGCCTACTACCTCCATGCGGCGAACAGGCTCCGGATTCCAGTCCCCCCATTTCAGGACCACAACGGCGGCGCATGGATGGAGAGCTCGATCAGCCACGGCTGGTACCTCAGGCCGGAAGCGATCGAAGCGCTTCGCGCTGAAATCCGGGCCGAACGGAAAGCGCGCCGGGATGAATGGCTGGCCTGGATACCGCTGCTCGCTCTGGTCGTCGGCGTGATCAGCGCCCTTACCGCGCTTGTAGTGGTATGGAGAATGTGATGCTGCCATTCCGGCGGTCACCCGGGGGGTCGACTCCCCCGTGTAACCTGCGCGCGGTGTCGGGATTATCCCGACTGTGGTAGGGTTGTTTGTACTACAGTCCCTCGTTCTTTCCGCTACAGCGCGATGCCTGCTACCGCCCGCTCCAATGCCCTCCGCGCCGCCGCCCAGGTACTGGGTGGGGCGGACGCATTGGCGGAGAGGCTTGGGGTCAGCACGCTCCAGGTCGAGCACTGGGTAAGTGGCAAGGAGTCGGTCCCCACCGAGATATTCCTTCAGGCCGTTGACCTGCTGGAGCAGCACGATCGCCGGAAGGCGCCCAGACCGCCGAGTAACGACACGCTCCCCGGGCAGAACTAGCGGCAGGCGCCGCCGGCCTGACTGGCGCAAGCTCGGGCTGCTGATCCTGGCCGCGGCGGCGCTCGCGGCGGCCTGGCGGTATACGCCGCTGAAAGAATTCCTCGCGCCCGAGAACATCACCAAATGGGCGCGCGCCGTGCGCGAGGTGTGGTGGGCGCCGATCGCCCTGGTCCTTGCCTATACGCCCGCCGCAGCGCTGATGATTCCCCGTCCCGTGCTGACGCTGTTCGCCGTGATTGCTTTCGGAGTCTGGCTCGGCCTCGCGTATGCCGCGGCGGGGATCATGGCGGCCGCGCTCGCTACCTACTACGCCGGCCGCGTGATGCCCGAACAGAAGATGCGGCGGCTTGCGGGTGCGGGTCTCGATCCTGCGGTGAAGGTGCTGCGCAAGCACGCAGTGCTTGCGATGTTCGTGCTGAACCAGGTGCCGGTGCCTCCGTTTGCCGTGCAGGGGCTGATCGCGGGCGGCATCCGCGTCAATGTCTGGCGCTACGGGCTCGGGTCGCTCCTAGGCGTGGCGCCGGCGCTCGTGGCCTGGACCGTGTTCGGCGACCAGTTGACCAGGGCGCTGGAGGATCCATCGAAGATCAGCTGGTGGTTGGTCGCGCTCGCGATCGCCATGCTTGCGGTGTTTACGTATTTCGTGCGCCGGTGGTTCGTAACGCTGGCGGCTGCGAGATAGCGAAGCGACCGACCTCCGGCGTGCCGTACGCCGTCACCGCGACGAGCCGCAGCGGCGCATCGCGATAAGACTTCCGGAACATCCGCGCCAGCTCGTAGCCGTTCAGGTCCGGCATCCCCAGATCGAGGAACACGATATCGGCTTCCAGCGCCCCCGCCACTGCGGGATTCAAAGCGGGCCGAACGCGAGAAGGCGTGTCGTGTACCGTTTGCTGGGTTGCGGCAGCTCCCTACGCCCGGCCCTGAGTTAGGCACGGACGCAAGCATCGTACCCGTTCGATGAGAGGCGCTCCCTAGGGAGACCCCGGGTGGTTTTTCGTGGTTGATTTTGCGACAATGAAGTCAGGGGAATCAGTACGAAGACATGGCAGAGCTTTTCGCAGGGGATGTTGTGGACGAGTTTCTCAAGGCCTTCCGCCGGGACCCGGGCGGCACCTGGATTTGCGTCGAGCCGACGACTTTCGAAGGTCCGAACGGCCGCATGCAAGTCACGCCCGGAACCCGGTTCGCGCCGGGCTCGAAGTTCATGGGGGCCGATCTGGCGAAATGGCTCGACGAGCAAGTCGCGAAGCTGGGCCGGCGGCCCGGCCACTAGCCGCTCAACAGCGCCTCGAGGACCTTCGGATCGATCGGCTTGGCATAGAACTCGTCGCACCCGGCCTGGAGCGCGAGTTGCCGGTACTGCTGGGCTGGCAGCGCCGAGATCGCGATGAAGCGCGTGTTCCTGAGCGCGTCCTCGTAGCGCAGCTGGCGCGCGACCTCGCAGCCGTTGAAATCGGGCAGGCCGAGATCGAGCAGCACCACGTCCGGACCGAACTCCCGCGCGATGGCCAGGGCGGCGAAGCCGTTGATGGCGAACCGCACTTCGTGCCCCATCAGCTTCACGAGGTAGGCCATGGATTGCACCGAGTCGAGGTTGTCCTCGACGACCAGCACCCGCCGCTTGTCTGGACGCACGGAAGTCAGCGTTCCCATCGGGGCCCCCCTTTGAGCGCGCCGATCCTAGCGCATCCGCGTTAAACCCCATCGGTGTGGGACTGTCGGGGAAGCCCGTGGCGTTATGTAGTAGCTCTGACTATAGTAGGGCGCGTGCGAGGCGATCGAAGGGGAGGCTTCTTCAGCGCGGCGTTCTTCGCGTGCCTCGGCGCCGCGCTGCTGGTATTCGGCTGGCAGGGCCTGACCTGGCTGACCACGTCGACCTTGAAGCCGGTGACCGTTCTCTCCGCGCTCAATTGGCTGCATGTGCGCTGGGCGCTCTCGCCCGGCGCCGCGTGGCCGGAGCTCCATCAGATGCTCGGCCATACACCGCTAGGGCTCGCCCTGCTCGGCGTCGCGGGGGTGTGCTTCCTGGTCTACGCCCTCCTGAACTGATCGCGTCTCCCCCCTGGTAATAGTTACAGCAGGACTAACGCCCGCGGGCCATTGATCTTTCCGTAGGGCTCCCTACGATAGTGGCAGGGGGAACAAGTATGAAGATCACGCTCGTCGCCGCCACGGCGGCGTTGCTGCTTCAGTGCCTGGGGCAGGCGCAAGCGGCGGCCGAGTTCAAGATTGCGACCGCCGACAAGCGCGGCACGTATTTCGCGATCGGCGCCGACCTGGCGAAGTACGTGGCGCCCGGCGCGGACATCTCGCTCGAGGTCTTGCCCACCGACGGCTCGGCGGCGAACATCCGGCATCTGCGCTTCGATCCCGGCGTGAAGTTCGCGATCGTCCAGGCCGACGTGTACCAGGCTTTCGTCGACCGCGGCGGCGAGGGGAAGGAAGCGGCGCGGATCATCGGCCCGCTGCGCGTCATCCTGCCGCTCTACAACACCGAGATCCACTACATCGCGCGCGCCGATTCGCCGTACAACTACCTCCACGACCTGAAGGACGCCAGGATCAACGGCGGCCTGGTCGGCAGCGGCGCCGCCTTCATCACGCACACGCTCTACCGCATGATGTTCAACACCCCGATGCCGGAGAAGAACGCCAGCTTCATGCCGAACGACGAGGCGCTGGTCAAGCTGATCACCGACAAGTCGATCGACGTCGCGGTGGTGGCCGCGGGCCAGCCGGCGCCGATCATCGCCAACATGAAGCCCGAGGCGCAAAAGTTCATCAAGCTGCTCAAGTTCGACCCGGCGCATCCGTCGAGCAAGCGGCCGCTGTCGATCTACGCGCCCTCGACGGTGCGCGCGGCGAGCTATCCGAACCTGCTCACGGAGAACTTCACCACCATCTCGGTGGGCGCGTTCCTGGTCACCTACGATTACAAGCTGCAGGCCACCACCGAGTACCTCGTGCGCTTCGCGCGCTCGCTGTGCCAGAACTTCGACAAGCTGCAGGCGAGCGGCCACCCCAAGTGGCGCGAGGTC
>JBIOYV010000073.1:0-37451 GCA_044870335.1 Burkholderiales bacterium | reverse complement strand
CAGCCTGTAGCGCCGATCGGCGCCGCACTGCGGGCATGAGACGCGGAACGTGCAGGGGCGCTTCGAGGTGAACGGCTTCGTGCCGGTGCTCGGGTCCTCCCAGACCGCAAAGCGCGCCTTGCATGCGGCGCATTCGAAGCCGAAGTACGAGCTGCCCGCCTTCATATCGCCGGGCGTCTTCGCCGTGACGTTGTACGTTGCCTGGAAACCGGATCCTTCGAACAAGCGCGACTCCCAGCGAGGCGTTTGGCGGAGTGAGAGAGATTCGAACTCTCGATACGGGTTTAAGCCCGTATAACGCCTTAGCAGGGCGCCCCCTTCGGCCACTCGGGCATCACTCCGGAGGAACGGGAATTATCGCCGATTCGCCGGCGATCCGGCTTGCCGTCCCGGCGATTCGGCTTCGCGTTCCCAAACTACCCGGATTGTATGCGGCTTGCCATCGAGCTCCATTGATCCGCTCAGCACCAGCCGCGCGCCTTCCAGCGCAATCTGGCGCAGGTTGGAGGCGCCAGCCAGGTTGCGGTCGGAGCAAAGCTCCAGGTGGTGGGTGACCGTGCGGGCCTTTTCGTCGACGCTGTAGTAGCCGTAGTACGCGAAGTAGCCCGCCCCCATGATGTGGACCGAGACGTGGCCTTCGCGCGAGTAGTCGAGCACGCCCTTGGCGGCGGCGCCGAGCGGGTAGACCTCCTCGCCGAGCTGCGGGCGCGCGGTGTACGACACCAGGCGCCAACGGCCCGTCAGCTTTTTTCGGATCGGCGCCACTAGAAGGAGACGATCGCCTTGAGCGTCCAGCGGTCGGTCGCGGATGTCAGCCCGTATCCAATGCCGAGGTTGAGGCCCAGCTTTCCCTCGAGGTCGACCACGGCGAACAGGGTGTGCGACTGCTCCGCGCGCGGCAACGGGTCGGAGAGCCGGCCGAAGTCGGCGTAGTACTCGATGCCGAGCGCCGTGCGCTCACCGAGGTCGCGAGCCACCTTGAGCGAGGGGTGAAACGTCATCACGCCGCGATCCTCTCCCGCGAGGTCGGCTCCCATCGTGGGATTGAAGGCCAGCAGCCACTTGCCGCCGCGCCAGCCGAAGATGGGGCGGATCTCGAGCGTGCGCTGGGCTTGAACGAAACGCTCGTCCACGAAGGCGAGCTCGACGTTGACGCCGGCGAAGTAGCCCGTGCCGCCGTCCGCGGAGCGCAGCGGCAGCCATTTGAGGCGGAACTTCGGTCCGGCGAAGTAGGTCGTGCCCTCGGCGTTGCGCACGAACGGCAGGTACAGGCCCCAGTCCCAGCTCGGGCCGAGACCCCAGGAGATTTCGGGCGTGATGCGCAGGCCGTGGTGCGTCGTGACTTCGCCCGGATATCCGGGCGTCGTGTTGCCGCTCGGCGTAGCGTTGATGTGCAGCTCGACTCCCCGCTCCCCCGGCGCCTCGAGGTCGTCGGTGTAGACCTGGATCTCGTCGGGCAGCGCCGCCCGCGCGCATCCCGCGGCCGCGAGCACCGCGCACGCGGCGAGGCGGGCGCTATGCCTGGTCCAGCTCAAACGCCTTGTGCAGGACGCGCACCGCGAGCTCGGTGTACTTCTCCTCGATCACCACGGTGATCTTGATCTCGGAGGTGGAGATCATCTGGATGTTGATGCCCTCCTCGGCCAGCGTGCGGAACATCCGCGCCGCGATGCCGGCATGCGAGCGCATGCCCATGCCGACGATGGACACCTTGGCGATGCGCTCGTCGCCCGAGACCGCGCGGCACTTGATGTGCGGCTTCACCTGGTCCTGCAGGATCTTCACTGCCTTCGGATAGTCGTTGCGATGCACCGTGAAGGTCATGTCGGTCATGCCATCGTGGCCGACGTTCTGCACGATCACGTCGACGTCGATGTTCGCGTCGGCGATCGGCCCCAGGATGGCGTAGGCGATGCCTGGGCGGTCGGGCACGTCGTGCACCGTGATCTTGGCCTCGTCGCGGTTGAACGCGACCCCGGAGATGACTGCCTTCTCCATCGCCATATGCGGATCTTCCTCGAATGTGACGAGCGTGCCCGAGGCGGCCTCGTCCGCGACCGGCAGCGCCGGGTCGGTGAGGCTCGAGAGCACGCGCGTCGGAACCCTGTACTTGCCCGCGAACTCGACCGAGCGGATCTGCAGCACCTTGGAGCCCGCGCCCGCCATCTCGAGCATCTCCTCGAAGGTGACGCTCGCGAGGCGCCGCGCCTCGGGCACCAGGCGCGGGTCGGTGGTGTAAACGCCGTCGACGTCGGTGTAGATCTGGCACTCGTCGGCCTTCAGCGCCGCGGCGAGCGCGACCGCCGAGGTGTCCGAGCCGCCGCGGCCGAGCGTGGTGATGCTGCCGCGCTCGTCCACGCCCTGGAAGCCCGCCACCACCACCACCACGCCGACGGCGAGATCCTGCCGGATCGCGCCTTCGTCGATGGAAATAATGCGCGCCTTGGTAAACGCCGAGTCAGTGAGCACCTTGACCTGCCAGCCGGTGTAGCTCCTCGCCCGCACTCCGAGCTGCATCAGCGCCATGCAGAGCAGCCCGATCGTCACCTGCTCGCCGGTCGTCGCCACGACGTCGAGCTCGCGCGGGTCGGGCTGCGGCTGCAGCTCCTTGGCGAGCGCGATCAGCCGGTTGGTCTCGCCGGCCATCGCCGAAGGCACGACCACGAGGTCGTGCCCGGCCGCCTTCCACTTCGCCACGCGGCGCGCGACGTTGCGGATGCGCTCGGCCGAGCCGACCGAGGTGCCGCCGAATTTCTGGACGATCAGAGCCACAGCCGCGGAACGTTGAGCATGAAGGGGCGAAATTCTACAGCGCCTTCAGCCCGAGCGTCCTCGCGCCGGCCGCTGCGGTTATGATCGCGGCATGGCGAAGCTGCGGCACATCGCCCTCACGGTTCCCGATCCCGAGGAGGCGGCGAAGTTCTACATGGAGGCCTTCGGGCTGACGCGCGTCGGCGAGACCGACTGGGCGGGCGCGAGCGGGGTGTACCTCAGCGACGGCGTGATGAACATCGCGCTGCTTCGCTACAAGAGCGAGGAGATGGCCGGCCACCGTGGCCGCGGCTTCGTCGGCGTGCACCACTTCGGGTTCGTCGTCGAGGACGTGGCTGCGGCCCGCAGGAAAGTCGAGGCCGCCGGAGCGAAGCACTGGATGGGCGAGCCGCGCGAAGGCGGCGGCTTCTATGAAGTGAAGTACCACGACCCCGACGGGATCGTGTTCGACCTCACCGAGAGCGGCTGGGCCGGCGCCGAGAAGAAATCGGGCTCCGGCGCCGATTAGCTTCCCGAGAGGGAATCGGGGTCTGACCCCGATTGGGGTGCTTCAGGATTCCTCCCTGCCGACCGCGGCGATAGCCCGGCCGTGCGCCACCACCACCTCGGGGCTGCGCTGCATCGCCTCGGCGTACTTGCGCTGGAAGCCATACCCCCCCGCGTTCGGCCGCAGGAGCTTGCGGATCTCCGCCACGCAGTCCGCGACCGCCGCGCCGCGGGCGTTCTCGGCGTTTTCCGCGGCGTTTTCCGCAGCGTTTTCCTCAACGGCTTCCTCCAGCCGCACAATGAGCGAAGTGAGCGGGCCGAGCCAGGCGAGCTCGGGCGCGCCGATCAGCGCCTCGAGAAAGGCGCGGTCGGTCGTGCGGCCGCGGACGCGCTCGTACTCGCGGCGCTCGGAGTCGACGAGCGCGCGATGCAGGTCGAGAAGCTCGCGGCGCATTCAGGCCGCGATCTGGCGCGCGAGCCAGCCGGAGAGCGAGGCCGCGTCCATGGCGCCGGAAACGCGCGCCGCCTCGCGGCCGTCGCGAAACAGGATGAGCGTCGGGATCGAGCGGATGCCGAAGCGCGCCGCCACCGACTGCGCCCGCTCGGTGTCGACCTTGGCGAAGCGGGCGCGCGTTTTCTGCTCGGCGGCCACGCGCTCGAAGGCGGGCGCCATGGCCTTGCACGGGCCGCACCAGGCGGCCCAGAAGTCCACCACCACCGGCAGGCTGTTGCGGCCAAGAAAGCTGTCGAAGCGCGCCGGGTCGAGGTCGACCGGCTTGTCCTGAAGCAACGCGGCCTGGCACTGGCCGCAGCTGGGATCGTCGCCCAGGCGCTCGCGCGGCACGCGGTTCGCAGTGCCGCAGCTCGCGCAGGCAACCAGGAGCTTGTCGCTCGTTTCCATCAGCACAAGATGCGGCCGGGAACCGGCCAAAACAAGGCCCGGGGAACCGCCCCGTCAGACGATTTCGTTCGAGCGCAGCAGCAGGTCGGGCGGGATCACCAGGTCGAGCGAGCGCAGCGTCTTGCGGTTGATGACCAGCTCGAACTTCGGCGGCGGCTCCATCGCGAGCTCGCCGGGCTTGGCCCCTTTCACGAGCTTGTCGACGAACGTGGCGGCGCGAAAGAAGAGCTGCCCGGCGTCGAGGCCGTACGAGACCAGGCCGCCGGCGTCGACGTACTGGCGCGCGGTGTAGATCGCGGGCAGGCGATGGCGCGCGGCGAACTCGACGACCGACTCGCGCCGCGGCGCGCCGAGCGTTCCGAGCTGCACGATCACGGCGTCGCCTTCGCGCTGGCGCACCGTGGCGAACGCCGCCTCGATCTGCGAGCGCTTGCGCACGTCGACCAGCACCGCCTCCAGCTTGAACCCGCGCGCCGCTTCCTCGAGGATCTTCCAGGCGTGCGCGATGGCCGGATTGCCCATATTCATGAGCCCCGCCACGCGCCGCGTCTTCGGCGCAAGCGCGCGCAGCACGTCCACCCGGCGCGTCTCGAGATCCTTGATCAGGAACGCGATGCCGGTCACGTTGCCGCCGGGGCGCTCGAGCGAGGCGACGAGGCCGGTGTCCACCGGGTCGTTCACTCCGAGCGCGATGATCGGGGTCTCGAGCGTGACGCTTCTCGCACCGAGCACCGCCTGCGTGCCGCGCGCGATGAGGACATCCACGCCCGCGCGCGTGAGCTCCTCCGCCAGGCTGCTGTAGCGCCCGGCACGGCCGTCGGAGGCGCGGTATTCGATCGCGAGGTTGCGGCCCTCGCTGTAGCCGGCTCCGAGCAGGCCCCTGCGCAGCTGCTCGATGTTGCCGGCGTTGATCGCGGGCGGCAGCGGGTCTAGAACACCGACGCGCACCACCCGCTCCGCCTTGCGCTCCTGCGCCAAGACCGGCTGCGACAGCAGGGCCAGGCTCCCGGCAATGAACGAGCGCCGCGCGATCATCGAATGGCAGTGTAAACCTTTGCAACGGCCAGCGTGACGCAGTTCCTACGCCCGACCCCTGCGCGGGCACTACAGTCGATGGCAAGACTGCGAGGGGGAATGATGCGGAAAGAGTCGAAGCAGAAGCTGCGCACCCCGAAACCGCCCAAGCGCGATCTGGCCGGCCCCGCCTACCGGCGCTTCGATCGGATGATCATGCGGCCCGACGACAGTCTCTTCGTCGCCGGCGTCGTGGTGAGCGGCGCACTGTTCGCCTGGCTCTTCGCCGCTCTCTAGCTCAGAAGGACCACTCCACGCCGACGCGGAAAAGCTTCTTCGGCATCGGCGTCGTCGGCGTGGCGAACGCCGGCAGCCTTGTCGAGTCGGCATCATCGGTGACCGTTACCGCCAGCGCGGCGGAGGGCTGCTTTCGCTCAGGCTCTGCGAGCGGCGAAGGCCTGGCGGCGGGCTGAGGGCGCGGCAGTTGCACCTGCGGCTGCGAAGTCGCAGCCGGGCCCGGCCCGGCGGGCTCGGCGGCTTGCGCCGGGCCGTACGCGGCGAGGCAGGCGACCAGGAACGGAAGAAGGCCCCTCATTAGCAGCATGCTGCGGCGGCGTGCTCGATTCGCGCATGGCGTAAGTCATGCCGCTTACGCTCTTTTGCAGGCGCGGGACCCGCCCCGAGGAAAACCGGGTGCGCCGCAGGCGGTAGCCGGTCATGACGCGCATCGCGCGCCTGCCGTTGCGGCGCAGGGTGCGCGAGCGCGACGAAGGCGGCACGACCAGCCGTCCCCAGCCGCTGCCCCCGGGCAGCGCGGCAAGGCAGTGCGCGGAGCGCACCTGATGGTGAGCGGATTGCTGCGCCGCCGGTTGCACGGGGCGCGGCGGAATGGTCGCATGGACGTGCCGGCCGCGGCGTCGAGGCCGGCTCACGAGCCGCGCGAGAAACGCCATGGCAAAAACGATCGCCAGGGTTCCGAGGAGAACGCGGCCGATGACGCGCATGTCTCGGAGCATAGCGGCTCGCAAGGCGGCGGTCTTCCGTGCTGACGTATTTTTGCGCACGCCTCGACGCAGGCTAGAACCGGGGGCGTCCTTAGGGGCGTCCTCCGACCAGCCGTGTTATTGCTTCGCGCATCGCCGTCGCGTCGGCCCGGCCCTGCCCGGCGATATCGAGCGCCGAGCCGTGGCCGACCGAGGAGAAGAGGACAGGCGTGCCGAGGGTAAGCGCGGCGATGCGCTGCGGCGCGAGGGCCTTGGCGGCGACGTGTCCCTGGTCGTGCAGCATCGCGACATACGCGTCGTATCCCGCGCGCTGGATGAGAGTGTCGGCGCCGACGGGACCGTCGGCGAGGATGCCCTCGCGCCTCGCCTGCTCCAGCGCCGGATCGATGACCTCGATTTCCTCGCGCCCGAAGGCGCCGGATTCGCCGGCATGCGGGTTGACGCCGCTCACTGCGATTTTCGGCTGCGCGACACCGAGCTTCACGAGTGCGTCGTGCACTGCTCGCACCGTCTTCGTCACTCTCGGAACCGTGATCATGGCGAGCGCCGATCGGACGCTCGCATGCAACGTGACATGCGCGATGCGAATCTCCCGCTCGCCATGGCGGAAGCAGAGCATGAGGATGCCGTCCTCGGGCGCGAGACCGCACACGCGGGCGACGAACGAAGGATAGCCGTCGAAGTCGATGCCAGCGGCATGAATGGCCGCTTCGGTGTGCGGCGCACCGACCACGGCGGCGAAGCGCCCTTCGAGCGCGCCCCGAATCGCCTTCTCCGCCGCGGCGAGCGCGGCGCGGCCGTGGCTCGGCGCGACGCTGCCGAGCTCGGGCAGCTCCTGCTTCACCGGCAACAGCTCGAGGCCTTCGAGCGAAAGGCCGCAGGCGCGCGCGTGCAGCCCCAGCACCGCGCGATCGCCGACCAGCACCGGGCGGCAAACGTCGAGCACGGCGGGGTCGCGCGCCGCCTTGAGCGAGATTTCCGGGCCGATGCCGGCCGGGTCGCCCGTGGCGATGGCCACACTCGGCTTCACGCTAGTCGATCTTCACGTTCGCGGTGCGAATGACGGCCGCCCAGCGTTCCGTTTCCTCCCGGAGGTAGGCCGCCGTCTGCGCCGGCGTGAATCCCATCGGCTCCGCGGAAAGAGCGGCAAGCCGCGCTTGAACTTCGGGGTCCCGCAGCGCTTCGGCTACGCCGGCCGAGACTTTCCGGGCGATCGGCGCCGACAAACCGGGCGGACCGACGATTCCGAACCAGGCCACGGCTTCGAATCCGGGCAGCGATTCGGCGAGCGCGGGCACGTCGGGCAGCGAGGGAACGCGCTTCGCGCTTGCTACTGCCAGCGCCTTGATCCGTCCCGCCTTTACGTGAGGCAGCGATACGCCGAGGTTGTCGCACATCATGTCTACCTCACCCGCAACGAGCGCGGCGAGGGCCGGTGCCGTGCCCTTGTACGGCACATGAGCAATGCGCAGCCCGCCCGCCATGCTCTTGAAGAGCTCCGCGGTCAGGTGCGAGGTCGTGCCGCTGCCCTGCGAGGAGTAGTTCAGCTTGCCGGGATTTGCCTTGGCATAGGCGATCAATTCCGCCACCGAAGAGGCGGGCACTCCGGGGGCCACCAGCAACACATTCGGGATCGCCGCAATCACGCTGATCGCCACGAATTTCGTCGAGTCGTAGGCGAGCTTGGGATACAGGAGCCGGTTGATCACCAGTGGCGGCGGCGGCGCGGAGAGCAAGGTATAGCCGTCCGGATCGGCCTGGAACACGGTGGCCGCTCCAATGTTGCCCGCCGCTCCGGGGCGGTTGTCCACGATCACCGGCTGGCCGAATTTCTCGGCCAGCCTCTCCCCCACGATGCGTGGCAGGAGGTCCGCGCTACCGCCGGGCGGGAACGGCACGATGATCCGCACCGGCTTGGCGGGCCAGTCCTGCGCCGACGCCGTAGCCGTTGCCGAGAACGCGATGATCAGCACGAGCAATCGCAACACGACCTCTCCTCCTGTTCGCCCTTCTTGAGCTGCGGGCTAAAGGCTATCATTCGGGCAAGGGGAGAGTCTCGCCATGCGGCTGGGCTGGTCGGGGGCCCTCGCGGCCACGCCGCGCTCGTCGATGCGTCGGCCGGTACCGTGCAGAGCTGGCAGCAGGTCGTGCCCGCGCTGAATCAGATGGCGAGCACAATGCGTGTCGAAGCGCGACGAGCTCCGGCGGCGTTGACCGCTGGCGCAGGTAACGCGCTCGCCGGTCTGTACATGGGCATGAAGCCGAAGTACGTCGCAACCATGCAGAACGTGACGGGCTACGGGTCCTACCAGAACGCGCTGCACTTCTACCTCTTCTCAGCCGACGGGCGCGTGTACCATGCGTATGACCGGCTCGAGGTGCCCCGCGGCGCAATTTCGCGCTTCGACTTCGACGCCGCGGAGCGCCGGGATCCGGCGAACTCCGGCCGCTACACCGTCGACAACGGCAAGCTCATCATCAAGATGCACGGGAGCCCGCAAGAGACGATTGCTGCGGATGCGCCGAGAGGCGGGCGGGTGACCATCAATACGGTCACCTACGAGCGGCAATAGAGCGCTTTCCTCCTGATCGGCTCAGATGTCCTGGTAGGTGCGGTAGAAGGAGTAGAAGTCGTTGTCGTACACGAAGTTGGTGAAGGTCATCGTGATCGAGATCTCGAGCCCGCGCACGTGGTGCCACCAGCCCACGGGCAGAAAGAGCAGGTCGCCCGGCCCGATCTCCACGTCGGTGATGGTCACGTTGCTAAAGAGCGGGAAGCGCTCGTAGTCGATGCGATCGAGGTCGACCTGCGTGTTGCAGTGGCGGTTATTGTAGAGGTGGGCGAGCTCGTAGGGAGCGACCAGCCGCACGCGCTTGCGCCCGCGCACCTGCGCCATGAAGTTATTGGTGAGGTCGTGGTGCAGCGGGGTGAGCGTTCCCTTCGGTCCGAACCAGAAGAAACCGCGGTTGCTGGGATCGTCGTCGCGCAAATACTCGGGAAAGGGCACGATGTCGTCCCACAGCTCCTTCAACGCCTCCTCGTTGGTGCCGGAGTTGTTCGCGGTGATGTAGAAGTCGTTGGTCTCGCCGCTCGACTCCACCCGTTCCACGTATTCGCCGAAGGTCATCTCGCGGCGCAGGCGCTCGGAGTTCTGCTCGTATTCCGGATCGCTGCTGCGGTTCGCCTGCACGGAGACGACGCGCTCGCCGAAGCGGCGCTTCAGCTCCGGGAAAGTCCAGCGCGTCAACGCGGGCCAGTCGTCCATCGCGCCCGTCATCACCACCGGGCGATTCAGCGCGTAGTACTCGTCGAGGAACTGCTGGCGCGAAAGTTTCGGCACGCGCGGCACCTGGCCGTGCCAGCTCGCCTGTCGCGCGCTGCGGCGATAGCACTCGAGCACCCAGTCGCGCTTCTCGATCTTCGCCTCGAGCGTTCCGCCACTGGGGGCGCGAACCGCCCCCAGCTGCCGCGCCGCGCGCACATACGGGTGATTCGCCGCCGCCCGAACCTCGGCGATGGCCGTCTTGCGGTCGACGCCCGCGTTCAGCATGGCCTGCACCATGGAGGCCTCGGAGTGCCCGAGCAGCACGTTCTCCGCGCACCAGCGGCGCCACGCGTCGTCCATCGCCACGGGCGCGCGCATCGGGTTGCCTGGACCGCCACTCCCATTCGTCATGTCGACGCTTTACTCTGGCGGAGAGTGAGGGATTCGAACCCCCGAGCCCTTCCGGGCTAGCGGTTTTCAAGACCGCCGCATTCGACCACTCTGCCAACTCTCCGATCGTTGATATTCTACGAGAGCGGGTAGGGAGGTCAGATCATGTCGATGCCGAAGAAATTTGTCCTAATACCGCTGCTACTCATGGCCGCGGCGTGCGAGGCGACCTACTTCAAGGTAACCGACCCCGCCACCGGGAGGGAGTACTACACGCTCGATTACACGCACAAGGGCGGCGTGATCGAATTCAAGGACGCCAAAACCGGCGCGAAGACGACCGTGCAGAACCCCCGGGTATTGGAGATCAACGAGCAGACGTTCGAAGCCGGTGTAGCCGCGACTGCACGCTAGCAGGACGTCATGCCGTTCGGGCAGATGCGAACGGAATTCGTCGAAGGGGCCGGCGCCATGGTGGAGGGCAAATTGGTCGAAGGCACGGTGGTCGAAGGCACCGTCGTCGACGGCACCACTGTCGTCGACGGGAACACGGTGGTCGACGGCGAGATGCTCGGCGCCGGACCGACGATGCTGCTGCCTGAGCTGGCGCTATCGCCGAGGCCAGGCGCAGGACCGACGGTGCTGCCGAGCTGGCTCGGCGGGGTGCCGGTGATGCTGGGGGTCGGCGTTACGGGGGTTGTGGTGATCGCACCGGGCGTCGTGCCAACAGCACCGGGCGTCGTGCCAACAGCACCGGGTGTCGTGGCCGCTGCACCGGGCGCCGTGGTCGCCGCACCGGGCGCGGCGGCGCCGGCGCCTGGCGCGCCGACCTGGGCGAGCGCAGGGAATGCCGTGAGGGTCGCGGCGAGCAGAAGCGGTAAGCGGAGTGAAAGCAGCATAGGGAGTCTCCTTTGTAACCGGGCTGAGTAGGGACAACCACGCAAGGTTCGTTCCGACAAGCGAGGAAAGATGGCGCCAAGCCCTTGAAAACCCAAGGAGCCGTCTGCATATATTTTTTTCGTTGTACGCTAAGCCATTGAAACTCCGGTCAGGTTTGGTAGTCTTACCCGCAGGAGGATCCAGCCAACATGGAACTAAAGCCCATTCGAACCGATAACAAGGATTTCCGCGGGAATTACGCGGCCACACAGGACTACGCGCTCCCGGCCGATTCGGCGCAGCGGGTTCTGCGCAACACCTACCTGCTTCTCGCGCTGACCATGGTGCCGACGGTGATCGGCGCCGCCGTCGGGATCCAGCTCGCTCCGGCCATGATGGCGAGCCCGATCATCACGGTGGTGCTGATGCTCGGTTCGGTCATCGGGCTGCAGTTCGGCATCGCCCACTACCGGAACAGCGGCATCGGCGTCGCGCTGCTGCTCCTGATGACGGGCCTGGTGGGCGTGTTCCTCGGGCCGCTGCTCAACGTAGCGCTTTCCATGCGCAACGGCATGCACCTTGTCGGCTACGCAGCGGTCGGAACCGGCGCCATCTTCCTCGCGATGGGCACGATCGCGACGACCACCAAGCGCGACTTCAGCTTCATGGGCAAGTTCCTGTTCGTGGGCATGATCGCGCTGCTCGTGGCGATGCTCGCCAACATGTTCCTGCAGATCCCGGCGCTCGCCCTGACGATCTCCACCCTCGTCATCGTGGTGTTCTCGCTTTTCCTGCTCTATGACCTGAACCGCATCGTGCGCGGCGGCGAGACCAACTACGTGATGGCCACGACCGGCGTGTATCTCAGCCTGCTCAACATCTTCTCGAGCCTGCTGCACCTGCTGCTCGCGTTGAGCGGCGATCGCGACTAAGCCAGGCCGGCACTCAGGAACACGAAGGGCGCCTTAGGGCGCCCTTCTTCATTTCCGGATCAGCGTTTGAAGCGGCCCCGGGAATATGTCGGCCGCAGCCCCGGTAATCCGAGGCGAGGGGAATCAACCTACTCGCTAAAGGATTGCATCATGAAACGCGCTTTGATCGCCGTCGCCGTTGCCTTACTTGCTTCGCCCGCGCTCGCTCTCGAGGCCGGGCCGCCGTTCGAGCAGACCGAGCTCGACCGCAAGCTGCCCGACCTCCAGTTCGCGCCAGTGGCGCCGTACGTCTCCGACGCGCGCGCCCCCTACGAGCAGCTCGTCATCGATCGCGCCCTGCCCAACCTTCCCGAGCGCGCCAGGCAGTTCGCCGGCGCCGCGGGCGACACGCGCACGGACGCCGGCCCAGACGACCAGGCGCCCCCACAGGCGCCCGCCGTATCGCTCTGGGCGCGCGGGCCCTGGGCGCACGACTGGAACTTCATCGCACCCCCGCTGTAGCCCGACAGGAGGAAAGCGATGAAAAAGCTTGCCGCGCTACTGATGTGCTCGTTGGTGGCAGCGCCCGCAATGGCGGGCGAGGATTCGACCGACCGTTACTGGGGATACGGTCCCGCCTGGTATGAGACTGAGTGCGGGCTCGCCTGTTTTCGCAGCTGGGAGCTCTCGGGCATCATTGACCCGCGCTGCGCTCGAAGAGAGCAATGCTCTCGACGTGCGCAGTGTGCGGGAACATGTTGACCACGCCCGCCGCGGCGAGACGGAAGCCCCTGGCGTGGACCAGCACGCCCGCGTCGCGGGCGAGCGTCGCCGGGTCGCAGGAGACGTAGACGATGCGACGCGGCCACGCCGCCGGCAGCGCCTTCACGATCTCGACCGCGCCTTCGCGCGGCGGGTCGATCAGCAGCTTCTCAAACGGCGCATAGGGATCCAGGTTCGGCTGGACGAGATTCATGACTTCGAATTGCACCGCGAGCTTGTTCAGCGCCGCGTTCTGCCGCGCACGCTCCACCAGGTCGCTGCTGCCCTCGAACCCGATGACCTGGGCGCCGCGCGAGGCGAGGGGCAGGGAGAAATTCCCGAGGCCGCAGAAGAGATCGGCGATGCGCTCGCCGGGCTGCGGGTCGAGCAGGCGTACGGCGCGCGATACGAGTATCCGGTTGACGCCGTGGTTCACCTGGGTGAAGTCGGTCGGCCGGAAGGCGAGCCGCAGGCCGAATTCGGGCAGCCCGTAATAAAGCTCGCTCTCGCGCGGGTGGAACGGATGCGCGCTGTCCGGCCCGCCCGGCTGGAGCCAGATCGCGATCGCGTGCCGTTCCGCGAACGAGCGGATGAGAGCCTCGTCGTCGCCGGTGAGGGGATCGAGGTGGCGGATCACCAGCACGGTCGTGTTGTCGCCCACTGCGACCTCGATCTGCGGCAGGCGCGCGCGGATCGAAAGCGCCTCGACCAGTGCGCGCAGCGGCGAGATGAGCACGCTGACCTGGGGCGGCAGCACGTGGCACTCGCGCATGTCGGTGATGTAGCTCGAGCGCTTCTCCCGGAACCCGACCATCGCGCCGCCCTTCTTCGGCACGTAGCGCGCCCCCAGGCGCGCCCGGCGGCGGTAGTGCCAATCCTCGCCGTAGACGATCGGCAGCAGGGTCTGCGGCTCGACCTTGCCGATGCGAGCGAGGTTCTCCTCGAGCCAGCGCTGCTTGGCGGCCATCTGCGTGCGCGCATCGGTGTGCTGCAGGCTGCAGCCGCCGCATATGCCGAAATGCGGGCAGCGCGGTGTCTGCCGGCTCGAGGCGCCGCCCAGAACCTTGGTGAGGCGGCCGATCTCGAACGAGGACTTCTTGCGCAGGACCTGGAAATCGACTTCCTCGCCCGGCAGCGCGCCCTCCACGAACACCACCTTGCCCTCGGCGTTGCGTGCGACGCCGCGCCCCTCGGCGTCGAGCGAATCGATGCGCAGCGTCACTTCCAGAGCGGCAGGAACTCGCGCCAGTGCGGCTCGCTGCGCTTCTCGAGCGTGCTCCTGACGAGGGCGAGCTCGGACTGGTAGCGCTCGGGGGTGTAGCTGCAGCGCATGAGCTGGAAGCGCAGGTACAGGAGATAGGTGTTGACCGTGTCGGCTTCGCAATAGTTTCGGATCGCCTCGATGCCGCCCGCGAGATAGCTGTCCCAGACCGCGCCGCCGCCGACGCCGAGCTTGCCCGGGAAGCCCGCGAGGCGCGCGAGCTCGTCGAGCGGCGCGCCGCGCCCGCCGTAGATCGACAGCACGTCCATCAGGTCGCAGTGGCGCTCGTGGAAGCGGTTGATGTAGTTGTTGTACTTGTTGTCGTCGCCGGTGTCCCAGAAGCACTGGGCGCCCACGCCGTGGATCAGGCCGCGGTTCACCAGCACCGGCAGGTCGAAGCTGCGCCCGTTCCAGGTGACGAGCTGGGGAACGTACTTGTTCACGCCGTCGAAGAAGCGCTGGATCGCAGCGGCCTCGCCGGCCTCGGGCTCGCCGATCGAGAAGACGCGCAGGCCCTCCTCGTTCCTGAGCACGCACGAGATCACCACCACGCGGTGCAGGTGCACCGGCAGGAAGTCGCTCACGCCGCCGCTCTGCGCCCGGCGCTTCTGGAACGCCACCTCGGCGACATCGCGGTCCGAAAGGTCCGCCGGCAGGCCGTGCACCCTGCGGATACCCTCGCAGTCGGGGATGGTCTCTATGTCGAATGCGAGGATCGGGGTCATCTAGTCGGGAAACACCCCCGTCGAGAGGTAGCGGTCGCCGCGGTCGCAGACGATGACCACGATCACGGCGTGCTTGAGCTCCCGCGCGACGCGCAGCGCGACGTGCACGGCGCCGCCGGAGGAGATGCCGGCGAAGATGCCCTCCTCGCGCGCCAGGCGGCGCGTGGTCTCCTCGGCGTCGGCCTGGCTCACGTACTCCAGACGGTCGACGCGCGCGCTCTCGTAGATCTTCGGCAGATACGCCTGCGGCCACTTGCGGATGCCGGGGATCTGCGAGCCCTCCTCCGGCTGGCAGCCGATGATCTGGATCGAGCGCTTCTTCGCCTTGAGAAAGCGCGAGCAGCCCATGATCGTGCCGGTGGTGCCCATGCTCGAGACGAGGTGCGTGACCTTGCCGTCGGTGTCGCGCCAGATCTCGGGGCCGGTGGTCTCGTAGTGCACGCGCGGGTTGTCGGGGTTCGCGAACTGGTCGAGCATGGTGCCCTTGCCCTCGCGCACCATTTTCTCGGCGAGGTCGCGCGCGCCCTCCATGCCGCCCTTCTGCGCCGTGAGGATGATCTCGGCGCCGTAGGCGCGCATCGTCTGGCGGCGCTCGGCGGAGAGATGCTCGGGCATGATGAGCACCATGCGGTAGCCGCGGATGGCCGCCGCCATCGCAAGCGCGATGCCGGTGTTGCCCGAGGTCGGCTCGATCAGGGTGTCGCCGGGCTTGATCTCGCCGCGCGCCTCGGCGTGGCGGATCATCGAGATCGCGGGCCGGTCCTTCACCGAGCCGGCCGGGTTGTTGCCTTCGAGCTTCACCAGCAGGACATTCTTATCCGAATCCGGCAAGCGCTGCAGCCGGACGAGCGGCGTGTTGCCGATGAAGTCCTCGATGGTGCGCTTCATCGACGCCCTCTAGCGGCTCCTCAGCTCGTTGACGTACGAGGCTACGCCGTGCTCGACGCTCTTGAACTCGCCTCGATAACCCGCCGCGCGCAGCCGCGACAGGTCCGCCTCGGTAAAGCTCTGGTAGCGCTCCTTGAGCCCCTCGGGGAACGGGATGTACTCGATGAAGCCGCGCTGCGCGAGCTCGCGCGCGGTGTGGTCGGTGCCCTGCACCGAGTTGATCGTCGCCGCGGCGAGCTGGTTGAAGGTCTGGGCGCGGCCGGTGCCGCAGTTGAAGATGCCCGACACCTCGCGGTGCTCGAGGAACCAGAGGTTCACGTCGACCACGTCGTCGACGTGCACGAAGTCGCGGCGCTGCTCGCCGTTCCCGTAGCCCGCCGAGCCCTCGAAGAGCTGGACCTTGCCGGTGGCGGCGAGCTGGTTGTAGGCGTGGAACGCGACCGACGCCATGCGGCCCTTGTGCGCCTCGTTGGGGCCGTAGACGTTGAAGTAGCGGAAGCCCGCGATCTGGGCGGTCTTGCCTGGCAGCGCGCGGCGCACGAGCTGATCGAAAAGGAACTTCGAGTAGCCGTAGACGTTGAGCGGCCGCTCGCAGGCGCGCTCCTCGCGGAACTCGGCGCCCGCCCCGTACACCGACCCGGAGGACGCGTACAGGAGCGGCACCTCGGCCTCCTGGCACCAGTCGAGCAGCGTCTTCGAGTAGCGGTAGTTGTTCTCCATCATGTAGCGGCCGTCCTGCTCCATGGTGTCGGAGCACGCGCCCTGGTGCAGCACCGCCTCGAGCGCCCCGTCGAAGCTGTCCAGGCGCTGCAGGAACTCGCCCTTGTCGAGGAAATCGGCGATCTCCAGGCGCGCGAGGTTCGCCACCTTGGCCGAGCGGCTGAGGTTGTCGACGGCGATGATGTCGGTGACGCCGGCGCGGTTCAGGGCCTCGACGATCCTCGAGCCGATGAAACCCGCAGCGCCGGTCACCACGTAGTACATGAATTAACCTTTCTCGCCCATATTCGGAGCGTCGGCCGCCCGCCGGTGCATGCCGCCGAAAAGCTCCGCGTGGGTCGCGACCGCGGTTCCCAGTTTACCCACGACGATCCCCGCGGCGCGGTTGGCGATGCGCATCGCAGCCTCCAGACCGGCGCCCGCGGCGAGCATCACGGCGAGGGTCGCGATCACCGTATCGCCGGCGCCGGTAACGTCGAATACCTCGGCCTCGCGGGCCACGGCTGGGATCGTTGTGGTTTTGCTCTTGGTAAACAAAGTCATTCCATGTTCGCCGCGGGTGAGGAGCAGCGCCTCGAGCCCCAGCTTGTCGCGCAGTGCCTGGGCGCGCGCCTTGAGATCCTTCTCGTCCTTCCATGCGCCGACGACGCGACGCAGCTCGTCGAGGTTCGGGGTGATGATGCTCACTCCCTTGTAGCGCGAGTAGTCGTCGCCCTTGGGGTCGGCGAGCACGCGCCTGCCGGCCTTGCGCGCGGCGCGCACCATTTCGGCGATGTGGGTGAGGCCGCCCTTGCCGTAGTCGGAGAGGATCACCACGTCGCAGTCGGCGAGCGCGCTCCTGAACTCCTCGAGCTTGGCGGCAAGCACCTCGCGCGAAGGCGGCTTCTCGAAATCGATGCGCAGGAGCTGCTGCTTGCGGCCGATGACGCGCAGCTTCTGCGTGGTGTCCAGCTTGGCATCGCGATGCAGGCTGGCCTCGATACCCTCCTTCTTGATGAGCCTCTCGAGCTGTGCGCCCGGCTCGTCGCGTCCCACGACCGAGAGCAGGCGCGTGCGCGCGCCGAGCGCCTTGCAGTTCCACGCCACGTTCGCCGCGCCGCCCAGCCTCTGCTCCTCCCTTCCGATCAGCACCACCGGCACCGGGGCCTCGGGCGAGATGCGCGACACCTCGCCGAACCAGTAGCGGTCGAGCATCACGTCGCCCACCACGAGAACCCGGGCCTTTGAAGTGTCTATGCGTCCTCCATGCCGTTATGCCTTGCGGCCGATCGGGTAGTACTCGATGCCCAGGCCGCGCAGCACGGCCGGATCATAGAGGTTGCGGCCGTCGAAGATCGCCGGCGTCTTCAGCCTGGCCTTGATCGCGGCGAAGTCGGGGCTGCGGAATTCCTGCCACTCGGTGACGATGATGAGCGCGTCGGCGCCTTCGAGCGCTGCGGACCCAAAGTCGACGATCGTCACCGTCTTGCTTCCCTTGAAGATCGCTTTCGCCTCGTGCCCCGCGGCGGGATCGTAGGCGCGCACCGAGGCGCCGGCGCCGGTGAGGTCGGCGATCACCGTGCGGCTCGCCGCCTCGCGCATGTCGTCGGTGTTCGCCTTGAACGCCAACCCCCAGAGCGCGAAGGTCTTGCCGTGGAGGTTGGCGCCGAACTTGCGGGCGACCTTCGCGGCGAGCACGTGCTTCTGCGCGTCGTTGACCGCCTCGACCGCGGCGATCACGCGCAGCGGCTTGCCCGCCTCGGTGGCGGTCCGCTGCAGCGCCTTCACGTCTTTCGGGAAGCACGAGCCGCCGAAGCCGGCGCCGGGATACAGGAACTGGTAGCCGATGCGCGGATCGGAGCCGATGCCGCGGCGCACTTCCTCGATGTCGGCGCCGATCGCCTCGGCGAGGTTGGCGAGCTCGTTCATGAACGAGATGCGCGTGGCGAGCATGCCGTTGGCGGCGTACTTGGTGAGCTCGGCGGAGCGCACGCCCATCACCATGATGCGCTCGTGGTTGCGCTGGAAGGGCGCGTAGAGCTGCCGCATCAGCGCGATCGCGCGCGGGTCCTCGGCGCCGAGGACCACGCGGTCGGGGCGCATGAAGTCCTCGACGGCCGCCCCCTCCTTCAGAAACACGGGGTTCGAGACCACCGAAAAATCGACGCGCGCGCCCCGCCGTTTCAATTCATCGTCAATGGCAAGGCGGACCTTGTCGGCGGTTCCAACAGGCACGGTGGATTTCGTCGCGACCACCTTGTAGCCCTGCATGTGCCGGCCGATCGAGCGCGCCGCGGCGACCACGTGCTGCAGGTCGGCCGAGCCGTCCTCGCCGGGCGGCGTGCCGACCGCGATGATCTGCAGCTCGCCGTGCGCCACGCTCGCCGGAACGTCGGTCGAGAAGGCGAGCCGCCCGGCCTGCTCGTTTCTCTGCACGATCGCCTCGAGGCCGGGCTCGAAGATCGGGATCTTGCCCTGCTTCAGCAGGCCGATCTTGCGCTCGTCGAGGTCCAGGCAGAACACCGAGTTGCCGGCGTCGGCAAGGCAGGCGCCTGTGACCAGGCCGACGTATCCGCTTCCTACGACAGTGACGTTCATGAGGCCTTTACGGGGTCAGTTCGAACTCTTCGGTGCGCCGCGGCGGGTAGGTCTCCCAGCCGCCGCAGGCAGGGCAGCGCCAGTGGAACTGGCGCGCCTTGAAGCCGCAGGTCTCGCAGCGATAGCGCGCCAGGCGCCGGGTATGCCCGTGCACGAGGCTGCGCACCAGCTCGAGATCCCTGCGCTTGTCGGGCGAGCCCGCGGCGATGATCTGCGCCTCGAGCAGGCGGTCCAGGCCGAGGAGCGTCGGGTTGCGCTTGAGCTCGTCGCGCACCAGCCCGTAGGCCTGCTCGGGCCCCTTCGCCTCGAGGGTTTGCTGGAACACGGTGTCGAGAAGGTCGAGCGAGGGGTAGCGCTCGAGGTAGCCGGTGAGGAGCGTGAGGCCTTCCTCGGCGCGCCCGGCTTCGCGGTAGGCGTCGAGCAGGCGCTGCGCCACGAGCGCGAGGTACGCCGGGTTCTGCGATTCGACGCGCTTCCAGTGCTCCATCGCGTGGTCCAGGTTGCCCTGGCTCTTCTCCAGGTCGCCCAGCAGCAGGCTCGCGCGCACGCACTTGCGGTTCGCCTCCAGCGCCGCCTCGAGGTGGCGGCGCGCCGCGTCCGGCCGCGACTCGGCGGATTCGCCCGCGGCGAGCTCGCAGTAGTACTGGGCGAGGTCGCGCGGATCGGGCTGCACCAGCTTGGTCATCTCGATGGCGCGGTCCCAGTCCTTCTCCTGCTCGTAGATCTCGAGCAGGTGGCGCCGCGCCGCGGCGGCCTGCGGGCTCTTCTCGAGCTTCCTGAACGCCTCTTCGGCGCGGTCGAGGATCCCGGCCTTGAGGTAGTCCTGGCCGAGCTCGGCGAGCGCGGTCAGCTTCTGGTCGGCGCCGAGGCCGGGGCGCTCGAGCAGGTTCTGGTGCATGCGGATCGCGCGGTCGTACTCGCCGCGCCGGCGGAACAGGCTCCCGAGCGCGAAATGCAGCTCGATCGTCTCGGGGTCGACCTTCACCACCTCGATGAACGCCTCGATCGCCTTGTCGGGCTGCTCGTTCAGCAGGAAATTGAGGCCCTTGAAGTACGAGCTCGGCAGCGCGCGCGACTCGGACACGATCTGGCGGATGTCGATGCGCGCGGCGATCCAGCCCAGGCCGAAGAACAGGGGGAAGCCGAGCAGCCACCAGTATTCGAACTCCATGGCTCAGAGCATCGGCGGCGGCGCTGGCGGCGCCGGCTCGACGGCCGCGCTCTTGCGCCGGAGGAACGAGATCTCGCGGCGCTGGCGCAGCACCCGTCCGAGGAGCGACAGCACGCCGAAGAACGCGCCCGCGGCGAAAGCGCCGAACAGGGCCAGGATGAGCGGCGTCTGGATCGAGAGGTCGAAGTAGAAGCGCAGCGTGACCGGGTCGGCGTTCTTGGCGCCGAACGCGATCAGCAGCACGAACACCAAGAGGCGGATCGTCCAGGTGACGATACGCATGCCGCCCGGTTCGGCGCCTTAGCGGACGGGCTGCGAGGCGCGCTGCGGCTGCGCCGCCGCGGCCTCCTCGGTCGCCTGGTCGACGCGCTCGCGCAGCTCCTTGCCGGCCTTGAAGTGGGGCACGTACTTCTCCGGCACCTGCACCTTCTCTCCCGACTTCGGATTGCGGCCGGTGCGCGGCGGCCGGTAGTTCAGGCCGAAGCTGCCGAAGCCGCGGATCTCGATGCGATTACCGGCGAGCAGCGCCTGGGTCATCGCGTCGAGGATCATCTTGACCGCGTACTCCGCGTCCTTCGCCACCAGCTGCGGGTAGCGCTGCGCCAGCCGCGCGATCAGTTCCGACTTCGTCATGGCGACCCTTCCCCCCTCCATGGCAGTCCTTGGCGTCGTGTCCGCGCTATTGCTGCGGGTTGTTGTTGCCCTTGTCGAGCTTGGCCCGCAGCAGGGCCCCGAGATTGGTCGCGCCGGCGCTCGCCGCCGCGTTCTCGGTGCGCAGCTGCTTCATGGCCTCGGTCTCCTCGGAGAGGTCCTTCGCCTTCACCGAGAGGTTGATCGAGCGGTTCTTGCGGTCCACGTTGATGATCATGGCCTGCACCGTGTCGCCCTCGTTGAGGTGCGCGCGCAGGTCGTCGATCCGGTCGCGCGCGAACTCGGAGGCGCGCAGGTACCCCTCGACGTCGCCGTCGAGCTCGATCACCGCGCCCTTGGCGTCGAGCGACTTCACCTTGCCGCTCACCACGCTGTTCTTCTCGTGGCTCGCGATGAAGTTGGTGAACGGGTCGCCCTCGAGCTGCTTCACGCCGAGCGAGATGCGCTCGCGCTCGACGTCGATCGACAGCACCACCGCCTCGACTTCCTCGGCCTTCTTGAAGTTCTTCACCGCCTCCTCGCCCGCGGTGGACCAGGAGAGGTCCGAGAGGTGCACCAGGCCGTCGATGCCGCCCGGCAGCCCGACGAACACGCCGAAGTCGGTGATCGACTTGATCTGGCCCTTCACCTTGTCGCCCTTCTTGTACTCGCGGGCGAAGTCTTCCCACGGGTTGGGCATGCACTGCTTCATGCCGAGCGAGATGCGGCGGCGCTCCTCGTCGATCTCGAGGATCATCACCTCGACCTCGTCGCCGACCTGCACCACCTTCGACGGATGCACGTTCTTGTTCGTCCAGTCCATCTCCGACACGTGCACCAGGCCCTCGATGCCCGACTCCACCTCGACGAACGCGCCGTAGTCGGTCAGGTTGGTCACTTTTCCGAACAACCGGGTGCCCTGGGGATACCTTCTGCCGATGCCGACCCAGGGGTCCTCGCCGAGCTGCTTCAAGCCCAGCGACACGCGGTTCTTCTCGGAATCGAACTTGAGGACCTTGGCGGTGACTTCGTCGCCCACGTTCAGCACCTCGGAAGGATGCTTCACGCGCCGCCAGGCGAGGTCGGTGATGTGGAGCAGCCCGTCGATGCCGCCGAGGTCGACGAATGCGCCGTAGTCGGTGATGTTCTTGACGATGCCCTTGACGGTCGCGCCTTCCTGCAGCGACGCGAGGAGCTGCTCGCGCTCGGCGCCCGCGGTCTCCTCGAGCACGGCGCGCCGCGACACCACCACGTTGTTCCTCTTGCGGTCGAGCTTGATGACCTTGAACTGCATCGCCTTGCCCTCGTAGGGCGTGGTGTCCTTCACCGGCCGCAGGTCGACCAGCGACCCGGGAAGGAAGGCGCGGATGCCCTTCGCCATGACGGTGAGGCCGCCCTTCACCTTGCCGGTGATCATGCCCTCGATCTTCTCGCCGGTCTCGAGCGCCTTCTCGAGCTCGAGCCACGCCGCCATGCGCTTGGCCTTGTCGCGCGACAGGCGCGTCGCGCCGAAGCCGTCCTCGAGCGCCTCGATCGAGACGCTCACGAAATCGCCCGGCTTGACCTCGACCCCGCCGGCGTCGTTGCGGAATTCGTCTACCGGAATAATGCTTTCGGACTTCAGCCCCGCGTTCACCACCACGAAGTTGTCGTCCACGCTGACCACCTCGGCGGTGATGACCTCGCCCACCCGCATCTCCTTGCGGTTGAGGCTCTCCTCGAACAGCGCGGCGAACGACTCGCCGCCGGGGGCTTGAGCGGATTTGGGCGACGACTTCTGGGACTGCGGTGCTGAGGAAATGCTTGCCATTAAGGAAGAAAAAACCTATTCAAACCGCAGGCTTGCGCCCGCGGGCCAGGTTGAACACAAGGCCACCGTTCAGCGATGGCCACCCATTTTGCTCCCGTCCCGCCACCAGCCCACGATTCGCTCGACGACTTCATCGATGGAAAGTGCCGACGAATCGAGCACTTGCGAATCCGATGCCGGAACCAGCGGAGCGACCGGGCGATTTGCATCGCGCGCATCCCGCTCCGCGAGATCTCGGGAAAGGGCGCGCAGATTAGCACTGATTCCTTTTTCTATCAACTGCTTATAGCGGCGCTCCGCACGGATTTCGGGATTCGCTGTCAAGAAGATCTTCAGCGCCGCATCCGGAAAAACAACAGTGCCGATGTCGCGCCCGTCGGCCACCAGGCCCGGCGGGCGCCGGAAGGCGCGCTGCCGGGCGAGAAGCGCCCGGCGCACGGCCGGCATGCGAGCCACCTCGGAGGCCCGGTTGCCGACCGCCTCGTGCCGGATATGCTGGCTAACCTCTTGATCTTCAAGAATTATCTCATCCCCCAGGAACTCGACATCCATGTCCTCGGCGGCCGCGCCGAGGCGCGCCTCGTCGGCCAGGTCCTGCCGCAGCGCCAGGAGGGCGACGAGCCGGTACAACGCCCCGCTCTCCAGGTAGTGGAAGCCCAGGGCCTCCGCCACCCGCTTGGCGATGGTTCCCTTCCCCGACGCCGAGGGCCCGTCGATGGCGATGACCGGAGCGCTCATAACCCCGAATTCAGGGACAGACCACGTTTTCCACTGGCCTGCAGGCGGTGCGAAAAACGTGGTCTGTCCCTGTTTCGCCGGTTCATGAAGTAATGCTTCCGAATACCCGGAAGTAATCCGGGAAGGTCTTCGCCACGCAAGCCGGGTCGTTGATCGTGACCGGCACGCCCGCGAGCGCGACCAGGGAAAAGCACATCGCCATCCGGTGGTCGTCGTAGGTATCGATCTTGATCCCGCCTTTGATCGGGCGGGGGGTGATCTTGAGGAAGTCCACGCCCTCCTCGGCCTCGGCGCCGAGCTTGCGCAGCTCCGTCGCCATCGCGGCGAGACGATCGGTCTCCTTCACGCGCCAGTTCGCGACGTTGCGCAACGTGCTCGGGCCGTCGGCAAAGAGCGCCAGCACCGCCGCGGTCATCGCGGCGTCGGGAATATGGTTCAGATCCAGATCGAAGGCCTTGAGCTTCCTTTGAGGATTAGACACCTCGATCGCGTTTTCCTGGAGCGATACGCGCGCGCCCATCCGTTCGAGGACCTCGGTGAAGCGCACGTCGCCCTGGACGCTGTCGCGCCCGACGCCCTCGACGCGCACCGGCCCGCCGGCGATCGCCCCCGCGGCTAGAAAGTACGATGCCGACGAAGCATCGCCTTCGACTAGGACTTTACCGGGTGAGCGGTACGAGGCTCGCGGAATGCGGAATGTCCGCCACTCGTCCCTCGCAACTTGGATGCCGAAGCGCCGCATGCTGTTGAGCGTGATCTCGACGTAGGGCTTGGAGACGAGCGCGCCTTCGACGTCGATGCGGGAAGCAACGCCTGCAAGCGGCAGCGCCATGAGAAGCGCGGTCAGAAACTGAGACGACACGTCGCCCTTCACTTTCACCGTCTCGGCGTTAATGGCGCCCGGGTGGATGAGGAGCGGCGGAAAGCCATCCTTTCCGGCGTAATCGATGCGCGCGCCGATGCCGCGCAGCGCGTCCACCAGATCGGCGATCGGACGCTCGTGCATGCGCGGCACGCCGGACAGGCGGTACTCGCCGTTGGAAAGCGCGAGCGCAGCGGTGAGCGGGCGAAACGCGGTGCCGGCGTTGCCGAGGAAGAGCTCGGCTTTCTTGACCGGGAATCCCCCTCCGACACCCAGGATCCGGTTCCCTTTGGAGTGAACCCCAAGCTTGGCGAGCGCCTCCTGCATCACGCGCGTGTCGTCTGCGTCGAGCAGGCCGCCGATCTCGGTCTCGCCCTGTGAAAGCGCGGCGAGCAGGAGCACGCGGTTGGAAATGCTCTTCGAGCCCGGCAGCCGCACGCTTCCGCTCGCGCGGCCGAGCGGCTTCAGCTCGATTGAATCCATCGCTCGCGCGCCTCGCGCGCCTCCGCGAACACTTTCTCGAGCCCCGCGCCGTCGGCGGCCTCGAGCAGCCTGCGCACGGCCTGCAGCTTTTCGCCGTACCGGTCGAGCTCGGCGAGCAGCCGGTCGCGGTTCGCGAGGCAGATGTCGCGCCACATTTCCGGGTGGCTCGAAGCGATGCGCGTGAAGTCGCGGAAGCCCCCGGCCGCATAGCCGAAAAGCTCCGCCCCGTTGTCGCGCGAGGCGATCTCGTGCACCAGCGCATACGCCAGCACGTGCGGCAGATGGCTCACCGCGCCGAGGATCGCGTCGTGCTCCTCGGGCGTCATACGCGCGACGTTGGCGCCGCACGCCGACCATGCGTCATCCACTTTTTTGATAGCTGTTTCGGAATTTTCATCGAGCGGCGTCACGACCACCCGTTTCTTCTGAAACAGCGTGGCGCTCGCGGCGCCGGCGCCGCTTTTCTCGCCCCCGGCGATCGGATGCGCCGGGACGAACTGGCCGATCTTGCGTCCGAGCGCGGCGCGCGCCGCCGCGACCACGTCGCGCTTGGTGCTGCCGCCGTCGGTCACGACGGCCTTCGGGCCGAGCACCGAGGCCACATCGCGAAACAGCTTCGGGAACTGCGCGAGCGGCGCGGCGAGGAGCACGAGGTCGGCGCCGTGGGCGGCGGCGACCGCGTCGGCGGCGATCGAATCGATGACGCCCCGCTCCAGGGCGAGCCTGAGGTTCGCGCTGTTGCGGCCCGCGCCCGCCACGTGGGCGCACGCTCGAGCCTCCTTGAGCGCCAGCGCGAAGGAGCCGCCGATCAGGCCGACGCCCAGGATGGCGACGCGCTCGAACAGCATCTGCTTCATTCCCGCAGGCTCGCAGCGAGCGCTGCAAGAAACCTTTCGTTCTCGGCCGCCGTGCCGATCGTGACGCGCAGGTGCTCGGGCAGGCCGTAGCCGCCCACCGGCCGCACGATCACGCCCCGGCGCAGCAGCCGCTTGAAGATCTCCGGCGCCTTGCCCACGTGGACCGCGAGGAAGTTGCCGTACGAAGGAATGTAGTCCCGCCCGAGTCCGCGAACCCCTTCCTCGAGCTGGCGCATGCCGCTGAGGTTGACCGCGTAGCTGCGCGCGACGAACTCCATGTCGTCGAGCGCGGCCGCCGCGGCGGCGAGCGCGATGCTGTTCACGTTGAAGGGCTGGCGCACCCGATTCATCACGTCGGCGACCGAGGGATGGGCGAGCGCATAGCCCACGCGCAGGCCCGCGAGGCCGTAGGCCTTGGAGAAGGTGCGGGTGACGACGAGATTCGGGTGGCGCTTGAGCCACTTCACCGGGTCGGCGCGCAGGTCCGCGCCGATGTACTCGTTATAGGCCTCGTCGAGCACCACCAGCACGCGCTCGGGCACCTTGCGCAGGAACGCCTCGAGCTCGTCGGGCCGCGCGTAGGTGCCGGTCGGGTTGTTGGGGTTCGCCGCCCAGACGACGTAGGTCTCGTCGTCCACCGCGCGCGCCATCGCCTCGAGGTCGTGGCCGAAGTTCTTCGCCGGCACCACGATCGAGCGCGCGCCGCGCGCCTGCGTGGCGAGCGGATAGACCGCGAAGGCGTGCTGCGACATCACGGCGGCGCGGCCCGGCCCGAGGAACGCGGCCGCCACCAGCTCGAGCACGTCGTTCGAGCCGTTGCCGAGCACGATCGAGGACGGGTCGACGCCGTAGCGCCCGGAAAGCGCCTGCTTCAGCTCGAAGCCGCCGCCGTCGGGGTAGCGCGCAACTTCGGCGAGCGCGGCGTCGATCGCCGCGCGCGTGCGCGGGCCGATGCCGAGCGGATTCTCGTTCGACGCGAGCTTGATGATGTTCTCTTCCTTGAGCCCGAGCTCGCGCGCCACCTCGGAGATCGGCTTGCCCGGCTGGTACGGCGCGATCGAGCGCACGTACGAGGGCGAAAGTTCACAAAGATCGATCAGCATTGCTTTCAGGATACGGCAACCGGGTACGAGCCCAGGATCTTGAGGTAAGGCGCCTTGGCGCGCAGCGCGGCGAGCGCCTGCGCGACGTGGGCGTCCTTCTGGTGGCCTTCGACCTCGATGAAAAAGAGGTACTCCCACAGCGCGGTGCGCGCGCGCGCCGGGCGCGACTCGATGCGGCTCATGCTCACGCCATGGGCGGCGAGCGGCGTGAGGAGCGCGTGCACCGCGCCGGGCTTATTCTCGGCCGACATGACGAGCGAGGTTCGGTCGCGGCCGCTCGGCGCCGCATCGATGTTGCCGAGCACCAGAAAGCGCGTGGTGTTGTTGGGGTCGTCCTCGATCGAGCGCGCGAGCGCGTCCAGGCCGTAGCGCTCGCCGGCGGCGTGGCCGGCGATTGCGGCCGCGCCCGGCTCCTTCGCCGCACGTTGCGCCGCCTCGGCGTTCGACGCCACCGGCACGCGCTCGACGCCCGGCAGGTTCTGCGCGAGCCAGCCGTTGCACTGCGCGAGCGACTGCGCGTGCGAATAGATCTTTCGGATCGAGCTCAAGCTCTTCTCTTTCGACAGGAAATTCTGCTGCACCCTCAGCTCGATCTCGCCGCAGATGCGAAGCGGCGTGGTGACGAGCAGGTCGAGCGTGCGCCCCACCACGCCCTCGGTGGAGTTCTCGGCCGGCACCACCGTGAACTGCGCGGACCCGGACTCGCAGCGCCTGAACGCCTCGTCGACCGAGGCCACCGGCAGCGCGTCCACCGCGGCGCCGAAATGCTTGCGCACCGCCTGCTCGCTGAAGGTGCCCTCGGGCCCGAGGTAGGAAACGCGGATCGCCTCCTCCAGGCCGCGGCAGGCCGAGATGATCTCGCGGAACACCGCGCTCATCCTTTCTCCGGCGAGAACGCCGTTTCTCCTCGAAACCCGCAGAAGAATCTGGCTCTCGCGCTCGGGGCGGTACGCGCCCGCGCCGGCCTTGAGCTCGCCGATCCTCTTCGCCTGCGCCGCGCGGCGCTCGATCAGCGCGGCGAGCTCGTCGTCGAGGCGATCGATCTCCTGGCGGATCTTTTCGAGCTCGTCAGACATCTGCTTTAAGGCGGTATTTAGCCTTCTACGGGAAGATAACGTACCGAAAGGACTCCGTTGAGACCACCGAGCTCTTTGATGACATCCGAGGGCACCGGGCTGTCCGCATCCACCAGCGTATAGGCCATCTCGCCCCTCGACTTGTTCAGCATGTTGTGGATGTTGATCTTGCGCCGGCCGAGCGCGTGCGAAATGCTGCTCAGCATGTCGGGCACGTTGGCGTTGGCGATGGCGAGCCGGAAAGGCGCCTCGCGCGGCATCGCCGCGTCGGGAAAGTTGACCGCGTTCTGCAGGGTGCCCTGCTCGAGGTACTCGCGCACCTGGTCGACCACCATGATGGCGCAGTTGTCCTCGGCTTCGCGGGTCGAGGCGCCGAGGTGCGGGAGCGCGATGACGCCCGGATGCCCGAGCAGGGGGCCGGTGGGGAAGTCGGTGACGTACCACTTGAGCCCGTGGCTCTTCAGTCCCTTCGCCACGGCGTCCTCGGCCACGATGCCTTCGCGCGAGAAGTTGAGCAGCACCGCGCCGTGGCGGAAGTGCTCGATGTTCCGGCCGTTGATGAGGTGGCGGGTCTTCTCGCCGAGCGGCACGTGCAGGGTGACGAAGTGGCTGGTCTTGATCAGCTCGTCGATCGACGCGGCGCGCTTCACCTGCGAAGGCAGGCTCCACGCCGCCTCGACCGTGATATGGGGATCGTAGCCCTGCACGTTCATGCCGAGCCGGATCGCGGCGTCGGCCACGAGGCTGCCGATCTTGCCCAGGCCGACCACGCCGAGCGTATGCCCGGGCAGCTCCAGGCCGGCGAACTGCTTCTTGCCGTCCTCGACCCTCGATTCCAGGTCTTCGTCTTTCAACTGTCGTACGAAATCCAGGGCGGGGGCGAGATTTCGGGCCGCGATGAGCATCCCCGCGAGCACCAGCTCTTTTACCGCGTTGGCGTTGGCGCCCGGCGCGTTGAACACCGGGATGCCGCGCTTGGAGAGCGCCGCCACCGGGATGTTGTTGACCCCGGCGCCGGCGCGGCCCACCGCGCGCAGCGACGGTCCGAACTCGTGGCGGTGCAGGTCCTGCGAGCGCACCACGATCGCGTCGGGGTCGGCCGCCTCTTTCACCACCGTGTACTGCTCGGGCGGAAAGCGCCGCAGGCCGACCAGCGCGACGTTGTTGAGGACCAGGATTTCGGATTTCTTTGGGCGCGCCTTAGGCATGACGCGCTTCAAATTCTTTCATGTACTGAACGAGGCGCTGCAGCCCTTCGATCGGCATCGCGTTGTAGATCGACGCCCGCATCCCGCCCACCGAGCGGTGGCCTTTCAGCTGCACCATGCCGCGCTCCTCGGCGCCCTTGAGAAACACCGGATCGAGTTCCGGCTTCTTGAGGGTGAAAGGCACATTCATGCGCGAGCGATCCTCTTTCGCCACCGGGTTCCTGAAGAAGCCGCTCGAGTCGAGGAAATCGTAAAGCAGCTCCGCCTTCTCGATGTTGCGTTGCTCGAGCGCGGCGAGGCCGCCCTGCTGCTTCATCCACTTGAACACCAGCCCGGCGACGTACATCGCATAGGTCGCCGGCGTGTTGAGCATCGAATCGGCGTCGGCCTGCAGCTTGTAGTCCATCACCGTGGGCGTGCCCTTCGCTGCGGCGCCGATCAGGTCTTCGCGCACGATGACGAACGTGAGCCCCGCGGGCCCGGCGTTCTTCTGCGCGCCGGCATAGATCAACCCGTGCTTCGCCACCTCCAGCGGGCGCGACAGGAAATGCGACGAGGCATCCGCTACAAGCGGCACGGCCCCGGCATCGGGGACGGAGTGATATTCGACGCCGCCGATGGTCTCGTTGGAGCAGTAGTGCACGTAGGCGGCGTCCGGCCGCACGCGCCACTCTTTAGGCGCATAGGTAAAGTTGCGGTCCTCGGAGCTCGCCGCGACGGCGACGTCGCAGTAATTCTTCGCCTCCTTGATCGCCTTCTTCGACCATTCGCCGGTGAGGACGTAGTCGGCCTTTCCCTTGCCGCGCAGCAGGTTCATCGGCACCTGCGCGAACTGCAGCGTCGCGCCGCCCTGCAGGAAGAGGACCTTGTAGCTCTGCGGGATCGCGGCCAGGCTGCGCAGGTCGGCCTCGGCCTCCGCGGCGATCGAGATGAACTCGGGGCCGCGGTGGCTCATCTCCATCACCGACATGCCGCTGCCGCGCCAGTCGAGCATCTCGTCGCCGGCGCGCGCGAGCACTTCGGCCGGCAGCATGGCGGGACCCGCGCTGAAGTTGAAAATCCGCGACATCAGTGGACCGTGGGCGACGGAGTAGGCGCTTCCGGTTCGATGTCGCCGCCGTCGGAAGCGGGTCCGCCGTTGCCGCCCTCGGGGCCGTGGCCGTGGCCGTTGCCGTTCCCGTTGACGTCGCGCTCCTCGATGCGCTCCAGGCCGGCGAGCTTCTCGCCCTCGTCGAGCGAGATCAGCGTGACGCCCTGCGCGGAGCGGCCGGTCTCGCGGATCTGCGCCACCGCGGTGCGGATGAGAACGCCGCCGGTGGAGATCAGCATCACCTCGTCGTCCTCCTCGACCAGCACCGCGCCGATGACCGCGCCGTTCCTCTCCGAGGTCTGGATGGCGATCACCCCCTGCCCGCCGCGGCCGTGGCGCGGGTACTCGGCGATCAGCGTGCGCTTCCCGTAACCCTTCTCGGTGGCGGTGAGCACCGAGCGCGATTCGTCCTTCGCGGCGAGCATGCACACCACGCGCTGCTCCGCGGCGAGACGCATGCCGCGCACGCCGGTCGCCTGGCGGCCCATCGGGCGCACGTCGCCCTCCAGGAAGCGAACGCTCTTGCCGTCGGAAGAGAACAGCATCACGTCGTACTTGCCGTCGGTGAGCGCCGCGCCCACGAGATAGTCGCCTTCGTCCAGGCCCACGGCGATGATGCCGCTCGGGCGCGGGCGCGAAAACTCGTCGAGCGCGGTCTTCTTCACCGTGCCCTGCGCGGTCGCCATGAAGACGTAGTGGTTCCCGTCGAACTCCTTCACCGGCACCACCGCGGTGATCTTCTCGTTCTCCTCGAGCGGGAACATGTTGACGATCGGCTTGCCGCGCGCCGAGCGGCTGCCCGCGGGCACCTCGTACACCTTGAGCCAGTAGAGCCGGCCGCGGTTGGAGAAGCACAGGAGATAGTCGTGCGAATGGGCGACGAACAGGCGCTCGATGAAGTCGTCCTCCTTCATCGTGGTGGCCATCTTGCCGCGGCCGCCGCGCCGCTGCGCCCTGTAGTCGGCGAGCGGCTGCGATTTCACGTAGCCGCCGTGCGAGAAGGTGACGACCATGTCCTGCGGCGCGATCAGGTCCTCGACCGAGATGTCCTCGGCGACGGTGACGATCTCGCTCTTCCTCTTGTCGCCGAAGGCCTCCTTCAGGGCGGCGAGCTCGTCGGCGATGATCTTCACGATGCGCGCGGGCTTGGCGAGGATGTCGAGCAGGTCGCGGATGGCGTCGATGACTTCCCGGTATTCGGTGCGGATCTTGTCCTGCTCCAGGCCGGTCAGGCGGCGCAGCTGCAGGTCGATGATCGCCTGCGCCTGCTCGTCGGAGAGGTGGTAGCCGTCGTCTTTCAGGCCGAACTGCGCGGCGAGCCCTTCTGGACGGAACTGGGTGGCATTGGCATTTCCCACGAGTTGGCCGACCAGGTCGGACTTCCAGGGGCGACCCATCAAGGCGCGCTTCGCCTCGGCCGGGCTGGGCGCCTTCTTGACGAGCTCGATCACCTCGTCGACGTTCGACAGCGCCACCGCGAGGCCCTCGAGGACATGGCCCCGCTCGCGCGCCTTGCGCAGGTCGTACACGGTGCGCCGCGTCACCACCTCGCGGCGGTGCGAGATGAACGCCTCGATCAGGTCCTTCAGGTTGAGCACGCGCGGCTGGCCGTCGACCAGCGCCACCATGTTCATGTGGAAGGTGTCCTGCAGCTGCGTCATCTTGTAGAGGTTGTTCAGCACGACCTCCGGCAGCTCGCCGCGCTTGAGCTCGATCACCATGCGCATGCCGGACTTGTCGGACTCGTCGCGCAGGTCCGAGATGCCTTCGAGGCGCTTGTCGGTGACGAGCTCGGCGATCTTCTCGAGCAGCGTCTTCTTGTTCACCTGATAGGGCAGCTCGTCGACGATGATCGCCGTGCGGTCGCCCTTGCCGAATTCCTCGAAATGCGTGCGCGCGCGCATCACCACGCGCCCGCGCCCGGTGCGATAGCCCTCGAGCACGCCGGACAGGCCGTAGATGATGCCCGCGGTCGGGAAGTCGGGCGCGGGCATCCGCTTGATGAGGTCTTCGATCGCGCAATGCGGCGTCGCGAGCAGGTGCAGGCAGGCGTCGACGACCTCGCCCAGGCTGTGCGGCGGAATGTTGGTCGCCATGCCGACGGCGATGCCCGAAGAGCCGTTCACCAGCAGGTTCGGCGCGCGCGTCGGCAGTACCGAGGGCTCGAGCTCCTTGCCGTCGTAATTCGGCGTGAAGTCGACGGTTTCCTTGTCGATGTCGGCGACGAGCTCCGAGGCGAGCTTGTCGAGGCGGCACTCCGTGTAGCGGTAGGCCGCGGCGGCGTCGCCATCCACCGAGCCGAAGTTGCCCTGGCCGTCGATGAGGGGGTAGCGCATCGAGAAGTCCTGCGCCATGCGCACCAGCGCCTCGTAGGTGGCCGAGTCGCCGTGCGGGTGGTACTTGCCCAGCACGTCGCCGACGATGCGCGCGCACTTCACATAGGGGCGGTTCCAGACGTTGTTGGCCTCGTGCATCGCGTAGATCACGCGGCGGTGCACCGGCTTCAGGCCGTCGCGCACGTCGGGGAGGGCACGGCCCACGATCACGCTCATGGCGTAATCGAGGTACGAGCGCCGCATCTCCTCCTCGAGGGAGATCGGCAGCGTTTCCTTGGCGAAATTTTCCATCGGCGGGAGCTCGAATTTTATCATGCAAGCATCGGTTTTTCCTCGCAAAACGCCCCGCGTTTTCGTCGGATAACGCTTGTATTCCGTCTATCCGCTGTGTTTAAATCCGGAGCCACGCGGCAAACCAAAAAGAGAAGGGAGGAGCCACGTGAAAACTGCAACCGCAATTCTGGTCGCGTTCGGCTTTCTGCTCGCAGGCTGTGCCAGCGAGCCCGAGAAGCCCGCGCCGGCTCCCGAGCCCGCCGCCAAGCCCGCGCCGCCTCCGGCGCCGGTCGTTACGCCCACGCCCGCGCCCGTGCCCAAGCCCGTGGCCAAGCCCGAGCCGCCCAAGAAGCCGGCGGTGATTTCGGTGACGTCCACGGGACTCTTCGAGTTCAACAAGGCGGCGCTCACGCCTGACGCTCGCGCAAAGCTCGACCAGGAAGTGGTGAACCGGGCCAAGGAGTTCGCTTCGATCGCGCTGGTGCATGTCGATGGCCACGCCGATCGGCTCGGTTCGGCGCAGTACAACCAGAGGCTTTCCGAGAAGCGCGCCGACACGGTCCGGGCCTACCTCGTTTCGAAGGGCTTCGACGCGTCGAAGATCGAGACCCTCGGCTCGGGCAAGACCAACCAAGTGAAGTCATGCCCCGACAAGACCGGGGGCAAGGCGGACCGGAAGGCGCTGATCGAGTGCCTTGCGCCCAATCGCCGCGTCGTGGTGGAACTGAAGGGCATGCCGCGCTAGGGGCTGCGCCGGGCGTTAGACTTCTAGGCCCCGATAGGGGGCCTTTCGTCCTCTAAGCCCCGATACGGGGCCTTTTCGTTGATGAGCCGCTTCCTTCTCCAGCCGAGGTGGATCGTCCCTGTGGACCCGCCCGGAAAGGTCCTCGAGCGCCACGTCGTGGCCGTGCGCGACGGGCGCATCGAAGCGCTGCTTCCATTGCCAGCGGCCGGGCGCTTTGCTTCATATGAGACGCTCGATCTGCCGGATCACGTGCTCATCCCGGGGCTCGTCAACGCGCATACGCACGCCGCGATGTCGCTCATGCGCGGCCTCGCGGACGACCTGCCGCTCATGCGCTGGCTCCAGGACCACATCTGGCCCGCCGAAGGCAGGCATGTCTCTCCGGCGATGGTGCGCGACGGCACCCTCCTCGCCTGCGCCGAGATGCTGCGCGGCGGAATCACCTGCTTCAACGACATGTATTTCTTCCCCGAGGCCTCGCTGGAGGCGGCGCGCGGCGCCGGGATGCGCGTCGCCCTGGGAATCATCGTGTTCGAAGTTCCCTCGGCCTACGCCTCCGACGCCGCCGACTACCTGCGAAAGGGCCTCGCGCTGCGCGACCGCGAGGGCGAGGACCCGCTCGTCTCGTTCTGCCTCGCCCCGCACGCGCCGTACACCGTGTCCGACGCGAGCTTCCGCCAGGTGGCGAAGCTCGCGGCCGAGCTCGACCTGCCGGTCCACGTGCACCTCGCCGAAACCGACGACGAGAACCAGCGCTCGCTCGCCGAGCACGGGACGCGTCCGGTCGAGCGGCTGCGACGGCTCGGCCTGCTCGGGCCGGGTCTCATCGCCGTGCACGCAGTGCACCTCGAGCAGCACGAGATCGATCTTCTCGGCAGCCACGCCGCGTCGATCGCGCACTGTCCTTCGTCGAACCTCAAGCTCGCGAGCGGCTTCGCGCCCGTCGAGGCGCTGCGCCGCGCGGGCGCCAACCTCTGTCTGGGCACCGACGGCGCAGCGAGCAACAACCGCCTCGATCTCTTCCAGGAAATGCGCACCGGCGCGCTGCTCGCCAAGGCGCTCGCCGGCGACGCGCAGGCCTTGCCCGCGCATGCCGCGCTGCGCGCCGCGACCCTGGGCGGCGCTCAAGCGCTCGGCATCGAGGGGCTCGTCGGCTCGATCGCTGCAGGCAAGGCCGCCGACCTCGTCGCCGTTGCCCTGCGCGGCCCCGAGCTCGCGCCCTGCTATGACCCGGTTTCGCACCTCGTCTACGCCGCGGGACGCGAGCACGTGACGCATGTCTGGGTGAACGGTGAAGCGCGCGTAATCGAGGGACGCCTGCAGCCGAGCGCGTTCTCCGGTTTGGAAAAGCGCGCGCAGTTATGGCAGAATGCCCTCAAGGGTCACGCAGACTCTTGATTTTCCTAAAACAAAGAGATAAAGGCGGGGAGCGAATGACCAAGAACCTGTTCGCAATGCTCGTCGCAGTCGCGTTCGCAGCGGCCTGCGCCACTACCGAAGAACCTAAGCCCACACCCAAGCCCGAGCCCGTTCCCACGCCCGCGCCGGCGCCGAAGCCCGAGCCGAAGCCCGCGCCGCCGCCTGCGCCGCCGAAGCCCACGGCGGAGAAGCCTAAGCCCGTGGCCGAGAAGATCACCTTCGCCGCGGATGTGCTCTTCGACTTCGACAAGTCGGTGATCAAGCCTGAAGGCCGCTCGAAGCTCGACGACCTCGCGGGCAAGGCAAAAGGCGTCAACCTCGAAGTCGTGATCGCGATCGGCCACGCCGACTCGATCGGCTCCGATGCGTACAACCAGCGCCTGTCGGTGCGCCGCGCGGAATCGGTGAAGGCCTACCTCGTCTCCAAGGGCATCGAGCCCAACCGCGTCTATACCGAGGGCAAGGGCGAGAAGCAGCCGGTGGCGGACAACAAGACCGCCGAAGGCCGCGCCAAGAACCGCCGCACCGAGATCGAGGTCATCGGCACGCGCCGGAACTGACGCTTCTTTTTCGCTCCATCAAGGAACCCCGCTCTGGCGGGGTTTTTTGTTTCTAGAATCGGGGTCATGAACGCCGACCCCGCCGAGCTCGAGAAGTTCTCCAAGCTCGCGCACCGCTGGTGGGACCCGCAGGGCGAGTTCCGGCCGCTGCACGAGATCAACCCGCTGCGCCTGGAATGGATCGACCGCTCCGCCAGCCTCGCCGGCAAGAAGGTGCTCGACGTCGGCTGCGGCGGCGGCATCCTGGCCGAGGCGATGGCGCAGCGCGGCGCCGAGGTCACCGGGATCGACCTCGGCGAGAAGGGCCTGCGCGTCGCCGAGCTGCACCTTCTCGAATCGAGGTTGCCGGTGAAGTACGAGATGGTGTCCGCGGAAGACTACGCCGCCCGCCACGCCGGCGAATTCGACGTGGTCACCTGCATGGAGCTGCTCGAGCACGTGCCGGAGCCTGCCGGCATGGTTGCCGCCTGCGCGCGGCTCGTGCGCCCCGGCGGCTTCGTGTTCTTCTCGACCATCAACCGCAATCCCAAGTCCTACCTCTTCGCCGTGATCGGCGCGGAATACGTGCTCAAGCTCCTGCCGAAGGGCACGCACGATTACCTGCGCTTCATCAAGCCCTCGGAGCTCTCGCGCTGGAGCCGCGCGAGCGCCCTCGCGCCCGAAGAGCTCATCGGCATGACCTACAACCCGATCACGCGGCGCTACAGCCTAGGGCGCGATTGCGACGTCAACTACCTCCTGCGCTGCAGGCGCGATGCCTAGCCAGGCGGTTCTCTTCGACTTCGACGGCACGCTCGCCGACACCGCGCCCGACCTCGCCGCGGCGGTGAACCGCATGCGCGTCGAGCAGGGCCACGCGCCGCTGCCGATCGAGCGCTTGCGCCCCTTCGCCTCGGCGGGCGCGCGCGGCCTGGTGCACGCGGCCTTCGGCGTGAAGCCGGACGATCCGGACTACGCGGCGCTGCGCGAGACCTTCCTCGAGTACTACGCCGAGCGCGTGTGCGAAGAGACCACCCTCTTTCCAGGCATCGCCGAGCTCATCGCGGAGCTGCGCCGGCGCGCGATCGCCTGGGGTATCGTCACCAACAAGGCCACCCGCTTCACCGAGCGCCTCGTCGCCGAGCTGAAGCTCGACCCCGACTGCGTTGCCTGCGGCGACACCACGCCGCACCTCAAGCCGCATCCGGCATCGCTTCTGCATGCCGCGCGGCAAATCCAGGTTTCTCCACAAGATTGCTTCTATCTGGGCGACGACCTGCGCGACATGAAAGCAGCACAGGCCGCGGGAATGCGCCCCATCGCCGTCGAGTGGGGCTACCATCATCCCGAGAGCGGCGGCCCCGGCACCTGGCAAGCCGCCGCCATCATCCGCCACCCGCTGGAGCTCATCGAGCACCTATGAAAGCCATCGTCCATACGTTTCAGGAAATCGAGCAGCCCAAGCCCGCGCCCGCAGGGCGCGACCTGCTGGTGAAGGTCGAAGCGATCTCGGTCAACCCGGTCGACACCAAGCAGAGGAAGATCGACTCGCCCGCGCCGCGCGTCCTCGGCTGGGACGCCGCCGGCACCGTCGAAGCAGCCGGTCCAGAAGCAACGCTGTTCAAGCCGGGCAACGAGGTGTACTACGCCGGCGACGTCACGCGCCCCGGCGCGAACAGCGAATTCCACCTCGTCGACGAGCGCATCGTCGGGAGAAAGCCCAAGCGCCTCGACTTCGCGCAAGCCGCAGCCATCCCGCTCACTGCCATCACCGCCTGGGAAGCCTTCTTCGACCGCATGAAGATCGACCGCGGCGGCAAGGACGCGGGAAAGACCATCCTCATCATCGGCGGAGCGGGCGGCGTCGGCTCGATCGGCATCCAGCTCGCCAAGCTCGCCGGCCTCCGGGTCATCGCCACGGCCTCGCGCGCGGAGACCGTCGCCTGGGTGAAGGAGCTCGGCGCCGACGAAGTCGTCGACCACCGCAAGGACCTCGCTTCCCAGATCAAGCAGCCGGTCGAGTACATCGCCAACTTCAACGACCTCGACACCCACTGGGCGGCGATGGCGCAGCTCGTCGCTCCGCAGGGCGCGATGGTGGCGATCGTCGGCAACCAGAAGCCGCTGCCGATGGACGTGGTGCGCTCGAAGAGCGCGACCATGTGCTGGGAGCTCATGTTCACGCGCCCGCGCTTCAAGACGCCCGACATGATCGAGCAGCACCGCCTGCTCAACCAGGTGGCCGAGTGGCTGGATTCCGGAAAGCTGCGCGGCACGCTCAAGCAAACCCTCTCGCCCATCAATGCGGTAAATCTGCGCAAGGCGCACGAGAAGCTCGAGTCGGGAACCATGATCGGCAAGCTGGTTCTAAAGGGCTGGTAAAATGCCGTACTGAACACAGCGATCCCGGGGGCGACCTGGTTTCGACGTGGGCATCGAAGCAGCGCAGGGCATGCCGAGGACCAGATCACCTCGTAAATCCATTCTGGAAACACTACAAACGCCAACGACGAGCGTTTCGCTCTAGCCGCCTAACACCGGCTGGACGCTGCACT
>JBIOYV010000072.1:0-8103 GCA_044870335.1 Burkholderiales bacterium | reverse complement strand
GGCCGCTGGTGCCGAAGCTGCACGTGAACGAGTTCGTCTACGACGAGTCGGGCGAGCGGCCGCTCTACGCGCTGGTGAAGGAGACCGCGGGCCGCATGGCGGTGCTCGAGACGCTGCGCGACTACACCCACGCGAAGAATTCCGTGTGGGGCATCACCGCGCGCAACCGCGAGCAGAACTTCGCGCTCAATCTCCTCATGAACCCGACGGTCGACTTCGTCACGCTGCTCGGCCAGGCCGGGACCGGCAAGACGCTGCTCGCGCTCGCCGCCGGGCTCACCCAGGTGCTCGACGAGAAGCGCTATTCCGAGATCATCATGACGCGGGTCACGGTGCCGCTCGGCGAAGACATCGGCTTCCTGCCGGGCACCGAGGAGGAGAAGATGCAGCCCTGGATGGGCGCGCTCGAGGACAACCTCGACGTCCTCAACGCCTCGGACGAGTCGGGCGGCGAATGGGGCCGGGCCGCCACGCGGGATCTGGTCAGGTCCAGGATCAAAATCAAATCGCTCAACTTCATGCGCGGGCGCACCTTCGTCAACAAGTGGCTCATCATCGACGAGGCGCAGAACCTCACGCCCAAGCAGATGAAGACCCTGGTCACGCGCGCGGGCCCCGGCACCAAGGTGGTGTGCCTGGGCAACATCGCCCAGATCGACACGCCCTACCTTACCGAGGGCAGCTCCGGCCTCACCTACGTGGTCGACCGCATGAAGGACTGGGGCCACGCCGGCCACGTGACCCTCGCGCGCGGCGAGCGCTCGCGCCTCGCCGACCACGCCGCCGACGTGCTCTGACTTAGTGCCCCCCTGTAAAGGGGGGAGTGAGCCGCGGGCGAACGGGGGGTTTGGTTTTTCGGTTTGAACTGAACTTCAAAACCGCCCCCCGCCCGTCTTACCACCGCGTCAAGTCTTTCTGCTAGATTCGCAGCCTTCTCGCGAGGAGATCCATGACTCTTTCCGTACGCACCGTTGCTTTCATCTTGCTTGCGTTCTTCGCCGGCGCGGCCGCGGCCCAGTACCAGCCACAGGTCGGACAATCGGGCAAGGACGTCATCTGGGTGCCCACGCCCGACGAGGTGGTCGACCGCATGCTGACGATGGCCCAGGTGACGCCGCAGGACTTCGTGATGGACCTGGGCGCCGGCGACGGCAAGATCGCGATCGCGGCGGCGAAGAAGTTCGGCGCGCGCGCCGTCGGCATCGAGTACAACGCGGAAATGGCGAAGCACGCGAACGCCAACGCCGCCGCGGCGGGCGTTGCCGGCACGGGCCCGGGCAAGGCGCTCATCCGCCAGGCCGACATCTTCCAGACCGACATCAAGGAAGCAACCGTCATCACGCTCTACCTGCTGCCGGCGCTCAACATGAAGCTGCGTCCGCAGATCCTCGCCATGCGTCCTGGCACGCGCGTGGTCTCGCACTCCTTCACGATGGAGGACTGGGAGGCCGACGAGATCTCGACGCTCGACGGCCGCCGCGCCTATTTCTGGGTGGTGCCCGCGCAGGTGATGGGCAACTGGACGCTCGAGGCCAACAACCAGCGCCAGGACCTCACCCTCGAGCAGACCTTCCAGAAGATCAACGGCTCGGTGGGATTCGGTCCGCTGCACGCCGGCCTGCGCGACACGCGGCTGCGCGGCCCGTTCATCCAGTTCTCCTACGTCGGCCAGGACAGCGTGCGGCGCGACTTCAACGGCCGGGTGAACGGCGCGAAGATGGAAGGCAGCTTCCGCGACGAGAAGGGCGGCGAAGGCAAGTGGACCGCCGCCAAGAAGTAGCCTAGCCCGGTTCCGGCGGCAGGCTTTTGTGCGAGCCGTCGCAGAAGGGCTGCGCCTTCGTGCGCTTGCAGCCGCAGAGCCAAACCTTCTGCGCCTCGCTCATGGTGAACCTGACCGGCTTGAACTCGGTTTCCTTGTGCGAGCCGTCGCAGAAGGGCTGGCGGCGCGAGCGGCCGCAGCGGCACCACCAGTAGTCTCCCGGAGCGAGCTCGACGGCGTAGGGTGCGCGCTGCGCGATGTGCGGCTCTGCCATGGCGCCCTCCTTCCTTGGTCTTGCTTCTGGTTCTAGCACTCAATACGAGCCCGGATCCTGGTAGTTCTCGAACCGGGTGTGCTGGCCCAGGAAGGTTAGCTTAATCGTGCCGATCGGGCCATTCCTCTGCTTGCCGATGATGACCTCGGCGAGGCCGCGCTGGTCCTCCGGCAGGTCGGGCTTGTAGACCACCTCGCGGTAGATGAACATGATGACGTCGGCGTCCTGCTCGATGGCGCCCGACTCGCGCAGGTCGGACATCACCGGGCGCCGGTCGGGGCGCTGGTCGACCGCGCGGTTCAACTGCGAAAGCGCGACCACCGGAACGTCCAGCTCCTTGGCCATCGCCTTGAGCGAGCGCGAGATCTCCGAGATCTCGGTGGCGCGGTTTTCCCCCTGGCTGCTCGCGGCCATGAGCTGCAGGTAGTCGATCACGATGAGCCCGAGCTTCGAATACTGCCTTTTCAATCGCCTTGCTCTGGCCCTGACTTCAAGCGCCGTGAGAGCGCCGCCTTCATCGATGAACAGCGGCGTCTCGTGGAGCTTGGCCATCGCGTCCGAGAGGTCGCCCCACTCCTTGTCGTTGAGCTTCCCGGTGCGCATCTTGTGCTGGTCGACGCGCGCGATGGAGCCGAGCATCCGCATGGCGAGCTGGGTGCTCGACATCTCCATGCTGAAGATCGCCACCGGCAGGCCGTTGTCGACCGCGACATGCTCGGCGATGTTGAGAGCGAGCGCGGTCTTCCCCATGGAGGGCCGCGCCGCGATGATGACCAGGTCGCCCGACTGCAGACCCGAGGTCATCTGGTCGATGCGGGTGTAGCCGGTCGGCACCCCGGTCACGTCGGACGGATTGTCCCGGTGGTACAGGTGGTCGATGCGCTCGAACACCTTGGCGAGCACCGGCTTGATCTCGAGCAGGCCCTGGTCGCGGCGCGCCCCCGACTCCGCGATCTGGAAAATCCTCGACTCGGCCTCGTCCAGGAGCTGCCCGATTTCCTTGCCGCCCGGATTGAGCGCCTCTTCGGCGATGCCGGTCGCGACCTGCGCGAGGCGCCGCTGCACCGCGCGCTCGCGCACCAGCTCGGCGTAGCGGCGCACGTTGAGCGCGCTCGGCGTGTTCTGCGCCAGCGCGCCGAGGTAGGCGGGGCCGCCGGTCTTGTCCTTGTCCTCGCTCGCCTCGACCGATTCCGAGACCGTGACCACGTCGGCGGGCTTCGCCGCCTCGATCAGCCGCGCGATATGGCGCCAGATGCGCCGGTGGTCGTCGCGGTAGAAGTCCTCGCCGGTGACGAGGTCCGCCACCCGGTCGAACGCCTGGTTGTCGAGGAGCAGCGCCCCGAGCAGCGACTGCTCGGCCTCGATCGAATGCGGCGGAACCTTCAGCGCCAGGAGCTGCGGGTCGGTGTTCTCCGCGCGCCCGTACGTGATCTGCGCTACCGCCATCGATCACTCCTCCCCAGAGGCCACAGCTTGTTGTTGGACGACGAGCCGCGAATCATGACCCAGCCGATCCGCGGGACAGGATTGCCCAGTGAAACCTCCGGCCTTCCACCGAAAAAACCCGCCTGCGCTGCCCGATTCGCATGCTTCGCGCGCATGTTCTTCAGAACAAAGGGGCCTTTGCGTGCAGCCTGTGGATTTCCTGTGGTCAGTTTGTGATTAACCTGTAGGCAGTTCTGTATAGCGCAATTTTGCCACTGTATATATATCCATGAGCGCTTGCAAAAGGGAGCCGCATGATTGAAACCTTCTTGCCGCCGCGAGGTGCGAAATGCTGAAGCTCGAGACGCCCTGGGACGACGACGAGGACGAGGACGAGGATGGACCTCATCGCCGCGAAGAGGACGACGACACCGTGCCTGACGAGGACGGCCCCGGCGAGGACGACGACGAGGACGAGGACGACGAGGAGCCGCTCCGGACGTGCGGCTCTTTGTCCTAAATCGCGAGCTGCGCTAAGGCTCGCTACTGCTCGCCGATGACGGCAACGGTAATGGTCACCGTGACGTCGGTGTGCAGCACGACCTGGATCGGAACCTCGCCCACCTGCTTGAGCGGCCCCTGCGGCATGCGCACCTGCGAGCGCTCGACGTCGTGGCCCTGCTTCTCGAGCGCCTCGACGATGTCGTAGTTCGTGACCGAGCCGAACAGGCGCCCGTCGACGCCCGCCTTCTGGCTGATCTGGAGCTTCAGGTTCTCGAGCTTCGCCGCGCGCTCCTGCGCCTTGGCCAGCGTCTCGTTCTGCGCCTTTTCCAGCTCGGCGCGGCGGCCTTCGAAATGCTTGATGTTTTCCGGGGTGGCGCGCTTCGCCTTGCCGTGCGGGATGAGGTAATTGCGCGCGAAGCCGTCCTTCACCTTCACCACGTCGCCGAGGTTGCCGAGGTTCGCCACCTTTTCCATGAGGATCACTTGCATGCCATTTCCTCCTGGGTCAGTGGAGATCGGTGTACGGCAGGAGCGCCAGGAAACGCGCGCGCTTGATCGCGTCGGAGAGCTGGCGCTGGTAGCCCGCCGCGGTGCCGGTGATGCGCGCGGGGATGATCTTGCCGGTCTCGTTGACGAAGTCCTTCAGGACCTCGACGTCCTTGTAGTCGATCCACTCGACCTTCTCGGCGGTGAAGCGGCAGAACTTGCGGCGGCGGAAGAGGGCCCGCTGGCCCTTGTCCTTCTTGTCCTTGCCGAACTTCCCTTTGCCCTTACCTTTACCTTTGCGCGGCGGAGGCATCTTCGGTTTCCTTTTCCCGTCCTTCGACGAATTCGATGTTGGTCACGTGCAGCACGAGCTTCTTCGAGCGCTTGCTCTTCGCGGCTAGAAATCCGTGCGCCTTGAGCTGGGTGTTCAGTTTCGCCGCTGCGAGCAGCCTCGCCTGAGCGCCGAACGCTATTGCGCCGATCTCCGCCTCGACCTTGCGAGGGCTTCCCGCTTCGGATTGCTCCGACTCGTGCCGGAGCTTGAATTCGAGCGCGGGAATGCCGGCGGGCGTGTAGCGCAGCGCGCTCAGCTCAAGCAGCCGGCCGCTCAGCTCGAGGCGGTTCAGTCGGCGCTTCTCCCGGGCGTGCTTCGCCGCCGCGCTCCATCATGGACTTCGACTTCTCCTCGCGCATCATCGGCGAGGGCGCGGTATGCGCCTTGTCCATCTTGATGATGAGGTGGCGCAGCACCGCGTCGCTGAACTTGAACGAGTGCTCGAGCTCGCCGAGCGTCTCGTTGTCGCACTCGATGTTCATGAGCACGTAGTGCGCCTTGTGCACCTTCTGGATCGGGTAGGAAAGCTGCCGCCGGCCCCAGTCCTCGAGGCGGTGCACCGTGCCGCTGCGGGTGGCGATGACGCCCTTGTAGCGCTCGACCATCGCGGGCACCTGCTCGCTCTGGTCGGGATGGACGATGAAAACGATCTCGTAATGTCGCATGCTCGAATTGGGCTCCTATTCCTATGGGCTGATGTTGCAAATCGGGCCAACCGCCATGCGGAGCGGTGTGACCAGGAAGGGGGCGGATTATACGCCGGTTCTAGCCGACGCCGCCGATGCCGAGCTCCTGCTTCACTTTCTCGAGCATGGGCCCGACCTTGCGGACCGCCTGCCGGATTTTCTCTTCCCGGGTCTCCAGGGTGCGCGCCCAGAAATGGAGCGCTTCGGGGTTGTCGGCGTCGATCTTCGCCGGATCGGGTGGAGCGTAGTTCTTCCTATCCATTTCCACGGGTCAGGCACTCCTCAGGGTTGTCATCTTTCGTTAGACAAGGGGTTACGGCGGGGTTTCCCACACCCGCGCCGGGGCTTTCCCGCTACGCTTTCCGGCCATGCCCAGACTCGATCGAAGCGGTCACTTTCCAGAGCGGTTGGTAAGGCAGGGCCTTGTTTCGCTGGCAGTTGCGGCGCGGATGGTCCACCGGCGGGCCTATCCGCAGCAGTACTCGATCGCCGAGCCGGCGCTCTCCGAGCGCCAGCTCGACGCCCTTGCCCACGTCATCTCCACGCTCGCGCCGATCTACACGGTGAACTACCGCAGCGCGCGCTTCCGGCAGCTGGACGAGATGGCCATGGAAGGGGGCATGTTCCGCGGCGGCGCGCGCGAGATCGCCTTCGGCGACGAGCGTACCCCGATCGCCTACCTGGCGGCGCGGGTCGAAAGCGTGCTGGTCGTGGCGCGCAAGCTCCGCGAGATCACGCCGGAGCGCGACGACGACGCGCTGATTCGTACAGACAGACTCCCGCCGACACCGACACGTTGAGGCTCTCGACCTCCCCGCGCATGGGGATGCGCACGAGGAGGTCGCACGATTCCCGCGTCAGGCGCCGCATGCCCTCCCCCTCGGCGCCGAGCACCCAGGCGATCGACTCCGGCAGGTCGGCCTCGTAGAGGGTCTTCTCGGCGCGCTCATCGGCGCCGACGATCCAGATATTGCGTTCCTTCAGCTCGGAGAGCATCCGCGCCAGGTTCGTCACCATGAGGTAAGGGGTCGATTCGGCCGCGCCGCTCGCCACCTTCGACACCGTCGGCGTGACGCCCACCGCGCGGTCCTTCGGGGCCAGCACCGCATGCGCTCCGGCGCCGTTCGCCACCCGCAGGCAGGCGCCGAGATTATGCGGGTCGGTGACGCCGTCGAGCACGAGGAGCAGCGGCTGCTCCACCCCTTCCAGGATCTCGTCCAGGGAATCCGCAGCCTTCCTGAGCTCGATGCGGGCGACCACGCCCTGGTGGCGCCCGCCGCCGTAGAAGCCGTCCAGGCGGCGGGTCGGCACGCGCATCAGGTGCACCTTGGCGCGCTCGGCCACCGCGGCCAGGTCCCGGGCGCGCGCGTCGTTGCGGGTTTCGTCGAGGTAGATCTCGAGCACCGACGCCGGATCGGCGCGCAGCCGCGCGAGCACGGCGTGGAAGCCGAACACCACACGCGGTTCACGGTCTGCCTGGCGGCTCATGCCGGAACGAGGTCGATCTTGCGCTGATCGACGTCGACGCGCACGAGCTTCACGCTCATGCGGTCGGCGAGCCGGAAGCGCTTGCCGGTGCGCTCGCCGATGAGCGCGTGATGCGCGGCATCGTGCTGGAAGTAATCGCGGCCGAGCTCCGAGATGTGCACCAGGCCGTCGACGAAGTAGTCGTCCAGCGTGACGAACAGGCCGAAGGGCACTACGCCGGTGATGGTGCCGCTGAAGGTTTCTCCGACATGGTCGCGCATGTAGTAGCACTTGAGCCACATCTCGACGTCGCGGCTCGCGTCGTCCGCGCGCCGCTCGGTTTCCGAGCAGTGCCGCCCGAGCGCCTCCCAGTCGACTCCGGAATACTGATGGCCAGAGAGAACTGCCTTGATCGCGCGGTGCGTGAGGAGGTCCGGATAGCGCCGGATCGGCGAGGTGAAGTGCAAGTAGGCGTCGAAGGCGAGGCCGAAATGGCCGGCGTTGTTCGGGCTGTACACCGCCTGCTTGAGCGAGCGCAGCAGGATCGTCTGCAGCAGCGCGAAATCGGGGCGCCTGCGGATCTTCTCGAGGAGCTGGGCGTAGTCGCGCGGGCGCGGGATCTCGCCGCCCGGGAGCGAGAGGCCGATCTCGGCGAGGAAGTCGCGCAGCGCCGCGACCTTTTCCGCCGCGGGGACGTCGTGCACGCGATACAGCGCCGGATGCGCGTGCGCGGCGAGCAGCCCGCCGGCGCACACGTTCGCCGCCAGCATGCATTCCTCGATCAGCCGGTGCGCGTCGTTGCGCGGCTCGGACACGATGCGCTCGATCTTCCCCTTCGCGTCGAACAGCATGCGCGTCTCGACGGTCTCGAAGTCGATCGCGCCGCGCAGGTTGCGCGCATCGAGCAGCACCTTGAACACCGCGTAGAGGTTCTGCAGGTCCTCGCCCGCCTTGCCCGAGGCGAGCGCCTCCCACACGCTGGTGTAGGTGAGCCGCGCCGCAGACCTGAACACCGCCGGATAGAACTCGTAGCGCGCCACGTCGCCCTTCGGGCCGATCGCCATCTCGCACACCATGGCGAGGCGATCGACGTTCGGATTGAGCGAGCAGATGCCGTTCGAGAGCTTCTCCGGCAGCATCGGGATCACCCGCCGCGGGAAATAGACCG
>JBIOYV010000071.1:0-26920 GCA_044870335.1 Burkholderiales bacterium | reverse complement strand
TCTTGGCGAGCGACTCGGCGCCGGCGTTGGTGGTCATCACGATCACCACGTTGCGGAAGTCGGCCTTGCGGCCGTTGTTGTCCGTGAGCGTGCCGTGGTCCATCACCTGCAGCAGGATGTTGAAGATGTCCGGGTGCGCCTTCTCGATCTCGTCGAGCAGCAGCACCGAGTAGGGCTTCTTGGTGATCTGCTCGGTGAGCAGGCCCCCCTGCTCGAAGCCGACGTACCCCGGGGGCGCGCCGATCAGGCGGCTCACGGCGTGGCGCTCCATGTACTCCGACATGTCGAAGCGGATGAGCTCGATGCCCATGCAGTAGGCGAGCTGGCGCGCGACCTCGGTCTTGCCCACGCCGGTGGGGCCGGAGAAGAGGAAGTTGCCGATCGGCTTCTGGGGATTGCCCAGGCCCGAGCGCGCCATCTTGATCGCGGAAGCGAGCGCGTCGATCGCCTGGTCCTGGCCGAACACCACCGCTTTCAAGTCTCGATCCAAATTTGCCAATGCACTGCGATCGTCGGTCGACACGCTCCTCGGCGGGATGCGCGCGATCTTGGCGATGATCTCCTCGATCTCGGCCTTGCCTATGATGCGCTTCTGCTTCGCCTTGGGCGCGATGCGCTGCGCCGCCCCGGCCTCGTCGATCACGTCGATCGCCTTGTCGGGGAGGTGCCGGTCGTTGATGTAGCGCGCGGAAAGCTCGGCCGCCGTGGTGAGCGCGTTGGCGGTGTACTTCACGCTGTGGTGCGCCTCGAAGCGGGTCTTCAGCCCCTTCAGGATCTCCACCGTCTCGTCGACGGAGGGCTCGACCACGTCGATTTTCTGGAAGCGCCGCGAAAGCGCGTGGTCCTTCTCGAACACGCCCCGGTATTCGTTGTAGGTGGTGGCGCCGATGCACTTCAGCTGGCCGGTCGAGAGCACCGGCTTCAACAGGTTGGACGCATCCAGCGTCCCGCCCGAGGCCGCGCCGGCGCCGATCACCGTGTGGATCTCGTCGATGAAGAGGATTGCGTTCGGGTTATCGACCAGCTGCTTGAGCACGGCCTTGAGGCGCTGCTCGAAGTCGCCGCGGTATTTCGTGCCGGCGAGGAGCGCGCCCATGTCGAGCGCGTAGACCGTGCACTTCGCGAGCAGGTCGGGGACGCTGCCCTCGACGATGCGCCGCGCCAGGCCCTCGGCGATGGCGGTCTTGCCCACGCCGGCCTCTCCGACCAGCAGGGGATTGTTCTTGCGCCGGCGGCAGAGCGTCTGCACCACCCGCTCGAGCTCCCTGTCGCGGCCGATCAACGGGTCGATCTTGCCGGCCAGCGCGAGCGCGTTCAGGTTCTGGGTGTAGTTGTCGAGCGGGCTGTTCGAGGTCTCGGCCTGGCCTTCCTGCTCGGACTCCTGGTCGTTCTTGCCCTGGTGCGCCTGCGGCGTCTTGGTGATGCCGTGCGAGATGTAATTCACCACGTCGAGGCGCGCGATCCCCTGCTGCTGCAGGAAGTACACCGCGTGCGAGTCCTTTTCGCCGAAGATCGCCACCAGCACGTTGGCCCCGGTGACCTCCTTCTTCCCCGAGGACTGCACGTGCAGGATGGCGCGCTGGATGACCCGCTGGAAGCCCAGGGTCGGCTGGGTGTCGACCTCGCGGTCGGCGGCGATGCGCGGGGTCTGCTCGGCGATGTGCTGGGTCAGGTTCTTCCGCAGCTCGTCCATGTTGGCGCCGCAGGCGCGCAGCACTTCGGCGGCGGTGGGATTGTCGAGCAGCGCTAGCAGCAGGTGTTCGACGGTGATGAACTCGTGGCGCTTCTGGCGCGCCTCGACGAACGCCATGTGGAGGCTGACTTCAAGCTCCTGGGCAATCATTTGCTGCCTTTCCTCCTGCCTGCCGTTAACACCTTTTCCTCCGCCTTCCTCGCTAAGTCTCTTCCATCACGCACTGCAACGGATGCTGATGCTTCCGGGAGTATGCCGCGACTTGCTGCACCTTGGTGGAAGCAACGTCGCGGGGATACACCCCACAGACCCCGATGCCTTCGCGATGCACCTTCAGCATCACCTGGGTGGCGCGCTCCCGGCTCATGCCGAAGAACTTCTGCAGCACCACCACCACAAACTCCATGGGGGTGTAGTCGTCGTTCAGCAGCATGACCTTGAACATCGGCGGAGGCTTCAGCTTGCTCCGCTGGGCCTCCAGTATGGTGTCGTCCTTTTGCCGCGCCATGCCGCCAGACTACGCGCCCTCGGGCCCCCCAGAATCGGACAAGTTCCGCGCTTGCCCGTTCCCCCGGGCGTTTCCGATGCGCTTTCCGGTGCCTCCACTCGCCATACTGCGGACTATCGTAATCTTTGTGGGGGGGCGAAGCAATGCGGCCGGGAGCGCCGAACGGCCGAATAACGGCGATTTTTCACGACCTTGGCGCATTCGCGACAGCGGCTTGGCGCTGGCGCCACACTCCCCTGGGGGATCCCTTGACGCGCCCCTGCCGGGCGCGTAAAAGGCGGCTGTGTTTGGATTCAGGCTGTCTGTTGGCCATCTAGGGCGGCGGGGTCGTGGAGTTCCAGGCATGGCTCGGGTCGAACGCCCGGTAGCTCATCACAAATACGACGAACTAGGGAGAGCGCATGGCAACAGGGACAGTAAAGTGGTTCAACGACGCGAAAGGGTACGGATTCATCACGCCGGACGACGGCAGCGAGGATCTCTTCGCCCACTTTTCCGCCATCAACATGTCGGGCTTCAAGACCCTGAAAGAGGGCCAGAAGGTGAGCTTTGACGTGGTGCAGGGGCCCAAGGGGAAGCAGGCCTCGAACATCCAGAAAAGCGGCTGATTTCAGGCCGCCCAACGAAAAGGCCGCCCGAGGGCGGCCTTTTCGTTGGCTAGCAGCTTCCGGTGGCGTTTTTCGCTACATCCGCTCGATCATCGCCTGGCCGAAGCCTGAACAGGACACCTGCTTCGCTCCCTGCATCTGGCGCGCGAAGTCGTAGGTCACCACCTTGTCCTGAATGGTCTTCTCCACCGACCGGATGATGGCCTCAGCCGCTTCGACCCACCCCATGTGGCGCAGCATCATCTCCGCCGAGAGGATCTCGGAGCCGGGATTCACGTAGTCCTTGCCGGCGTATTTCGGCGCCGTCCCGTGCGTCGCCTCGAACATGGCGACGGTGTCGCTGAGATTGGCGCCGGGCGCGATGCCGATCCCACCCACTTCGGCGGCCAGCGCGTCCGAAATGTAATCGCCGTTGAGGTTGGTGGTGGCGAGAACATCGTATTCGGCCGGCCGCAGCAGGATCTGCTGCAGCATGGCGTCGGTGATCACATCCTTGATGACGATGTCGGGCCCGCCCCTGGGGTTCTTGAAGCTGTGCCAGGGGCCGCCGTCGAGCGGCTTCGCACCGAACTCACGCACCGCCAGGGCATAGCCCCAGTCGCGGAAGCCGCCTTCGGTGAATTTCTGGATGTTGCCCTTGTGCACCAGCGTCACCGACTTTCTCTTGTTGTCGATGGCGTACTGGTAGGCCCTGCGGATGAGCCGCTCGGAGCCCTCGATCGACACCGGCTTGATGCCGATGGCCGAGCTCTCCGGGAAGCGGATCTTCTTCACCTTCATTTCCTTCACCAGGAAGTCGATGACCTTCTTCGCTTCGGCGGACTTGGCCGGCCATTCGATGCCGGCGTAGATGTCCTCGGCGTTCTCGCGGAAGATCACCATGTCGACGTCCTCGGGTTTCCTGAGCGGAGAGGGCACGCCGGTGAACCAGCGTACCGGGCGCAGGCAGACGTACAGATCGAGCTCCTGGCGCAACGCGACGTTGATGGAGCGGATGCCGCCGCCCACGGGGGTGGTCAGCGGCCCCTTGATCGAGACCACGAATTCCTTCGAGGCTTCGAGGGTCTCGTCGGGCAGCCAGACGTTCTCGCCGTAGACCCTGGTCGACTTCTCCCCGGCGAACATCTCCATCCACACGATCTTCCGCTTCCCGCTGTAGGCTTTCTTGACGGCGGCGTCCACCACTTTCAACATCACCGGGGTGATATCGACCCCGGTGCCGTCGCCCTCGATGTAAGGGATGATGGGGGTGTCGGGTACCGTGAGCGAGAAGTCCTTGTTCACCCGGATCTTCTCTCCGCTCGACGGGACCTTGATGTGCTTGTACGCCATGGCTTCTCCTGCGCGGGGATCTGTTGGAAAGTGCAGCGGGGCTCTTGAAAGGGGGGCGATTATACTCGCCTTTGACTGAGCTAGGTTATTGATTTGGAATAAGTTTGCGCTGCGTCCACCGACCTCCAGGCGCGTCCTCGTCAACCAGCGGCACATCGCCGCGTTACATGCGGTGGACCGGTCATTGCCGGTTTTTCCCAAACCACTCTAGAGAAGGGGATGAGAATGAAGCAGTTCATTTCGATGCTGGTTGCGGCCGTGTTCGCCGCCGCGAGCGTGACCGCAATCGCGCAGGAGAAGAAGGCCGAAGGCAAGGACAAGGCCGGCCAGATGGACAAGAAGGACGGCAAGAAGGCCGCCAAGAAGAGCTCCACCAAGAAGTCCTCCAAATCGAAGGGCGAAGCCAAGAAAGGCGAGCCCTCCAAGAAAGACGAAGCCAAGAAGTAACCCGCTTAAAGATCAAGGGAAAGGCAGGGTCTCCCCTGCCTTTTCTATTGATGCGCTCCCTTCTCGTATTCGCGGCGCTCGCCGCCGCGCCGGCCTTCGCCCAGCATCCGGTGGCGCAGCTCAACGCCGGGATGCACCTCATTCGCGCGGAAGTGGTTTCCGAGCCTGGCACCCGCGCCCAAGGGCTCATGTACCGCAAGAGCATGCGGCAGAACGCAGGCATGCTGTTCATCTTCGATGAGGCCGAGGTTCACTGCATGTGGATGAAGAACACGCTGATCCCGCTCTCGGTCGCCTTCATCGACGATCGCGGCGCGATCGTCAATATCGCCGACATGGAGCCCCAGACCGAAGCTTCGCACTGCGCGGCGCAGCCGGTCCGCTACGCGCTCGAGATGAACCGCGGCTGGTTTGCCGCCCGCGGGGTGAAGCCGGGAAGCCGCCTCGGCGGAATTCCCGGGGTTAAGTAGGCTGACCTACTGGAAGACCACGCCGGCGTGTTGGTGCGCCACCATGAAGTAGAGCATCGGGATCGACAGCATGGTGTTGATGCGCGAGGTCATGCCGGCAAGCTTCGCCGCCGCGGCCTTCTGGTCCGGCGGGACCTGGACGATGCCGAGGGCTTTCTTCTGGTTCGGCCAGATGATGAACCACACGTTGAACCACATGATCGTGCCGAGCCAGGCGCCCAGGCCAATGCCGGTGTACGGCTTTTGCAGCGTGAGGGCCTGGACGAGGTAGCCGTTCATCAGCGCGAGAATCAGGCCGAGGATGATCGTCGCCATCGCCGCCCAGCGGAACCAGAACAGGGCCGCCGGCGCAATGACCTTGCTCACCGCGGGCTTCTGGTCGTCCGGGATCTTCGGCATCGACGGTGTCTGCACGAAGTTGAAGTACCAGAGCAGCCCGATCCACATCACGCCGGCCGTGACATGCAGCCACCGCATCGCGAATGCCCACCAGCTGTGCTCACCGACGGGGACCTTCGCGCCCGCGGCGACAGCCAGGATGATTAGCAGGACGATCAGCAGGACCACGCCGGCGCCGATCGTTTTGCGCAGGGACTGGAAGAAGGCACCCATGGTTTTCTCCTGTTTTGTTATGGGTTCTGAAGCCCAAAAAGTCTAGCACGCGTCAATGACCGGCCGCCAAAGCTCCAGAGGCGGCGGCGAGGAGGACGATGATCTGGGCGGCTACCAGCGCGGCCTGCACCCGCTCTTCCAGCTTCAGGAGCATCGGCAGGACCGCGAGGTAGCAGACCAGCGTCACGGCGGCGATCAGAGCGACGCAGCTGAGGCTCAGGTAGTCGGCGTAGGGAAGGAGCCGCAGCCAGCCCCAGCCCACGGGCGCCCCGGTCCGCGCGAGGTATTCGCCGACCGGCAGCTGCCAGAGCGCGGGCAGCGCGTCGAGCGGCACGAACGTTGGCAGGACGCCCCCTGCGTACAGGACGAACGCAACGAGCGCGGCGGCGAACGCGATGAGCGTGACCGCGCCGAGCCAGCGCGCGTAGAGCTCCTGGACGACCTGCTCGCGGCTCACGGCCACAGCCCCGTTCCGCGCCCGAGGGCACGGGCGCCGGCAAGGAGGAGCACAGCGATCACAACGCGGCGAACCACGGACGGCGGCGTGCGCGCGAGCACGCTCGCTCCCAGCCGCGAGCCGAGCATGACGCCGAGGATCGCCGGAACGGCGAGCGCGGGCAGCAGCGCGCCGCGGTGGATATACACCCACGCCGCGGAGCTGTTCACGATGGAGATGATGAGGCCGCTCGTGCCCACCGCAACCTTGAGCGGAGCTGCCATCACGAGATTCAGCACCGGCACGTTGGCGAACCCGGCGCCCAGGCCGAAGACGCCGCCTAGAAACCCGATTCCGGCGAAGGCCGCGAATCCCGTCAGCGTGCGCCGTGTGCGCCAGTCGACCGCGACGCCTTCGGCGGGATCCTCGTAGCGGCCGCGCAAGCGCAGGATCGTGCCGAGCGCATCGGCTTCGCCGGTTCCGGCGGCGGCGTCGCCCGTGCGCCAGACCACGACCGCGATCGCGAGCACCGTGGCCCCGAGCGCCGTCTGAACCACCTCGGTGGGCAGCGCGAGCCCCGCCAGCGCGCCGGCGAACGAGGCGATGGAACCCGACAGCGCGAGCGGCACTGCGAGCCGCAGGCTGGCGAAGCGGTTCCGCAGCAGGCTGGGCCCCGCGGCGAGCGTTCCGGCGAGCGCGAAGACGAGTCCCACGCCGCGCACGAAGTCGAGGTGAAACGGGAAGAAGCCGCCGACGATCGGCACGAAAAGCACGCCCCCGCCGACGCCTGCCACCACCGCGACGACGCCGATCACGAAGCTGATGGCAAAGAGCGCCACGAGCCAGACCCACCATGTTTCCGCCATTTTTGGCGCTATGCTAACCCGATGCCCCGGTTCGCCGCCAACGTCTCGACGCTTTTCACCGAAGTGGGATTTCTCGAGCGCTTTGCCGCCGCGCGCAAGGCCGGCTTCCGCGCGGTCGAATACCAGTATCCGTACGACTTCGCGCCGGCCGAGGTGGCGCGCGCGGCGCGCGACGCCGGGGTCGAGGTGGTGCTGCACAACATGCCCCCGGGGGAAGCGCAGAGGAACGAGCGCGGCACCGCCTGCCTGCCGGGCCGCGAGCAGCGCTTCCGCGAGGATCTCGAGCGCGCGATCGAGTACGCGCGCGCCGCGCGCTGCGCCAGCCTTCACCTGATGGCCGGCGTGGTTCCCGCGGACGCCGAGCTCGCGGCGCTGCACGCCACCTACGTCGCGAACCTCGGCCACGCCGCGAGGCGCCTGGACAAGGAGGGCATGCGGCTTCTCATCGAGCCCCTCAGCGTCCATACGGTGGCGAACTGTTTCCTGCGCTCGAGCGCGCAGGCGGCGCAGGTGCTCGACGAGGTCGGCGCCGGCAACGCGCGCCTCCAGTACGATCTGTTCCACATGCAGGTGATGGAAGGCAATCTCGCCGATACGATCGAGCGCCTGCTTCCGCGCATCGGGCATCTGCAGATCGCGGACGTGCCCGGGCGCCACGAGCCGGGAAGCGGCGAGATCAACTTCGATTTCCTGTTCAGGCACGTCGAGCGCCTCGGCTACGCCGGCTGGGTCGGCTGCGAATACAATCCGGCCGGTGAGACGCTCGCGGGCCTGAAATGGGCAAAGCCTTACCTCTAGTCCGGCAAGCCGAAGTCGCGCGCGCGCTGCGCGCGTTCCTGCCCGCGCGCGCGGTTCTCTGGGAGGAGGAGGACACCCGGCCCTACGAGTGCGATGGGCTCACCGCCTATCGGCAATTGCCGATGGTCGTGGCGCTTCCCGAAACCGAGGAGCAGGTGCGGCGCATCCTCGAGACGTGCGCCTCCATGAAGATCCCCGTCGTGCCGCGCGGCGCAGGCACCGGCCTTTCGGGCGGCGCGCTGCCGCCCGGCGACGGCGTGCTCCTTTCGATGGCCAAGTTCATGCGCGTGCTGCGCGTCGACGCTCGAGCGAGGACCGCGGTGGTACAGCCTGGGGTGCGCAATGCCGCCATCTCGGAAGCGGCCGCGCCCTTCGGCCTTTACTATGCGCCAGACCCCTCGAGCCAGATCGCGTGCACGATCGGCGGCAACGTGGCCGAGAATTCGGGCGGCGTGCACTGCCTGAAATACGGCCTCACGGTGCACAACGTGCTCCGGCTGCGCGGGTTCACCGCGGCGGGCGAGCCGGTCGAGCTCGGCTCTCAGGCGCCGGACGCGCCAGGCTACGATCTGCTCGCGCTCGCAATCGGGTCGGAAGGCATGCTGATGGTGGTCACCGAGGTCACAGTGAAGCTCCTCCCCAAGCCGCAATGCGCGAAGGTGGTGATGGCCTCGTTCGACGACGTGGAGAAGGCCGGCCGCGCGGTGGCCGACGTGATCGCCGCGGGGATCATCCCGGCGGGGCTCGAAATGATGGATCGTCCGGCGACGCACGCGGTCGAGCAGTTCGTGGGCGCTGGCTATGACCTCGATGCAGCCGCTATCCTGCTGTGCGAATCCGACGGCACGCCCGAAGAGGTCGAGCACGAGATCGCGCGCGTGCGCGAAGTGCTTGCGCGCGCCGGCGCGACCCGCATGAGCGTGTCGCGCGACGAGGCCGAGCGGCTGCGCTTCTGGTCGGGCCGCAAGAGCGCGTTTCCGGCGGTCGGCCGCATTTCGCCCGATTACTACTGCATGGACGGCACCATTCCGCGCAAGCGCCTGGGCGAGGTGCTCAAGTTCATCGGCGCGATGGAGAAGAAGTACGGCCTGCGCTGTCCGAACGTGTTCCACGCCGGCGACGGCAACCTGCATCCGCTCATCCTTTACGACGCGAACGACGCCGACGAGCTGCGTCGCACCGAGCTCTTCGCCGCCGAAGTGCTTGAAAAGTGCGTCGAGGTCGGGGGCACCATTACCGGAGAGCACGGCGTCGGGGTGGAGAAGATCGACGCGATGTGCGTGCAGTTCAGGCCCGACGAGCTGGAGCTGTTCCTCGCGGTGAAGCGCGCGTTCGATCCTGCGATGCTGCTCAACCCCGGAAAGGCCGTTCCCACGCTCGCGCGCTGCGCGGAATTCGGCCGCATGCACGTGCGCGGCGGCAAGCTGCCGCATCCCGAGTTGCCGCGCTTTTGAATCTCGAGGCGCTCCGGGACCGTATCCGGGAGGCTGCAGGGCGCAAGGCGCCGCTGCGCCTGCGCGGCGGCGGCAGCAAGGACTTCTACGGTAACGCGCCGCGCGGCGAGCTTCTCGATACGCGCGGCCATGCGGGCATCGTGAGCTACGAGCCTACCGAGCTCGTCGTGACGGCCCGCTGCGGCACTTCGCTCATCGAGCTGGAGCAGGCGTTGAAGGAAAACAACCAGTGCCTGCCGTTCGAGCCGCCGCATTTCGGGCCCGAGGCCACGCTGGGCGGCTGCGTCGCCGCGGGGCTGTCCGGGCCGCGCCGCGCGTCTGCCGGGGCGCTGCGCGACTTCGTGCTCGGCGTAAGGCTGGTGGACGGGCGCGGCCGCGAGCTCACTTTCGGCGGCCAGGTGATGAAGAACGTGGCCGGCTACGACGTCGCGCGCCTGGTCGCGGGCTCGCTCGGCACGCTGGGGCTCATCGCCGAGGTCTCGCTCAAGGTCCTGCCGTTGCCAGCGGTCGAGCTCACGCTCGAGCTGGAGATGAACCAGGCTGCGGCCCTCGAGGGCATGAATGCCTGGGCCGGCCAGCCGCTGCCGGTCTCCGCCACGGCGTGGCACGCCGGCCGCCTGTGCGTGCGGCTGTCCGGCGCGGAGCCGGCGGTGCGCGCCGCCGCCGTGAAGATCGGCGGCACGCAGGTCGAGGCGGGGCAATTCTGGCAGGAGGTGCGCGAGCAAAGGCACGCGTTTTTCGGCGGGCCCGAGCCGTTGTGGCGCGTCGCGGTTCCTTCGAACTACCCGCCGCTCGGCGCGCCCGGCGACACCCTGATCGAATGGAGCGGAGCGCTGCGCTGGCTTCGCACCCGGGACGCCCGCGAGCTCGCCGCCAGGGCCGGCGGCCACGCGACGCTCTTTCGCTCGCACGACAAGCGCGAGAGCGTCTTCACGGCGCTCGAGCCTGTCGCCATGACCCTGCACCGCCGGCTGAAGGCGGCTTTCGATCCGGCCGGCATCCTCAATCCCGGCCGCATGTACGCCGAGCTCTAGGCCTTGCTCAGGTTCTTCTTCTGCATCTCCACCGCCGCGCGCGCCTGCGAGGCGAACGTGCTGTCGGGATACCGGGCGAGGAGGCGTGCGTATAGCTGGATCGACAGCACCGGCTCGCCCGCCTCGCCGGCTTTGGCGGCGGCGTCGAAAAGCAGGCGCTGCTTGGCGAGGTCCGCCGCTTTGGCGAAGTCTGCGGCTTGGGCGAAGTCTGCGACTTTGGCGACTTCCGCGGCCCTGGCGGATTCGGCGGCCCTGGCAAAGTCGGCGGCCCTGCCGGGATCGGTCTCGGCCTGGGGCGGCGCAGGACGCGATTTGGCTGCGGCCATCATCTCGGCCATCAACGCCGCGCTCCTCTCCTCGGAAGCTCGGCGCAGCTCCTCGGCTCGCCGGCGCCACTTCACGAGCCCGTACACCAACACTCCGATCGCAGCAGCGCCGATGAGCCAGATCACGAGCTTCATGCAAAAAGTATAGCGGCACATGCAGACCCGGCTCGCCGACTTCATCCGCGACACGCCCGAAGGCCGGGAGGCCGAGGCCATCCTGCGCAAATGCGTGCATTGCGGCTTTTGCACCGCGACCTGCCCGAGCTATCAGGTGCTCGGCGACGACCTCGACAGTCCCCGCGGGCGCATCTATCTCATCAAGCGCGCGCTCGAAGGCGCGCCGGTCAGCGCGAAGACACAGCTCCATCTCGACCGCTGCCTCACCTGCCGCGCCTGCGAGACCACGTGCCCGTCGGGGGTGCGCTACGGCAGGCTCGTCGACATTGGACGGAGTCTGGTCGAGGCGCGTGCGCAGCGCGGCGGCTTCGACAGGCTGGCGCGGCGCCTGCTCGCCTCGGTCCTGGTCCGACCGCGACTTTTCAAGGTGCTCACCGGATTGGGACGTCTGGCGCGGCCGCTGCTGCCCGCTGCCGTGAAAGCAAAGGTTCCGGGAAAGGTGGTGCCTCCTGGCGATTGGCCGGCGCCGCGGCATGCGCGCAAGATGCTCGCGCTGGGGGGTTGCGCGCAGCGCGCTCTCGCGCCGTCGATCAACGCCGCCGCGGCGCGGGTGCTCGATCGGTTCGGCATCTCGCTCGTCGAGGCGCCGGGCGCCGGATGCTGCGGGGCGCTGCGCTTCCACCTGAACTACCAGCAGGAGGGGCGCGACGACATGCGCGCCCTGATCGACGCGTGGTGGCCCCTGGTCGAACGCGGCGAGGTCGAGGCAATCGTCATGACGGCGAGCGGCTGCGGCGTCACGGTGAAGGAGTACGGCCACCTCCTCGCCCACGATCCGGCGTATCGCGACAAGGCTGCGCGCATCGCCGGGCTGACCAAGGACCTCGCCGAAGCGATCCCGTTCGACGCGCTTCCCAGCGGCATCGCGGCGGGCCGAATCGCCTTCCATTCTCCCTGCACGCTGCAGCACGGCCAGCAGATACGCGGCGCAGTGGAGTCGCGCCTGGCGCGCGCCGGCTTCGAGCTCACGGCGGTGCGCGACGCCCACCTTTGCTGCGGCTCGGCGGGCACATACTCGCTGCTACAGCCTGCGATCGCCGGCGAGCTGCGCAGCCGCAAGCTCGCGGCGCTGGGCGAGGGCCGCCCGGAGCAGATCGCAACGGCGAACATCGGCTGCTTGACGCACCTGCAAGGGGCGGCGCAGGTGCCGGTGCGCCACTGGATCGAGGTCCTCGACGAGGCGCTGCAGCGTAAAATCCCTTCATGAGCGCCAGACTGGTCCCCGAAGATGTCGTGCGTGTGGCCTGTCCGCACGACTGCCCGGAGACCTGCGCGATGCTCGTGACAGTCGAAAACGGCGTCGCGACGAAGATCCAGGGCGACCCTTCGATGCCGTTCACCGACGGCACGCTGTGCACCAAGGTCGCACACTACCTCGAGCGCACGTACGCGCCCGATCGCCTGCTCCACCCGATGCGTCGCATCGGCAAGAAGGGCGAGGGAAAATTCAAGCGCATCCCGTGGGACGAGGCGCTCGACGAGATCGCGGCCCGGCTGAAGAGCCTCGCAGCCGAGAATCCCGAGACCATCCTGCCATGCAGCTACGCCGGCACCATGGGCATGGTCCAGTACAGCTCGATGGACCGGCGCTTCTTCCATCGCCTGGGCGCGACCCTGCTCGACCGGACGCTCTGCTCTACCGCGGGCAAGTTCGGCCTGCGCGCGACCCTCGGCGGCTCGGTAGGCATGGACCCCGAGCGCTTCGACGAGGCGAAGCTCATCCTGCTCTGGGGCGCGAACCCGGTGGTCTCGAACCTGCACCTGTGGTCGCGCGTGCAGGAAGCGAAGCGCCGCGGGGCCAAGGTCGTGGCCATCGATCCCTACCGCAGCCTTTCGGCGGAGAAGTGCGGCCAGCACGTGGCGCTGCTGCCGGGCACCGACGGCGCGCTCGCGCTCGGCATGATGCACGTGCTGATCGCCGAGGACCTGATCGACCGCGACTACATCGCCAAGTACACCGTGGGCTACGAGGCCCTCCGCAAGAGGGTGCTCGAGAGCTATTCCCCCGAATGGGCGGCGAGCACCTGCGGCCTGCGTGTCGCCGAAGTGGTGCAGCTTGCTCGCGACTACGGCCGCACGAGGCCCGCGGCGATCCGGCTCAACTACGGCATGCAGCGCCACGCCGGCGGCGGCATCGCCGCGCGCACCATCGCCTGCCTTCCCGCGCTGGTGGGGGCCTGGCGCGAGCCCGCCGGCGGCATCGTCCTCACTACCGCCGATTTCTACAACTTCGACCACGCCGCGCTGGAGCGGCCCGACCTGCTCCCCGCGCGGCGTCCGCGCGTGATCAACCAGTCGAAGCTCGGCGACGCGCTCACCTCGGCCGAGCCGCCGGTGCGCGCGATCGTGGTGTACAACAACAACCCGGTCGCCGTTTGCCCGGACTCCGACAGGGTGATCGCGGGGTTCTCGCGCGAGGATCTGTTCACCGTGGTGATGGACCACTTCCAGACCGACACCGCGGACTACGCCGACATCGTGCTTCCCGCGACCACGCAGCTCGAGCACTACGACGTGCACAAGTCGTACGGGCACCTCTACGTGCTCGGCAACAACCCCGCCATCGCGCCGGTGGGCGAGTCGCTGCCGAACTCCGAGGTGTTCCGCCGGCTCGCCGCGCGCATGGGCTTCGACGAGCCGTGCTTCCGCGATTCCGACGAGGATATCTGCCGTACGGCGCTTGGTTCAAACTTTGATTGGACCGAGCTCAAGCGCCGCGGATGGCAGCGCTTGTCGAAGCCCGAGCGCTTCGCCCCGTTCGCCCAGGGCGGCTTCCCCACGCCGTCGGGCAAGTGCGAGTTCTACAGCGCGGCGCTCGAAAGACAGGGCGTCGACCCTCTGCCTTTCTACAATCCGCCTGCGGAAGTGGCCGACGCAGCGCTGGCGGGACGCTTCCCGCTCGCCTTCATCTCGCCGCCCGCGCGCCACTTCCTCAACTCCTCGTTCGCCAACCTGGCGCGCTTCCGAGACTTCGAGCGCGAGCCGCATCTCGACATGCACCCAGACGACGCGGCGGCGCGCGGCATTCGCGAAGGCGACCGCGTGCGCGTGTTCAACGACCGCGGCGGCTATACGCTCAAGGCGCGCGTGAACGGCAAGCCGCGCCGCGGCGTGGTGGTCGCGCCCTCGGTCTGGTGGAAGAAATACGCGCGCGACGGCGGCAACGCCAACAACGTCACCTCGCAGCGCACCACCGACCTCGGCGGCGGCGCCACGTTCTACGACTGCCGCGTGCAGGTCGAGCGTGTCGACGCATCTCTTCCTTAGCCCGCAGCTCGGGCGCTACGGCTTTCCCCAAGGCCATCCGCTGTCGGCAGACCGGCAGGACGCGTTCTGGCGCGGCGCGTGTGCGCGCGGCCTGGACCGCAGGGTGACGCTGGCCGAATCCCCTGAAGCGCCGAAAACGGCGATCCGGCGTTTCCACACGATGGAATACATAGACCGCGTCATCGCCGCCTCGCGACGCGGCAGCGGATACCTCGACTACGGCGACACGCCGGCCTTCCCCGGCTGCTACGAGACCGCCGCGCACGTGGTAGGTGCCGCGCTCGAGGGCGCGCGCCGCATCATGGCGGGCGAGGCGCGGCGCAGCTTTCAGCCGATCGGCGGCCTGCACCACGCGCGGCGCGCGGGCGCTGCCGGCTTCTGCGTGTTCAACGATCCCGGGATCCTGATCGAGACCTTGCGCGCCGAGCACGGCGTGCGCCGCGTCGCATACGTCGACATCGACGTGCATCACGGCGACGGCGTGTTCTACGAGTTCGTGCACGACCCCGACGTCGTCTGCGTCGACATTCACGAGGACGGTCAGTTTCTTTATCCCGGCACCGGCAGCGTTCACGAGACCGGCAGCGGCGCGGCCGAAGGCACCAAGCTCAATCTGCCGCTCGCCCCGGGCTCGGGCGATCGAGAGTTTCTGCGCGCCTGGGAGACCGCCGAGCGGTTCGTCGACCGGGCGCGCCCCGAGTTCGTGATCCTGCAGTGCGGCGCCGACGGTCTCGCCGGCGACCCGCTGGCCGACCTTCGCCTCACGGCGGCCGCGCATGCTCATGCCGCGCGGCGCCTGGTCGCGCTCGCCGAGCGCCATGCGTGCGGCCGGCTGATGGCGTTCGGCGGCGGCGGCTACAGCCTGGGAAATCTCTCGGCGGCCTGGTGCGCCGTGCTCGAGGTGCTGGTTGAGCCGGTCTAGCGCCCTGCGCCGGGTCGCGCGCTTCCTGCTTCCTTACCGGGCACGCGTGGCGCTCGCGCTCGCGGCTCTGGTCGTCGCCGCCGCGTGCTGGCTCGCCCTCGGCCAGGGAGTCAAGCACGTCATCGACGGCGGCTTCGCCGGCGGCGAGCCCAGGGCGCTCGACCAGGCGCTGGCCGGAGTGCTCGGCATCGCCGCGGTGCTGGCGCTTGCCACGTGGCTGCGCTTCTACCTGATGATGAGCCTGGGCGAGCGCGTGGTGACCGACCTGCGCCGCGCGGTGTTCGGCCACCTCCTCGGCCTCGAGCCCGCCTTCTTCGAGGCGACGCGCACCGGCGAGGTGATCTCGCGCCTCACCAACGATGCGACGCTGCTGCAGCAGGTGATCGGGTACGGCCTGTCGATGTTCCTGCGCAACGCGCTCATGATGGCCGGAGCCGCCGCGATGCTGTTCGTGACGAGCTGGAAGCTCGCGGCGCTGGTGCTGGTGGGCGTGCCGGCGACGCTGCTTCCGATCCTGCTGCTCGGCCGGCGCGTGCGCAGGCTCTCGCGCGCGAGCCAGGACCGGGTCGCCGAGGTGTCGGCCTACGTCGACGAGGCGGTGCACGAGATCCGCACCGTGCAGGCGTACGTGCACGAGGAGGCCGACCGCGCGAGCTTCGGGCGCTACGCCGAGGCGGCGTACCGCGCGGGCGTGGCGCGCGTGCGGCAGAAGGCCTGGCTCATCTCGTCGGTGATGCTGATCGCCTTCAGCGCGGTCGGGGTCATCATGTGGATCGGCGGACACGACGTGTTCGCCGGGCGCATGAGCGCCGGAGAGCTCTCCGCGTTCGTGTTCTACGCCGCGATGCTCGCCGCGGGCGCCGGCACGGTGGCCGAGGTGTGGGGCGAGCTGCAGCGCGCCGCGGGCGCCGCCGAGCGCCTGGTGGACCTCCTCGACACGGCTCCGAGCATCGTTGCCCCGCCATTACCAAACTATGTTCCCCACGGAAGCAAGGCACGGGCGGTCGAGTTCGACGACGTCGATTTCGCCTACCCGTCGCGCCCCAGGGCCCCGGCGCTGCATCGGTTCAGGCTGAGCATCGCGGCGGGCGAGCGCGCCGCGCTGGTCGGCCCGTCCGGCGCCGGCAAATCGACGCTGTTCGCGCTGCTGCTTCGCTTCTACGACCCGCAGCGCGGGGCGGTGCGCATCGATGGCATCGACCTGCGCGCCATGGACCCGCGCGTCGCGCGCGGCCTGGTCGCGGTGGTGCCGCAGGATCCGGTGATCTTTGCCGCGAGCGTGCTCGACAACGTGCGCTACGGCAGGCCCGGCGTCGGACGCGACGAAGTGCTCGCCGCCTGCGAGCAGGCCTTCGCGCTCGAGTTCATCGACCACCTGCCGCAGGGGCTCGACACCGTGCTCGGCGAGCGCGGCGTCACGCTCTCCGGCGGGCAGCGCCAGCGCCTTTCGATCGCGCGTGCGCTGCTCGCCGACCGCCCGATCCTGCTGCTCGACGAGGCCACGAGCTCGCTCGACGCAGCGAGCGAGCTCGTGGTGCAGCGCGCGCTCGAGGCGCTGGAAAAGGGCCGCACCACGCTCGCCATCGCGCACCGGCTCGCGACGGTGCGGCATGCCGACCGCATCATCGTCATGGAGCGCGGCACGATCGTGGCCGAAGGCCCCCATGCCGAGCTCATGCGCCAGGGCGGGCTGTACGCGCGCCTCGCCGCGCTGCAGTTCGCGGGCGACGCGGGCGCACGCGATATCGGGCGTGCGGCGTAGCTTGCGCGCGCTGCTCGTATTCCTGCTGGCCGCGGTTCTGCAGGCGAATGCGCAAACCGTCAAGGTCGGCTCCAAGCGCTTCACCGAGTCCTACATCCTCGGCGAGATCCTGGCGCGCGCGGCCGGCGGCGAGCACCGCCCGGGGCTGGGAAACACCGCGATCCTCTATGAAGCGCTGAAAAACGGCGCCGTGGACGTCTATCCCGAGTACACCGGCACCATCGCGCGCGAGATCCTCAAGACCGAGGAGAGCCTCGATCAGGCGCAGCTCAACCGGAGGCTGCAGCCTCTCGGCCTCGCGGTTTCCGTGCCGCTGGGCTTCAGCAACAGTTATGCGCTGGGCACGCGGCTGCCTCTCAGAACGATCTCGGATCTCGCGAAACGGCCCGAGGCGCGCGTCGGTCTGTCGCACGAGTTTCTCGGCCGGGGCGACGGCTGGCCGGGCCTCAAGCAGGCGTACCGTCTGCCGCAAACGCCGCGCGGCCTCGACCACGGCCTCGCGTATGAAGCGCTCGCCGCCGGCGACCTCGACGTGATCGACCTCTATTCCACCGACGCGAAGATCGAGCGCTACCGCATCACCGTGCTCCAGGACGACCGGCATTTCTTTCCGTCTTATGACGCGGTGCTTCTCTACCGCGCCGACGTACCGGGGCGGTTTCCCGATGCGTTCGCGGCCTGGAAGAAGCTCGAAGGAAAGATCGACAACGCGACCATGGTGCGCCTCAACGCGCGCGCGGAGCTCGACAAGGTTCTTTTCGTCCAGGTCGCGGCCGGGTTTCTCGGAAGCGAGACGGGCACCGGCCGACGCTCGCTCTGGTCGGCGCTGTTCGCGCCGGACTTCGGGCGCCTGCTGGCACAGCACCTTGCACTGGTGTTCGCCTCGCTCGGCGCCGCGATCCTGGTCGGGGTGCCGCTCGGCATGATCGCGGCGAGGCGGCGCCTGCTGGAGCAGCCCGTGCTCCTTGCCACCGGCCTCATCCAGACTGTCCCATCGCTCGCGCTGCTCGCGTTCCTGATCCCGCTGACCGGGACCATCGGCGCGTGGCCCGCGCTCATCGCCCTGTTCCTGTACGCGCTGCTCCCCATCACGCGCAACGCTCACGCCGGGCTCGTCCAGGTGCCGAGGGGATTGGTCCAATCCGGCACTGCGCTCGGCCTGACGCCCCCCCAGATCCTCAGGTACGTGAAGCTGCCGCTCGCGCTGCCCACGATCATGGCCGGTATCAAGACCTCGGCGGTGATCAATGTGGGCACTGCGACCATCGCCGCCTTCATCGGGGCAGGCGGCTTCGGCGAGCGCATCTCGCAGGGCCTGGCGCTGAACGATCACGCGGTGCTGCTCTCCGGCGCGCTGCCCGCCGCCGCGCTCGCGCTCGCGGTCCACGGCCTGTTCGAGGCGATCGAGCGCTCGCTGTGGCGGCCGCCAAGGTAAAATCCGGCCACCTTTTTTCCGGAGAAGGTCCCTTCATGCTGATCGGAGTTCCGCGCGAGACCGCGGCGGGCGAGAAGCGCGTCGCCACCGTTCCCGAGGTCGTCGAGAAGCTCGCCAAGCTCGGGTTCAGGGTCGCGGTCGAATCGGGCGCAGGCGACGCGGCGAACTTCCCGGACGAGGCGTACCGCGCGGCCGGGGCGGAGATCACCGACGCGGCACGCATCTGGGAAGGTGCCGACATCGTGTTCAAGGTGCGCGCGCCCAGCATGGCCGAAGTCGCGCGCATGCGCGAAGGGACAACGCTGGTGAGCTTCATCTGGCCGGCGCAGAACCCGGAGCTGATGCGCTCGCTCGCGGAGAAGAAGGCCACGGTGCTCGCGATGGACAGCGTGCCGCGCATCTCGCGCGCGCAAAAGCTCGACGCGCTGTCGTCGATGGCGAACATTGCCGGCTACCGCGCGGTGATCGAGGCCGCGCACGCCTTCGGACGCTTCTTCACCGGGCAGATCACCGCCGCGGGCAAGGTGCCCCCGGCCAAGGTGTTCATCATCGGCGCCGGCGTCGCGGGCCTCGCGGCGATCGGCGCGGCTTCCGGGCTCGGCGCCATCGTGCTCGCCAACGACACCCGGCCGGAAGTCGCCGACCAGATCAAGTCGCTCGGCGGCGAGTTCGTCGGCGTGGACTACGTGGAGGAGGGCTCCGGCGCAGGCGGCTACGCCAAGGTGATGAGCGAGGGCTTCCAGAAGGCGCAGCGCGAGGTGTTCGCCGCGCAGGCGAAGGCCGTCGACGTGATCATCACCACCGCGCTCATCCCGGGCAAGCCCGCGCCCAAGCTGATCACCGCGGAGATGGTGCGTTCGATGCGTCCCGGCAGCGTGATCGTGGATCTCGCCGCTGAGCAGGGCGGCAACTGCGAGCTCACCGAGCCGGGGGAGGCCGTGGTGAGGCACGGCGTCACCATCATCGGCTACGCCGATCTGCCGAGCCGGCTGGCCAAGCAGTCGAGCACCCTCTACGCCACCAACCTCCTGCGCCTCGCCGAGGAGCTGTGCAAGGGGAAGGACGGCAAGTTCAACGTCAACATGGACGACGAGGTGATCCGCGGCACGACGGTGATCAAGGACGGCGAGATCACCTGGCCGCCTCCGCCGCCGAAGCTCTCGGCCGCGCCGCCCGCCAAGCCGGGTGCGGCGAAAGCCGCGCCCGCCCCCGCCAAGGCGGGGGCCCACGGAAGCGCCGGCGCGCCCGCCTCGGCCAAGGCGACAGCCATCGCATTCCTCGTCGCAGCGGCCATCTTCGGGTTCATAGGCGCGTACGCGCCCCCGGCCTTCCTCACCCACTTCACCGTGTTCGTGCTCGCCTGCTTCGTCGGCTACATGGTGATCTGGAACGTGACGCCCGCCCTGCATACGCCGCTCATGAGCGTGACCAACGCGATCAGCAGCATCATCGCCATCGCTGCCCTGGTGCAGGTCGCTCCGTTGGAGGCGGCGCCGGGCGGGGTCGAGCGGCCGACCGCCTGGATCCTCGGGCTGGGGGTCGTCAGCCTCGCGCTCGTGGCGATCAACATGTTCGGCGGCTTCGCCGTCACGCAGCGCATGTTGCAGATGTTCCGCAAGTAAGGCGCCGCCAATGTCCTCGACGCTCCTGACGGTGTCGTATCTCGCGGCGACGATCCTGTTCGTCCTCAGCCTGGGCGGCCTCTCCAATCCCGAGACCTCGCGGCGCGGCAACCTCTACGGGATGATCGGCATGGCGATCGCCGTGCTCGCGACCGTGCTCGGGCCGCACGTCACCAAGGCCGCATACCCGTGGATCGTCGGCTCGATGCTGGTCGGCGCGCTGATCGGGCTTTACGCCGCGCGCGTCGTGAAGATGACGCAGATGCCCGAGCTGGTCGCGTTGATGCACAGCCTGGTCGGACTGGTCGCGGTCCTGGTCGGCTTCGCGAACTACATCGACCCGGCGGCGAGCGCTGGATTGGAGGGCGCCGAGAAGACCGTCCACGAGCTCGAGATCTACATCGGCGTGCTCATCGGCGCGGTGACCTTCTCGGGGTCTCTCATCGCCTTCGGCAAGCTCTCCGCCAAGATCAGCGGCAAGCCGGTGCTCCTCCCCGGACGCCACTGGATCAACCTCGCCGGCCTGCTGGTCGTGATCTGGTGCGGCGCCTGGTTCATCAACGCGCAGTCGATCGAAGAGGGACTGAAACCGCTCGCGATCATGACGCTGGTCGCGCTTCTCTTCGGCGTGCACATGGTCATGGCGATCGGCGGGGCCGACATGCCGGTGGTGGTCTCGATGCTCAACAGCTACTCGGGGTGGGCGGCGGCGGCGACCGGCTTCATGCTGGGCAACGATCTGCTCATCGTCACCGGCGCGCTCGTCGGCTCGAGCGGCGCCATCCTCTCCTACATCATGTGCCGGGCGATGAACCGCAACTTCGTCAGCGTCATCGCCGGCGGGTTTGGAACCGGGGGCGGAGCAGCCGCCCCCTCGGGCGCGGCACCGGCGGGAGAAGTCCAACCCATTTCTGCAAATGAAACGGCTGAGCTCCTGCGCAGCGCGAAGAACGTCATCGTGGTGCCGGGCTACGGCATGGCGGTGGCGCAGGCGCAGCACGCCGTCTACGAGATCACCAGGCTGCTGCGCGAGAAGAGGGTCAACGTGCGCTTCGGCATCCATCCGGTGGCCGGCCGCATGCCCGGGCACATGAACGTGCTGCTGGCGGAGGCGAAGGTGCCTTACGACATCGTGATGGAGATGGACGAGATCAACCAGGACTTCCCCGACACCGACGTCGCCATGGTGATCGGCGCCAACGACATCGTGAACCCGGCGGCGCAGGAAGATCCCTCGAGCCCGATCGCCGGGATGCCGGTGCTCGAGGTGTGGAAGGCGAAGAACTCGATCGTCATGAAGCGCAGCATGGCCTCGGGCTACGCCGGCGTCGACAATCCGCTCTTCTACAAGGACAACAACCGCATGCTGTTCGGCGACGCCAAGAAGATGCTGGACGAGGTGCTGGGCGCGCTGAAGGCATGAAGGTAGTAGGCTGCAGGTCAAGGCGCTAGACTCGGGCCGGTGACCCCGCTCAGGCGCGCGGCGCGCGCGGCGCGCGAGTTCCTCTCCCGCAAGCTCGAGCCCGATGCGCTGAAGATCGGCGTGTCGGCGCGCCTGTTTCACCCGCAGCCCGACGCCAAGGGCATCCAGTCGAAAACGCTGCAGTACCTCGAGCAGTCGGTGGCCCACTGGGTCATGTCGCGCGACGTGCTCGTGTTCATGGTGCCGACCGTGGACAAGGACGGCCTGATCCACCGCAGCGAGGTGCGCCTCGCCGACTACGCGCGCGTTCTCGACGGACTGGTGCTGCAGGGCGGCGCCGACGTGAGCCCCTCGACGTACGGCGAGACCCCGCTCGAGGCGCAATGGGCCGGCGACCGGCTGCGCGACGTCTACGAGATGGAGCTGGTCCACGAGTTCATCGAGGCGGGCAAGCCGGTGCTGGGCATCTGCCGCGGCGCGCAGCTCATCAACGTGGCGTTCGGCGGCACGCTCTACCAGGACATCCGCACGCAGCTTCCCGAGTCGCAGGTGCACGTGACCGACGCCTACGAGAAGCACCGCCACGCGATCCGCTTCGAGCCCGGCTCGGGCCTTTCGCGGCTGTACCGCGGCGTGGAGCAGCCGGTCGTTACCTCGATCCACCACCAGTCGATCAAGGCGCTCGGCCGCGGCCTGCGGGTCGAGGCCTGGTCCGAGCCCGACGGCGTGGTCGAGGCGATCCGCGGCATCGGCAAGGGCTACGTGTTCGCGGTGCAGTGGCACCCTGAATTCCACCACCCCGGGGACAAGGCGACGCTCGACAGCGCGCCGATCCTGGAGGAATTCCTCGAGGCGGCGCGCGACAGCTGATGGCGACCGAGTTTCTTCCGAGGCTGCCGCTCGCATTCTCGCAGGCCGCCCTGTTCGGCGCGCTGGTCATCGTCGGCCTCGCCGCCGGCGAAGCGCTGCGCCGCTACGCCGCGCTGCCGCGCATCACGGGCTACGTACTCGCCGGCGCCGCGCTCGGGCCGAACGCGCTCGGCCTGATCAGCGACAATATGCTGTTCGACCTGCGGCCGCTCGTCGACCTGTCGATCGGGCTGATCGTGTTCGAGCTCGGCTTCCGCCTCGACTTCAAGTGGCTGCGCGCCAACCGCTGGCTCCTGGTCAGCGCGATCGGCGAGGCGCTGTTCTCGTTCCTCGGCATCTTCGCGGCGCTGGTGGCGTTCGATTTCCGGCCGGTGCTCGCCGCGATGGCGGCGGCGATCGGCACCGCGACCTCGCCCGCCACCGTCATGCTCGTGGTCCACGACCTGCGCGCGCAGGGGCAGATCACCGAGCGGCTGCTGCTCTTCACCGCGGTGAACAGCGCGTTCGCCTACGTGCTCCTGACGCTCCTGCTTCCGTTCCTGCATTTCGAGCACCAGGCGAGCTGGCAGCAGGCGTTCTTCCATCCGCTGTACCTGCTGTGGGGCTCGCTCGTGGCGGGCTGGCTTGCCTGTATCCTGATGCTGCGCCTGGCCGCCTGGCTGGGCAAGAGCGAGGAGCGGCAGTTCATTCTCATGGTCGGGACGGTGGTCGTGACCGTCGGCATCGCGCACGCGCTCAAGCTTTCGGTGAGCCTGGCCCTGCTGACACTCGGCATGCTGGCGCGCAACTTCGACCGCGGCTACGCCGTGCTGCCGGTGCACTTCGGGCACGGCTCGCAGCTCTTCTTCGTGATTCTCTTCGTGCTGGTCGGCGCGAGCCTCGAGTTCTCGGCGGTCAGCGTCGCGGCGGCGGCGCCGGTGGCCGCGTTCGTCCTGCTGCGCTTCCTGGGCAAGGGCTGCGCACTGCTCGCGTTCGGCCCCTTTTCCGGCATCCGCCCCGGCGGCGCCGGCCTGCTCGCGCTCGGCCTGCTCCCGCTTTCGGGCTCGGCGGTGGTGATGGTGCGCGACACCACGCTTTTCTATCCCGCGTTCGGGCGCGAGCTCGCGGCGGTGGTGCTGTCCGCCGTCGTGATCCTCGAGCTGATCGGTCCGCTCGCCACGCAGTTCGCGCTGCGCCGGGCGCGGGAGGCGCATCCCGATGGATGAGCTCGTCTTCGGCGCCTCCGCGCCGCTCACGGTCGGCGTCGAGCTCGAGCTGCAGCTCGTGCGGCCGCACGATTTGGACCTGGCGCGCGACGCGGACGAGCTCTTGCGGCGCCTCGGCAAGCGCAAGCTCCCGGGCGCGGTGAAGCCCGAGATCACCGAGAGCATGGTCGAGCTGAACAGCTCGGTGCATGCGAGCGCAATGACCCTGCTGGATGAATTGGAGAAAGTCCGCGATGCCGTAGTGCAGGAAGCCCGGGTGCTCAACGTGCGCATCGCCGGCGGGGGCTCGCACCCGTTCCACGACTGGGCCGACCGCCGCATCTACCCGACCGAGCGCTTCATGCACGTGGTCGAGCGCTACGGCTACCTCGCCAAGCAGTTCACTGTCTTCGGCCAGCACATCCACATCGGCTGCCCCAGCGGCGACGACGCGGTGTTCCTGACGCATGTCCTGACGCGCTACGTGCCGCACTTCATCGCGCTCTCCGCGGCCTCGCCTTACTACCAGGGCGAGGACACCTCGTTCCAGTCTTCGCGCCTGACGGCGGTCAGCGCGTTTCCGCTCGCCGGCCACATCCCGTTCGTGCGCGACTGGGCCGAGTTCCTCGACTACTTCATGCGCATGAAGGGGTTCGGCATCGTCGCGAGCATGAAGGACTTCTACTGGGACATCCGCCCCAAGCCCGAGTACGGGACCATCGAGATCCGGGTGTGCGACACCCCGCTGACGGTGCGCCGGGCGGCGCTGCTCGCCGCCTACGCCCAGGCGCTCGCGGGGTGGCATCTCCAGGAGCGGCCGCTCGAGCCTTCGCGCACCACCTACCTCGTGAACAGCTTCAACCGCTTCGAGGCCTGCCGCTACGGCCTGCGCGGCACGATGGTCGATCCGTACGTCAGCCGCAAGACAGCCATCGGCGAGGACATCCTCGCGACGATGGCGAAGATCGCCCCGCACGCCGCGCGCCTGGGCTGCGGGGCGCTGGTGCACGAGCTGGCGGCCGGCGTGCGCGCCGGCGATTCGGACGCCGCGTGGCTGCGCGCCCGCCACGCCGCGCGGGGCTCGCTCGCCGACGTGGTGCGCGAGGCCTGCGCGCGCTGGGAGACCGCTTGACGGCTGACGCCAGTCTTGCAACGTGGAATACACGGCCGGCGCGGACTGTTCTAGAATCCGCCGCAAGCTCGCCCGGGGGCAGGCGAATATGGCGAGCTCCTAGATAACCTCACCGAAGGCAGGAGGAGTGATGACTACCCAGCAAGACAAGCCGCAGGCCTCGCGCCGCAAATTCCTGACCGGCGCCGCGACGGCCGGCGGAGCAGCCGCGCTCGGCTTCCCGATGATCGCAAGCGCGCAGGGTCCGATCTCGATGCGCTGGCAGAGCACCTGGCCGGCGAAGGACATCTTCCACGAGTACGCGCTGGACTTCGCGAAGAAGGTGAACGACATGACCGGCGGCGACCTCAGGATCGAGGTGCTGCCCGCCGGCGCGGTGGTTCCCGCCTTCGGCCTGCTCGACGCGGTCACCAAGGGCACGCTCGACGGCGGCCACGGTGTTCTCGTGTACCACTACGGCAAGCAGAACGCGCTGGCGCTGTGGGGCTCGGGCCCGGCCTACGGCATGGACGCCAACATGCTGCTCTCGTGGCACAAGTACGGCGGCGGCAAGGAGCTCTTGAACAAGCTCTACGCCTCGATCGGTGCCAACGTGGTCTCGTTCCCCTACGGCCCGATGCCGACCCAGCCGTTCGGCTGGTTCAAGAAGCCGATCACCAAGGCCGAGGACATGAAGGGAATGAAATTCCGCACCGTCGGCATCTCGATCGACGTGTACACCGGCCTGGGCGCCGCGGTCAACGCGCTGCCCGGCGGCGAGATCGTCCCTGCGATCGACCGCGGCCTGCTCGATGGCGCAGAGTTCAACAACGCAACCTCCGACCGCCTGCTCGGCTTCGCCGACGTTTCCAAGGTGTGCATGCTGCAGAGCTACCACCAGAATGCCGAGCAGTTCGAGATCATGTTCAACAAGGGCAAGTTCGACGCCCTGCCGGCGAAGATCAAGGCGATCATCGAGAACGCGGTGGAGGCGGCCTCGGCGGACATGTCCTGGAAGGCGATCGACCGCTACTCGAAGGACTACGTCGAGCTGCAGACCAAGGACAAGGTGCGCTTCTACCGCACCCCGGACTCGATCCTGCAGCGCCAGCTCGAGACCTACGACGCGGCCGCCAAGAAGCGCTCGGACAATGCGATGTTCGTCGAGATCGAGAAGTCGCAGCGTGAGTTCGCGGCGCGCGCGGTGCGCTGGGACCTCGACACCAACGTCAACCGGCGCATGGCGTACAACCACTACTTCGGCAAGCAGGCGGCCAAGCCCGAGGCGAAGAAGAGCTAGGCAAACGGTAGCCAACCAGGTGCTCGCCTAACGAATCAGCCATCCGGCGCAAAGCCGGGTGGCTGTTTTATTTCATGCAAAAAGCTCTACTGCTCATCGACCGCATCAGCACCTGGATCGGTCAGGCCTTTTCCTTCCTGATCCTGCTGCTCACCGCGCACGTGAGCTGGGAAGTGTTTTCCCGCTACGTGCTGGACAACCCGCGCGCCTGGGCTTTCGACGCGATGATCATGCTCTACGGGACGCTCTTCATGATGGCGGGCGCCTATACGCTGTCGAAGAACGGTCACGTACGCGGCGACGTGCTCTACGGCTTCTTCCCGCCCCGCACCCAGGCAACGATCGACCTCATCCTTTACATCGTCTTCTTCGTCCCGGGCGTGTTCGCTCTCACCTACGCCGGTTACTACTACGCCGCGGATAGCTGGCACATCCTCGAGAGGTCGAACATCACCTCCGAGGGACCGCCGATCTATCCGTTCAAGACCGTCATCCCGTTCGCGGGCGGCATACTGTTCGTGCAGGGGATCGTCGAGATCATCCGCTGCGTCATCTGCCTCAAGCAGGGCTATTGGCCCTCGCGTGAGCAGGACGTCGAAGAGGTGGATGTCGACAAACTCAAGCAGGAGCTGCACGTCAAGGACGAGGATATCGAAAAGCTCGACGTCTACGTCACCAAGGGCAAGGCGCCATGAAGATGCGGCGGGAGATGCTGTTCGGCTTCACGATCATGGCGCTGATCGTGATCCCGGTGCTGATCCTGACGCCTTGGAGCAATCTCTTCGACGCGCACCTCGACAAGGCCGACCTCGGGGTCCTCGGGCTGCTCATGCTGGCGCTGATCGTGGTCGCCATCATGCTCGGGTTCCCGACCGCCTTCACCCTGATGGGCATGGGCGTGTTCTTCGCCTGGCTTGCCTATCGCAGCGTCAATCCGCACACCGCCGTCAACCAGGTGCTCGACCTCTTCGTGCAGCGCACCTATGGGGTGATGTCGAACGACGTGCTGATCGCGATTCCGCTGTTCCTCTTCATGGGGTACCTCGTCGAGCGCGCACAGCTCATCGACCGCCTCTTCAAGAGCCTGCACCTCGCCACCGCGCGCGTGCCGGGCTCGCTCGCGGTGGCAACCATCGTCACCTGCGCCATCTTCGCCACGGCCACCGGTATCGTCGGCGCGGTGGTGACCCTGATGGGCCTGCTCGCGTTTCCGGCCATGCTGAAGGCCGGATACAACATCAAGGTCTCCGCGGGCGCGCTGAC
>JBIOYV010000070.1:0-79041 GCA_044870335.1 Burkholderiales bacterium | reverse complement strand
CCGAGACGGCAGGAGGTCTTGCCATGAAGTCGTCTTCACTCCGCTCGCTCCAGGAGCGCTTCGCGGCCGAGGTTACCGGGGTAGAGGTGCGCGCTGTGCACAACCCTTCGGAGCTGGGGTCGATCCGCGAGGCCATGGACCGCTTCGCCGTCCTGGTCTTCCGCGGCCAGCCGCTGAGCGACGCCGAGCAGCTGGCGTTCGCCGAGCGTTTCGACGGCAAGCTGCACACGAGAACCGGCGCTGCCGTCCTGCGCAAGAACCGGTTCGGCAACGAGGCGTTGACCGACATCTCCAACGTGGACGAGAACGGCGAGCTCATGCAGGCGGGCGACCGGCGCAGGATGTATGGCCTCGGCAACCGCCTCTGGCACACCGACGCGTCGTTCGAGGATCCGCCGGGGCGCTATTCCATGCTGCACGCGCGCGTCATTCCGGCGGTGGACGCGGACACGGAGTTCGCCGACATGCGCGCCGCCTACGATGAGCTTGACGGCAGGATGAAGGCGAAGCTCGAAGGCCTCCAGGTCCATCACTCCATAGCCTACTCGCGGGCGACGCTCGGGTTCGAGTTCTCGGAGGAGGAGCGCGCGAAGCTGCAAGGCGCGGTGCACCCGCTCGTGCGCACCAATCCCAGGACCGGTCGCCGATCGCTCTATCTCGCTTCGCATGCTTCGCACGTCGTCGGCTGGCCGGTGCCCGAGGGACGGCTGCTCCTCCGCGACCTCACCGAGCACGCGACGCAACCGCGTTTCGTCTACCGGCATTCCTGGCGTGCGGCCGATCTTGTGATCTGGGACAACCTCGCGACGATGCATCGCGGCCGCCCCTTCGACGATTCGGCACACCGTCGCGAACTGCGACGCGTGACGACCCTGGACCTGCCCAGTTAGCCACCTGGAACTATTGCCTTTTCATTGCATCCCGATAACCTCCACGTTGAGGAGGGATCGTATGAAGAGGGTCTGCGTCTGTACCGCCATCGCGCTAACCGGTTGCTCTGCCGCAACCAACGGCATCGTCCCGACCCAACTTTCGCCGACGCAGTATTCCAGCTACGACTGCGAGCACCTGACGGCCGAGCTGCGGCGCATGTACACGCGTGTCGACGAACTGGCTCATCTTGGCGGCACAGCAGCCGAATACGCGCGGCTTGGCGACGAGCACCACGCGCTGCGCGAAGCAGCCATCATGAAAAAGTGCGCGAGGACGCTTACGCCACCGGTCCAGCGGGCGACTCCGAACCTGCCAGATGATCCGAGCGGGTCCGGCCCCACAATCGCACCGCCGCAAGTCCCGAGCCGTTCAGCTCCAGAAGTAGGCCTGCGAGCCGCGCGCCGACCAGGCGAGGTTCATCTCGATGAAGCGGCGGTTGCAGCCCAAGACCCAGTTGCAGATCTGCTGCCGGACGAACAGCTGCTGTTCGCGGTCCAGGTAGTCCATAGCGCCCTCCCCCATTGCTGAGGGGACACCTTTCATGCTTCGACCGCAATAGCACTATGTGACTAAGCGAAGTGGCAGGCCACCACGTGCCCCTTGCCCAAATCCCGCAAGGACGGCTCGGACGCGGCGTCGGTGCAGACGGCGGGGCGGCCCATCTGCTGGTAGAGCGGGCAGCGCGGCGCGAAGCGGCAACCGCGCGCGGGCCGCTCGAAGTCGAACACGCCGCCAATGTTTCCTGCCGTCGTTTCCGCGGTCTGTTTCTCGGCAAGCGAAGACCACAGGATGCGCGTGTACGGGTGGCGCGGCTGATGAGCGATGGCCTCGGCGAGCCCCATCTCGACGATCCGCCCGAGATACATCACCGCCACCTTGTGGCTGACCAGCTCCACGAGCGGGAGGTCGTGCGAGATGAAGAGGTACGCGAGGCCCAGGTGCTTTTGCAGCTCGCGCAGCAGGTTCACCACCTGCGCCTGGATCGAAACGTCGAGCGCGCTCGTGGGCTCGTCGGCCACGATCAGGCGCGGGCGCACCGCGAGCACGCGCGCGATGCCGACGCGGCGCTTTTCGCCTCCCGACAGCTCCGCCGGAAAGTTGGCGAGCTTGCTTTCCTTGAGGTTCACCTGCTCGAGCAGCTCGCGCGTGCGCCGCGCGAGCTCGGCGTCGCCCGGGCGCTCGTAGACCGTCAGCGCCTCGCGCAGGATGGCGCGCACCGACATTTTCGGGTTCAGGCCGGCGTCCAGATCCTGGAAGATCATCTGCATCTCGCGCCGCAGCGGGCGCAGCTCTGCGCGGCTGAGATGCGTGATGTCGCGGCCGCCGAAGAGAATCCGCCCGCCGCTCGGGTCGGTGAGCCGCAGCACCGTGCGCGCGACGGTGGTCTTGCCGCAGCCGGATTCGCCGACCAGCCCGACGGTCTCGTTTTCCTTGAGGTAGAAGCTCACCCCGTCGACCGCGGGGATCACCCGCCCTTGCCCGGTCAGCGCCGACGCGAGGCCGCGGCGGCTGCGAAAGTGCTTCGAAAGATCGGTGACTTCGAGGATGGTGCTCATGCGGCGTGCAGCCAGCAGCGCAGGTTATGGCCGGGCGCGACTTCGGCGAGCGGCGGCTCGAGGTTGGCGCAGCGATCGCGCACCGCGTCGGTGACGCGGTTGCAGCGCCCGTAGAAGCGGCAGCCGCGCGGCCGGTCGATGGTGTCGGGCACCTCGCCCTCGATCGCCTGCAATGCGCTCTTGCTGCGGATCGTCTCGGCGCTGGGAACCGAAGCGAGCAAGGCGGTCGTGTAGGGATGCTGTTCCGTCGCATGCGGGCGCAGTACCTCGGCCGCGGCGCCGGTTTCCACCACCGTCCCCGCATACATCACCGCGATCCGGTCCGAGAGGCGCCGGATCACGCTGATGTCGTGGCTGATGAGCATGGTGGTGATGCCGGTTTCGGCCTTGAGCTCCCCGAGCAGCTCGACGATGCGCGCCTGGATGGTGGCGTCCAGGCCGGTGGTGGGCTCGTCGGCGATCAGGAGCGACGGCTCGGCCGAGAGCGCCATCGCGAGCATCGCCCGCTGGCACATGCCGCCCGACATGCCGAAGGGGAAATTGTCGAAGCGCAGCCGCGGCGAATCGATGCGCACGCGCTCGAGCCACTGCAATGCCTTGTCTTTGGCTTCGTGTCTTCCTTTCAAGTTCGTGTGGAGCCGGATCGTTTCGACGAGCTGCGCGCCGAGCGTCGAGTACGGGTTCAGCGCCGCGCGCGGGTTCTGGAAGATCATGGCGATTTCCTTGCCGCGCACGCCGGCCATCAAGCTCTCGGCGTGCCTGCGCCAGCCGCTCTCGTCCTTCTCCACCGCCATGACGCGCCCTTCGCGCTCTTCCACTTTCACGTACCGGTCGAGCCCGTCGAGGAGATTGCGGGAGTTGAACTCGATGCGGCCGCCGATCACCCCGGGGCCGCCCGAGACCAGGCCCGCCGCCGAGAGCGCGGCGACGGTCTTGCCGCTGCCGCTCTCGCCCACCACGCCGAGCGTCTCGCCGCGCGCCACGGCGAGGCTGGCGCCGTCCACCGAGCGCACGAACGCCCGCCTGGAGCGCGAGTAGAAGTAGGTGCGCAGATTTTCAATCCTCAGAAGCATCAGCGGCGCCGCTTGCCTTCCAGGAGGTTGTTGAGCCCGTCGCCGAGCAGCTGGAAGCCGAGGATGGTCGCGAGGATCGCGAGCGCCGGCGCGGTCGACGGCCAGAAGTTGCCTTGAAGAAAGTAGTTGGCGCCGGCCTGCACCATGTTGCCCCACGAGGGGGTGGGCTCCTGCACGCCGAAGCCCAGATAGGAGAGGCTCGTCTCGATGAGGATCGCCTCGGCCATGCCGAGGGTCGCCTGGATCACGAGCACCGCGCGGCAGTTGAGCCACAGGATGTGCTTGAGAATCACCGTGTGCGCCGGCAGCCCCAGCGCGTGCGCGGCCTCGATGAAGCTCTTCTGCCGGAGAAACGCGATCTTGCCCGCGACCAGGCTGGCGATCGCCGGCATGCCGGTGATGCCGACCACGACCATGACGTAGTAGATGTCGGTCTTGAAGGCGGCGATCACGAGCAGGATCAGCACCAGGCGCGGGAACGAGTCGACCAGGTTGGCGAAATAGGTGACCAGCGTTTCGGGCAGCCCGCCGCGGTAGCCGGCGAGGATCCCGAGGACGCTTCCGCCTGCGAGCGAGATCGCGATCGCGAGCAGGCCGGGGAGGAAGTAGGCCTGGATGCCCAGGATCAAGCGTGCCTGCAGGTCGCGGCCGAGAAAGTCGGTGCCGAGCAGGTGCCCGGGAGTGAACGGCGCCGCGTTGATCAGCGCCACGTCGATCGCGCGAGGATCGTGCGGCAGCCAGCCGAACGCGCCGATCAGGTAGGAGGCGAGCACCAGCGCCAGCACCGCGAGGCCGTACCCCACGTAGGCTAGATCCAGGGCGTCGGCCCGCTGAAGAAGCGGTAGCCGTGAAGCACGGCTGGTTTGGACGTAGCGCTGCACGCCTATTCCCTGGAAGCGCGCGGATTGACCGCAGTGAAGACGACGCGCTGCGCGAGGTTCCCCAGGCGCACGAACGCCGCGGCGGCGAGAGCGATGCCCATGATCACCGGGAAGTCGCGGTCCTGCGCCGCCTGCCACGCCATGCGCCCCATGCCGGGCCAGTTGAACACCTGCTCCACGATCACCGCGCCGCCCAGCAGAAACGGGATCTTGGCGCTCATGATCTCGGTGACCGGAATGAGGAAACCCTCCTTGAACGCGTGGCGCCACACCGGCGCGCCCTTGGCGCGGGCGGTGCGGATGTAATCCTCGGCGAGCACGCGCGAGAGCTCCTCGCGCAGGTGCCGGATCATCTCCGACAGCGTGCCGCTCGCCGTCCCGAGCACGAGGATCGGCACCAGCGAATAGAGCCACGCGTTTTGCTGCCGGGTGGCCGTTCCCGAGATCAGCGGGAACATGCCGAACTGGTGGATGAACACGTACACCACGATGTAGCCGAACCAGAACACCGGCACCGCCGAAAGCACGTAGGCGGCCATGGTGGCCGCGGTGTTTCCGGGCGTGTCGCCGCGCGCGGCCGCGTGGACCGCGATCGGGACCGCGATCGCGGCCGTGAGCGCGAGCGCGCCGAGCGTGAGGTAGAGCGTGTTCAGGCCGACGCGCGCGAGCTCCGGCAGGACCGGCAGGCCGGTGCGCACCGAGTGGCCGAAATCGCCCTGCAGCACCCTGGCGCACCAGGCCGCGTACTGGCCGGGCCAGGTGCGCGGCACGCCCTGCGCCTCGCGCACCCCGAGCGCATTGAGCGGATCGCCGGGCGCGAGATAGAGAATGCCGAACACCACCACGCTCACGCCGGCGAGGAGCAGCGCGGTCACGGCCAGCTCGCGCGCCAGGACGCGGCCGACCGGCTTGACCGCCGCAGCCTTCACATCACTTCTGCTCGCTCGCGGGAATGAACCATTCGTCGGCGAACGAGAAGAACTTGTACGGATGGATCTGCACGCGCCGCACCTTGCGGTGGAACGCGCTGTAGTTGGTGAGCGTCCAGAGGAACGCGTACGGCTGCTCCTCCGCGAGGAGCGCGTGGAGCTTGCGGTTGATCGTGCGGCGCTTCTCGTGGTCGAGGGTGAGCTTCGCCTCGACGATCAGCCCGTCCACCTCGGGATTGGAATAGCCGCCGAAATTGTTCTTCCACGAGCCGATCTCGGCAGAGTGGAACAGCGACGAGATGTCCGCGGAGTCGTCGAACACCCAGGAGGCGAACATGATGTCGAAGTTGTGCTCGAGGAACACGTCCTCCTTCCAGGCCTGCCACTCCTTGAACTCGACGTTGATCGCGATACCGACGGCTTTGAGGTAGTTCTGGAACGCGAGCACCACGCGCTTCACCGCCTCGCTTTCCTTCTCGATCGGCACCTTGAGCGACAGCGCGAGCTTCTTGCCGCCCTTCTCCATGGTGCCGTCGGCGCCGGGCCTGAAGCCGGCCTCGGCGAGGAGCGCGCGCGCTTTTTCGGGACTGAACGGCAGCGGCTTGACGTCGAGGTTGTAAGCCCAGCTGCCGGGGGCGAACGGCCCCGAGATCGCCGTACCCTGCGAGTTGAAGAACGACGACAGCATCTCCTGGCGGTTGAGCGCGAGCGCGATCGCCTCGCGCACCTTGCGATCCGCGAGCAGCGGGTTGCGCATGTTGTAGCCGAAGAAGGAATACGACAGCGCGTTGTACGGCTGCATCACGAACCGCTTGTCGCCCTGGACCTCGGGCAGGTTGCGCGGGTTCACCAGCACGATCATGTCGACGGCGTTGAACATCAGCGCCTGGGTCATGATGTTCTGGTCGGCGAAGGGCTTGGCGATGAACTTGTCGATGTGCGCGCGGCCCTTGAAGTAGTCCGGGTTCGCGGCCAGCACGACCTCGCCGTCGCCGGTCACGGTCTTGAGCATGTACGGCCCGGTGCCGATCGGGGCGCGCGCGAACGGGTCCTCGCGCGTCAGGAACTGCGGGTTCCTCGGGCCGTGCTTGGGCAGGATCTTGAAGCTGAACTTCGCCAGCGCGTTGAGGATCGGCCGCTTGAGGGTGAACACCACGGTGTGCTCGCCGGTCTTCTCCACCTTCTCGATGAACTCGTAGCGCACCTTGAGCGGCGTGATGGTCTTCGGATGCATCATGATGTTGTAGGTGAACACCACGTCGTCGGCGCTGAACGGCCTCGCTTCCTCGCCCTCGCGCGGATGCCACTTCACGTCCTTCCTCAGGAAGAAGGTGTAGACCCGGCCGTCCTTGGACGCCTCCCAGCGCTCGGCCAGCTCGGGCACGATCTCCTGCTTCTCGTCGATGCCGACCAGGCCGTTGAACACCAGCTCCGTGATGCGCAGCGAGATCGTCTCGTTGCTGGTGACCGGGTCGAGCGTGGCGGTGCGCCCGTACTCGCTGTAGTTGAGCAGGCCTCCGTCCGGGCGCCCGTCGTTCTTGGGACCAGCCTGTAATGGAAGCGAAAAGGCCGCCCCGATCAGGAATACAAGCTTCAGTATCGTTCTCGTTTTCATTGTTGCCTCCCTCACAGGATTCTCACGTCGCCCGCGCTGCGCTGCTCGATGGAGTAGACGGCCTGCATCGCCTCCTGGATCTGGCGCACCACGGCAAACTCCTGGCTCATCTCGAAGAAGATTTCGAGACCCTCGGAGAATTTCTTGGTCCGGTAGTAGGCTTCGGCGAGCGCCGCGAGCATTTCCGGGTCGTTGGCTTCGATCTTGTTCTTGTTGCTCTTGTCGCGGCCGCGCTCCATGTAGGCGATCGCGCGGGCATAGTCCTGCTTGCGCAGATAGTAGGTGCCGAGCGCGAAGCCGAGCCGCTGGGTGCGCCTGAGCTCGCCCGCCTCGGCCGCCTTGTCGGCGCGTGCCACAGCCTTGGTGCACGGCGCCCCGGCTTCGGCGCAGGCGAGCACGATCGCGGCGAGCACCTCCGGATCGGCGCTCTCCTCGGCCATCCTGGTCCAGGCACGCTCTGCGTCTTCTTGTTTGCCTTGTCTGTAACCCACGAAAACCAGGCGCGCCCGGGCGCGCTCGCGATATTGCGCCGGCGCCTGCGCTCGGGCGAGAAAGGCCTGCGCCATCGCTGCCGCCGCATCGGTCTCGCCCAGGCCGCCCAGGGCCTCCGCCAGGTAGTACTCGGCGGTCGGTTTGGTGCGCGGATCGGCGGCGGCCTGCTCAAGCCGGCGCCGGGCGAGCTCGCGATAGAGCTGCGCCAGGTCGTTGAGCAGCGCGAGGTCGTAGAAGGCGATGGTCTTGGCGGTACCTTCGGCGGCCCTGAACCTTTCCACGTACGAGGCCGTTCCCAGGTCGGCGGCGCGGGCCACGGCAAGCGCCTGGTCTGGCGCGGCGGCCGCGAGGTAGATCTCGACGAGATAGCGCCGCGCGCGCGACGACAAGTCCTTGGTGCCCCGGGCATCGTCCGCGACACGCTGCAGGGTTCTGGGATCCAGGACACGGGCGCGGCCCTGCGCGGCGGCCCGCGCGAGGCGGAGCTCGATCGCATCCTGCGGGGTGCCGCCCCATAGCTTGCGCGCGCGCGCAGTGTCGCCCTGCGCAGAGAGGGCGGCACCGAGGCCGATGTCGGCGATCGATCGGTGGTGGGCATCGACGTTCGGATCGGCGCGGACGCGCTCGAAATGCCGCGCCGCCTCGCGCGCATCGCCGCGCGCCAGCAGCGCCTCGGCGAGATACAGCCGCGCGTAGCGGCTGCGGCCCTCGCCGCCCGCCTTGGTCAGCTTGTCGAGATAGTCGAGCTCGGCCGCGGCGGCAGTGCGCGCAAACGCCTCGTGCAGGTCGGCGCTCCTCAGGTAGATCATGCCGAGCGCGAGTTGCGCCTGCGCCCCGCGCTCGCCGTCAAGGCGGGCGTCTTCCAGCAGCCGCCCCGCCTGCTCGTAGCGGCGCTTCTCGTAGAGCTTCATCGCCGCCGTGACCGGGTCGTCGGCGGCTCTCGCTGTTCCACCCGAAAATCCAAACCCGATCGCCAGACCGAAGGAGAGGAAGGCAGGGAGAAGCGGACGCATCGCTCTAGTTCCGTAGCTTCGCGACGAAGAGCTGGTCCCACTCGTCCACCTGGGCGCGAAACGCAATCTCCCCGCGGGGCGAGCACGCGATGTCGTGATTCATCCTGGTCGCGGTGCGCACGAGGGTGTTCGTGCGCTTGTCGACGTCGGCGATGTAGATCGGGTAGAACGCCTGTCTTTCGTCGCGCACGTAGACGATGCGGCGGCTGTCGGGCATCCAGGCCGGCCCGCGCTCGACGTCCGGCACGACCTCGGTCGCCACCACGCGCGCGGCGAGGCCTTTGCCCTCGGTCGGGTCGGAGCCGTCCGCGGCGACCACCGCGATCGCCCAGGTCTTGGGATCGCCCGCCGGGTTGTAGTTGGTATAGAACGCGACGCGAGTTCCATCCGGCGACCACACCGGGCGCAGATCGTCGTAATGCCAGGTGCTGAGCGGCCTGGGTGGCACCGGAGGGGTGCGACCAGGTTCCAGTACGTAAACGTCGTGGTTCTCGTTGCTCCCGTGGATGACCGCCAGGCGCTTGCCGTCGGGCGACCACTGCGGATAGAGGTAAGGCGACTCGCCGAGCGTCAGCCGGGTCGTGCTTTTCTTGTCGAGGTCGAGCAGGTAGACGTCGCCCTTGCCGCTGCGCCCGGAGATGAAAGCGATGCGCTCCTGCACCGGCGACCAGTGCCCGTGGCCGTCCTTCTCCTTGTGGTTGGTGATCCGGGTGACGCGGCCGTCGGGCTCGCGCAGGTAAAGATCGTAGTTGCCCTCGCCGCCGTTGCTCATGAACACGAAGCGCTTGCCGTCCGGCGACCAGCTGATACCCGAGTTGTAGCTCGTCTGCTCCACCACGCCGGGGAAGAAGAACTGCGACTTGCCGGGCGCGGCCGCGTTCTGGTGCCGGATGGTCTGGACCGGGGCGCCGTCGGCGCGCACGACCACGATCTCCCGGTCGTCACCGCGCGAGCGCTCGAACGCGATCATGTCGCCGGAGGGCGACCACACTGGGTTCGAGTCGTTGCGGCCGCGCTCGACGGGGACGAGCGGACGCACGGACTCGGGTTCGATCTGCTCTTCGGCAGCCGTGGCGAGCGCCGCAGCGGCGAGCAGGAGGACCCCCAGGGCGCGCACGAGCTCACTGTTCCTGGATCTGGTCGCGGTAACGGCGAGCCGCCTCGCGGGCTTGCGCGAAGTTCGGATCGCTCTCGAGCTTCTTGGGGAAGAAGTCGAAGTACTCGCGCCAGGCGAGGCTGGCGTTGTTCGCCACCGCCGGCTGGCGCGTGATGAGGTAGAGCTTGTGGTACGCGAGCGCGGTGTAGTAGTAGGTGTCGTGCACGGCTTCGTCGTACTCGTCCTTCGGGAAGAAGCGCGTGTTCTGCCTGGCGGTCTGCAGCGCCTTGATGGCCTTGGCGAAGCTCTGCGACGCGGCGTCGCGATCGCTGTTCGCGAGGCGATTGCCCTTCTCCGCGTAGGCGTGACCGAGGTTGGTGAAGGTGACCGCGAACTGCTTGTAGATGAGCTGCTCGTTCTCCGGCAGCGACAGCACCGTCTCGAATTCGGCGATCGCGCGGTCGTAGTCCTCCTTGTCGTCGAGGTAGATGTTGCCGAGGCGCCGGCGCGCTTCGGCGTAGTCCGGGTGCTCGCGGCCGGCGGCGCCGTAGGCCTTCATCGCGCCGTCGACGTCGCCCTTCTCGCGCGCGCGCTCGCCGATCTTGAGGAAGTCCTTCTGCAGCACGACCTTGCGGTCCTCCTCCTTCTTGCTGAACTCCATCACCTCGAAGAAGTCGCGGTAGTCCTCGCCGTAGGACAGGCGCACGCTGTGAAAGCCGAGCGTGACCGGCTTGCCGGCGCTGAGCGGTGTCTTGCCCGCCTGCTCGTCATCGATGAAGACGGCTGCGGCGGACGGATCGGATTCGATCCTGAACAGGGCATTGTTCGCCGCGAGGACGAACTCGCGCGCCTCGCCGCTCTTCTGGACGCTGATCTTGCCGGCGACCTGCTGGTAGCCGTGGCGGTACAGCAGGACCGAATAGCTCTTGCCGGCGCGCAGCGGGATCTCCGCCTGGCCGTTGGTCCCGGTCGCGCCCTTCCATTCGCCGTTGAGATAGACGTTGGTGCCGGGAAGCGCGGCTACATCGCTGCCGACGCCGCCCTTGGCGGTCACGAGGACATAGCTGCGCTCGTCGCCCTCGCCGCCCTCGCTCCCCGTGCGCCGCACTACGCGGTCGCCGACCTGGACCTTCTCGCCCTTCTTGAGCGTGGCGACGTCGACCAGCGAGCTCATATCCTCGCTGCGCCTCACCTCCATGCGGCCGGTCTCGCGGTAACCCGCCACCTTTCCGCCCTCGCCGAAGGTCGGCGCGGTCAGCGTGAACTCGGTGCCGCGGCTGATGCGCCAGCTCCTTCCGATATTGACGCGATAGCGCTCTTCCTCGACGGCGATTACCGTGCCCTCGAGCGGGAAGCGCTCGATCACGTTGTTGGCGATGTCGCGCACCGCGCCGTCGATGGCGCGCGCGCTGCGAGCGCGCCCGATCTCCGAGAAGATGACCTTGCCGCTCGCGGTGTGGAACTTCGCCTCCACCAGGTAGCCGTCGCCATCCTGAGCGACGCTGCCGAGCACGATCATGTCCACGGTTCCACGCAGCGGCGTGTCCTGCCAGCCCTTGGCCGCGATGCGCTCGATCGCGAGCTTGCGCTGCTTGACCTCGGCCTGGAGCTTTTCTGCCGGCACCTCGCGGAAGGCCGGAAACTTGAAGAGATGCGCGGCGAGCGACTGCTCCGTCTGCGCGGCGACGCCGCCCAGGTCGGCGCCCGGGGTATTGCCGGTCACGCGGTAGATACCGATGCGGATCGGCCTGGGCGTGGTCGGATAGAAGTAGTGCTGGACGCCGACCGGGCCGTCGAGGCTCACGGTCGTCTTCCACGCCGAGGGAATATGGCCCGGCGCCGCCAGCGCGATTACGGCCTTCTTGCCCGGCTCGCCGCGGTAGGTGTACGTCAGGCCGCCCTGCGCGTCGGTCTTGCCGAGCGGCTTGCCGTCCATGCTCACGCTCAGCCCCGGCAAGCCGCTCGCCCGGCCGTATTCGTCGGTGAGGGCCTTGATCGTCAGCACTGCCTGGCGGTTGAGGGCGACTTCGATCACCTCGCCCGGCTCGAGCCGGCGCGTCGCGCGGTATGCCCCGTAGCCCGCCTTGGCCACGCCGAACTCGGCGCCCTTCGGCGGCTGCTGGCGATAGAGGTAGAGGAGCTCGCCCTTGTCGTCGGTAACGCCCGCCTCCTTCCCGCCGACGCTGACCTTGGCTCCGGAGAGCGGCGCGCCCTTGTCGTGTACGCGCAAGGTGACGTAGCGCATGGCTTTGAGATCGGCGTCGAAGCGGTACTTGCTTGCCTGTCCGTCTTTCGGCAGCTTCACCATGAAAGTCGTCTTCCACGGCTCGACGCGGTAGCCGGGCGCCTCCCTGCTCACCGTCAGCTCGAGCTCGGTGCCGGCCTTGCGGCTGATCTGCTTCGCGAAATTGCCCTGGGCGTCGGTGACGCCGAGCTCCTCGCGCTCGATCACGACCTTGGCCCCTGCAGCGGGCTGGCCGTCGAGACGCGCCTTGAGCTCGATGTCGACCCGCTCGCCGCAGGCGCCCAGCAGGACCGCAGCGGCGAACAGGGAAAGAAAGCGCAACTTGGATGCGACCATGGCGGTACCTTCCGTTTTCTTGAACTGACTTCTTGACCCTTGACCGCGTGCTTACATCGCGGGCGCTTGGATATTGACCTCGCCCGGATTGATGATCTTGTCCTCGTCGGTGGCCGCGCCCTTGATCGATCTCCTCTTGGCCTCCTCGATCCTGCGCAGCTTGAAGTCCACTTTCGTGCCGAACGCGCCCACCTCGACGGTCTGGGTCTGCGTCTCGTAGCCGATGCGGCTCACTTCGACCTTGTAGAGGCCCTTCGTGATGCTGTCCTTGGGCGACTCGAACTCGCCCTTGTCGTTGACCGGCGCCGAGGCCGAGGCCTGCTCGACCGCGGCCTGGGTGTTGATCATGTTGACCACCGCGCCCTTCGGGGTGTCGTTCACGATCGGCTGCTGGCGGGCGTCGACGAGCTGGACGGTGCCGCGGATCGCGGTGCTACAACCGGATAAGGCGAGAAGGGCGATCAGGGCCAGCGCTCTTGTTGTCATCATTTTGTCTCCCTTGAACAGCCCGAGCAGGTTACCAGCGTGCTCGAAATGCCTCTGTTGCAAAGTTTGCAGAGTTTTTCATTGCGCCGAGGCGAATGAGGCAATGTCGTTCAAGGACGACGCCGCGACGGGAGAGTCAGCGGTGCTTTCGTGCCTCGAGCCTCGGCAGAACCATCCAGAGCAGCACCAGCGCCAGAAGGAGCCCGGCGGAAAAGGCGAGGCCGAAACCGGGCGTGCCGAATACCACACGCGCGATGAGATAGACGTCGAGGGCCAGTCCGAGAGCGAGCGGGAGCATGCTCACGCGCACGAGCAGCGACGACAGCCAGATGAAACGCTCGCTCACCTCGCGCTGCTGGCTCTGGCGGTGGATGGCCGCCGGCGCCATGACGAGCGCCGCCGAGAGCGCGACGAGGAAGAGCGCGAAGAAGTGCAATTGCCGCTCGCCTAACGCCAGCTTGTGGTCGAAGCCGTCGTTGAACACGGCGATCAGCTGGAAGCCGAACAGCGCCTGGATGCCCGGCAGCACCATGCGGCATTCCTCGAGCAGGTGAGACGCCGCGGAGTCGAGCTTGACCTCTTCCCTTCTCCCGGCTCCGACCGGCTTCTCGATGCTCATGGGTCGGCGAGCATGCGCCGCACGCGCTCGAGGAGCAGCTCGCGCACCCTGCCGGGCTCGATGCCGGCGCTGTAGGCCTCCCAGCAGACGAACAGGGCGCGCTTTGCCACGCCCCGTGCCCAGCAAATTCTGCGCCTAGATCTCGATGCGCGTGCCGAGCTCGATCACGCGGTTGGTGGGGATGTTGAAGAAGTCGGTGATGTTTCCGGCGTTGCGCGCCATGGCGGCGAACATGCGGTCGCGCCAGCGCGCCATGCCGGCGCCGCCTTCGGCGGCGGCGATCAGCTCGCGCGAGAGGAAGAACGAAGTCTCCATCATCTCGATGTCGAGCCCGGCGCCGGCGCAGAGCTTGAGCGCCCGTGTGACGTCGGGCCGGTCGAGGAAGCCGTAGTTGACGAGCACGCGCCAGCATCCGTTGCCGAGCTTCTGGCACACCACCCGCTCCTTGGTCGACACCCACGGCTCCTCGCGCACCTCGACGGTGAGGAACACCACGCGCTCGTGCAGCACCTTGTTGTGGCTCAGGTTGTGGAGCAGCGCGTGCGGCGTGACATCGGGCGTGGCGGTGAGGAACACGGCGGTGCCCGGCACGCGCATCGGCGGGTCGAGGAACAGCGACTTGAGGAACTCCTCGAGCGGCACCGAAGAGGCGCGCAGGCGCCCGAACAGGTGCTCGCGGCCGCGCCGCCAGGTCGTCATCGTGGTGAAGACGCAGGCGCCGATGGCGAGCGGGAACCAGCCGCCGTCGACCACCTTGAGGAGCGTCGCGCAGAAGAACGCCAGGTCGATCATCAGGAAAAATCCGGTCGCGAGGAGGCACAGCCACAGCGGATAGCGCCAGGCATAGCGGATGACGAAGAACGTGAGCAGCGTGTCGACCATCATGGTGGCGGTCACCGCCACGCCGTACGCGCCCGCGAGGCGCGACGACGAGCCGAAGCCGATCACCGCCGCGATCACCGCCGCGCACAGCGTCCAGTTGACCGCCGGCATGTAGACCTGCCCGATCTCCCGCGCGGAGGTGTGCACCACGTTGATCCGCGGCAGGAAGCCGAGCTGCACCGCCTGGCGGGTGATCGAGTAGGCGCCCGAGATCACCGCCTGCGAGGCGATCACCGTGGCGGCGGTGGCGAGCGCCACCGTCGGGTAGAGGGCCCAGCCCGGCAGCAGCAGATAGAAGGGGTTGGCCACGGCTTCGGGGCGCACGATGAGAAGCGCGCCCTGGCCGAAGTAGTTCAGCACCAGCGCCGGGGCCACCAGGCTGAACCAGCCGAGCCGCACCGCCTTCTTGCCGAAATGCCCCATGTCGGCGTAGAGGGCCTCGGCGCCGGTCACGGCGAGCACGACCGCGCCGAGGACGACGAACGAGGCGACGCCGTGGCCGGTGACGAACGAGAGCGCGTGCAATGGATTCACCGCGCCCAGGACAACCGGGGCGCGCACGATGCCGCCGATGCCGGCCACGCCGATGGCGATGAACCAGAGCATCGTGATCGGCCCGAAGAAGCGCCCCACCGCAGCGGTGCCGCGCGCCTGGAACGCGAACAGGCCCAGCAGCACTGCGACCGCGAGCGGAACGACGTACGGGTCGAGCAGCGTGGTGCCGATGTGCAGGCCTTCGACCGCCGAGAGCACCGAGATCGCCGGCGTCAGCACCGCGTCGCCGTAGAAAAGCGACCCTCCGGCGAGGCCGATCAGCGTGAGCGGCAGCCGCCACCGCGGCTGGTCGCGAACCGCCGAGGAGGCGAGCGCGATCAGCGCCATGATGCCGCCCTCGCCGCGGTTGTCTGCGCGCATGATGAGCACGACGTACTTCAGCGACACCACGATCATCAGCGCCCAGAAGATGGTCGACAGGCCGCCGAGGATGTTCGCCTGCGTGAGCGCGATGCCGTGCTGCGGCGAGAAGGTCTCCTTGACCGCGTAGAGCGGGCTCGTGCCGATGTCGCCGAACACGATGCCGAGCGCGGCGACGGTCAGGGCGCCGAGAGTGGAACGGTCGGAGACTGCGCGCTTCAAGGGTGCGCGAACGCTACCCTCGCACCGCACAAAATGCAACACGCCCCGCAACACGCCATGCAACACGCCACTCGCCCCGCCGGGTCAGGCGCGCTTGCGCGAAGTCCTCGCGAGCAGCGTGGCGTGCTGGGCCGGCGCCACTGCCTCGCCGTAGAAGAAGCCCTGCACCTCGTCGCACCCGGCGCGGCGCAGGAAGCGCGCCTGGGCGTCGGTTTCGACGCCCTCGGCGACCACGTGCAGCCCGAGATTATGCCCGAGGGAGATGATCGCCTGCGCGAGCACGCCCTGGTTCTCGCGCTCATTCTCCCCCGCGGCCGCGCCGATGTCGCGCACGAACGAGCGGTCGATCTTCAGCTTGTCGATGGGAAGGTTCTCGAGGTACGAAAGGCTGGAGTAGCCGGTGCCGAAATCGTCCACCGACAGCGAGACGCCGAGCGACTTCAGCCCCTGCAGCGTGGCGATGGCGGCGTCGACGTCGTGCATCAGCGTGCTCTCGGTGAGCTCCAGCTCGAGGCTCTGCGGATGGAGCCCCGTTTCCTCCAGCACGCGCGAGACCTTGCGCACCAGGCCGTCCTCGCGGAACTGGCGCGCCGACAGGTTGACCGACGTGAGCCCGGGCGCGAGGCCGGCGTCGATCCAGGCGCGCGTCTGGCGGCAGGCCTCCAGCAGGACGAACTCGCCGATCGGCACGATGAGGCCGGTCTCCTCGGCGAGCGGGACGAAGCGCGCCGGGCGCACCAGGCCCCATTCCGGGTGCAGCCAGCGCAGCAGCGCCTCCGCGCCGCTGATCGCGCCGGTGGCGAGGTCCACGCGGCTCTGGTAGTAAGGCACCAGCTCGCGGCGCTCGAGCGCGCGGCGCAGCGCGCTCTCGAGGGCAAGGCGCTCGTTCACCCGCTCGTTCATCTCCGCGGTAAAGAACTGGAAGTTGTTGCGGCCGTGCTCCTTGGCGCGGTACATGGCCGCGTCGGCGTTCTTGAGCAGCGTTTCGACGTCGGGGCCGTCCTGCGGGTAGAGGCTGATGCCGGCGCTGCAGGTAACCACCAGCTCCTTGCCGTCGATCTCGAGCGGGCGGGCGAGCTCGTCGGCGATGCGCTGCATCGCGCGGTAGATCACTTCCTCGCTCGACTGATCGTTCAGGATCAGCACGAACTCGTCTCCGCCCAGGCGCGCCACGGTGTCGCCGTCGCGCAGCATGCCGCGCAGGCGCTCGGCCATGGCCTTGAGCAGGCGATCGCCGGTGGCATGGCCGAGGCTCGAGTTCACGAACTTGAAGTGGTCGAGGTCGATCACCACCACCGCCACGGCGCGCCGCAGGCGCTGACCGTAAACCGACTGGCGCAGCCGGTCGTTCAGCAAGGTCCGGTTCGGCAGGCCGGTGAGCGCGTCGTAGTTCGCCTGGTGCTCGAGCTGCAGCTGGTAGCGCTTGCGCTCGATGGCGTACTGCATGGACCGCAGCAGCAGCTCGCGGTCGAGGCGCCCCTTGACGAGGTAGTCCTGCGCCCCGCGCTTCACCGCCGCGAGCGCGAGGTTGTTGTCGTCGTTTCCGGTCAGCACGATGATCGGCACCGCCGGGGAATGGACGTAGACCTTGGCAAAGGTCTCGAGGCCCACGCTGTCGGGGAGCGACAGGTCGAGCAGCACCAGGCCGATGCCGCCGGCCGAAAGCCGCTCGAGCCCCTGCGCGAGCCGCTCCGCTGACTCGACCTCGAACGGTGCGCCGGGCTCCTCCGCGACCATCTCGCGGATCAGCCGGGCGTCGCCCGGATTGTCCTCGATCAGGAGGACCTTGTGCATCACATGCCGTTGGGAGGCAGCGTCACCACGGTGAGCCAGAACGCGTCGATCGACTTCACCACCACGATGAACTTCTCGAGGTCGACCGGCTTGGTCACGTAGCAGTTGGCGTGCAGGTTGTAAGTGCGCAGCACGTCCTCCTCGGCCTTCGACGTGGTCAGCACCACGACCGGGATGCGCTTGAGGTCGGCGTCGTTCTTGATGTCGTGCAGCACCTCGCGCCCGTCCCGCTTGGGCAGGTTGAGGTCGAGCAGGATGATGTCGGGCCGCGGCACGTTCTTGTGCTTGCCCTGGCGGCGCAGGAACTCCATCGCCTCGACGCCGTCCTTCACCCAGTGCAGGTTGCTGTAGACCTTGCCCTCCTTGAGCGCCTCGCGCGTCAGGCGCTCGTCGCCGGGGTTGTCCTCGACCAGCAGGATCTCCACCGGCCTGTTCTCATCCACCATTGCCCGTCTCCTTCTGCTGTTTGGGCAGCGTGAAGCTGAAGGCGCTGCCTTCCCCCGTCGTCGATTCGACCCGCACCGAGCCGCCGTGGCGCTCGACCACCTTTTTCACGATGGCGAGGCCGATCCCCGTGCCGGGGTACTCGCCCTTGTTGTGCAGCCGCTGGAACACCATGAAGATCCGCTCGAAGTACTGCGGCTCGATGCCGATGCCGTTGTCGCGCACCGCGATCTCGTAGACCTCGCCGCGGTCGTGCGCAGCGACGTGGACCTTCGGCGCGGACTGCGAGCGGAATTTGAGCGCGTTGCCGATCAGGTTCTGGAATACCTGCGCGAGCTGCGCCGGGTCCGCCGGCAGCGTGGGCAGCGGGTCGTAGGTGACCCCCGCGCCCGACTCGTCGATCGCGGCCTTGAGGTTGAGGAGCGCGCGCGACAACGCCTTCTCGAGCTCGATCGGCTTGAAGTCCTTGCTCTTGGTGCCGACCCGCGAGTAGGCGAGCAGGTCCTCGATCAGCTGCTTCATGCGCGCCGCGCCGTCCACGATGTAGCCCATGAACTCGCGTGCGTCGGTTCCCAGCTTGTCGCCGTAGCGCCGGCCGAGGAGCTGCGCGTAGCTCGACACCATGCGCAGCGGCTCCTGCAGGTCGTGCGAGGCGACGTACGCGAACTGCTCCAGCTCCGAATTGCTGCGCTTGAGCTCCTCGTGGGCCTCGCGCAGCGCCGCCTCGGCGTTCTTCCTTTCGGTGATGTCGTCGAGCACCGAGATCGCGTAAAGCGGCCTGCCGTCGGCGTCGCGCTCCAGCGCGATCGCGATGTTCACCCAGATCAGCCGGCCGTCCTTGCGGAAGTAGCGCTTGTCGAGGCGCGCCGACTCGATCTCGCCGGAGAAGAGGCGAGCGCGCGGCCCGTCGGCGAGGTCGCGGTCCTCGGGGTGGGAGAGGTCCTTCGCCGTCAGGTTGCGCAGCTCCGCTTCGCTGTAGCCGAAGATCTCGCACATGCGCCGGTTGACGCGCAGGAAGCGCCCGTCGAGGCTCACGTGCGCGAGCCCGCAGTCGGCGAGCTCGAACGTGCGGCGGAAGCGCTCCTCGCTCTGGCGCAGGGCCTCCTCGGCCTGGCGGCGCGCGGTGATGTCCTCGTACACCGCGATCTCGTACTGCGGCACGCCGCTCGCGTCGCGCTCGACCACCATCGTGAAGTACACCCACACGACCGTGCCGTTCTTCCGGATGTAGCGCTTCTCGAGGCGCACCGCGTCGATCTCGCCGGCGTACAGGCTCGGGCGCTGATCGTTGATGACCTCGGAGTCCTCGGGATGCGAGATATCCTTGCCGCGCAGCCTGAGGAGCTCGTGCTCCGGGTAGCCGAGGATCTCGCACAGGCGCCGGTTGACCCGGATGAAGCGCCGGTCCATGCCGATGTGCGCGAGCCCGGAGCCGGCGAGCTCGAAAGTGCGGCGAAACCGCTCTTCGCTTTCGCGCAACGCGGCGAGATCGTCGGGCTGCGCCCTCGCCGGCTCGACGGATCGAATCTTGGCGGGCATAACCGACGATTCTATCCCCGGGGACGTGCCCCCGGCTTCGTACAATTACCCTGTCGCGCCAACGGCTTGTAAAAAATCCGTGAGCACTTTGCCCGCTCCCGTCGCGCAAGGGCGGGTCAGGCGAATGGGCGGTAAAGCCCTTTCGCCATGGCCTTGTGCGCGGCAAGCGGCAGCACGATGTCGAGCGTCGGCGTCGCGAGGTTCGCGGCGCGCGCGAACGCAAGCGGCGCCATGAGCTGCGCCTCGATCTCCATCGGGCGGCCCTTCAGGTAGTCCTGCAGCATCGACGGCTTGTGGCCGAGCGCGCCCGAGACGTGGCCGCCGCCCGGACGATGCGGTGCGCGCCCGATGTCCACGCCATGCGCGGCGGCGATCGCCGTCGCCTCGGCCTTCATCCGGACGGAAAGCGCCTTGAGCTGCGGGTCCTCGGTGATGCCGGAGGTCGTGGTCTCGGCGAGCAGGCACAGGCTCGCGCTGCCGAGGTTCTGGACGAGCTTCGCCCACACCGCCTGCCGGATGTCCTGCGGCGGCGGCGACGACATCCCGGCGCTTTCCAGCGCGCGCCTCAGTTCCCGCACCACGGGCGGATTGCGGTTGTCCGCATCGCCGATCACGAGCATGTTGTTCCCCGGCACGAAATTGCGGATCACGCCGGGCTCGACCACCTCGTTCGCCGAATACACGACGCCGCCGACCACGTTCTCCCGCGCGAGCGTCTTCCTCAGCCTGCGTCCGGGATCGAGCGACTCCAAGTCCTCGGCATACCACCACGGGATGCCGTTCTGCGCGAACACCACCGCGGTCGCCGGCCCGAGGAGCGGCGCGGCGGCGTCGACGAAGCCGCCGAGCGCGTTGGCCTTGAGCGTGACGAACACCGCGTCCTGCACTCCGATGTCGGCGGTACGCACGCGGCCGGCGATGACTTCGTCGCCGTGCAGCAGCTTCACGCCTCGCGAGCGCATCGCGTCCAGGTGCGCGCCGCGCGCCACGACCGAAACCTCGTCGCCGAGCGCCGCGAGCCGCGCCGCGAGATGCCCGCCGACCGCGCCGGCGCCGAAGATGCAGATGCGCATTTGCGGCATCTTATAGAATCCCGGCATGCAAGAGCGGCCCCCCGTGGTGATCGCCGGCGCCGGTCCCACGGGGCTCATGTGCGCGCTCGCGCTCGGCGCGCAGGGCATTCCGGTCGTGGTGTGCGAGGCCGAGCCCTCCCTCACGCACGACCTGCGCGCGGGCTCCTACCACCCGCCGACGCAGGACATGATGGCGAAGTACGGCATCACCCAGCGCATGCACCAGCACGGGCTGCAGGTGCGCCGCTGGCAGATCCGAACCCGTAACGGCGGCCAGGTGGCCGAATTCGACCTCGGGATTCTCTCGGACGTGACCGGCTATCCCTACCGCCTGCACCTCGAGCAGCATCGCCTCACGCCGATCCAGCTCGACATCCTTCGCAAGCTGGCCGGCGTGCAGGTGCATTTCGGCCACCGCGTGACGGGGTTCGAGCAGAAGGGCGAGCGGCTCAAGGTGAGCATCGAGTCCGACGGCATTCCCGGCACTTTCGAGGCATCGTGGCTGATCGGCGCCGACGGCGGCCGCAGCACGGTGAGAAAGCTGCTGCCGATCGAGTTCGAGGGATTCACCTGGCCCGAGCAATTCCTCGTCGTGAGCACGCCCGACGATTTCAGCCGTCACGGCTACGCGCTCAATGCCTACGTCGCCGATCCGGTGGAATGGGCGGCGCTGTTCAAGATGCCCGACGCCGGGCCGCCCGGCGTGTGGCGCGTCGTGTTCCCCTGCGACCCCGGCATGCCCGACGACGCGCTGCTCGACGCGCAGCACGTGGAGGCGAAGATGCAGGCCTTCCATGCGCAGGGCTCGCCCTACGAGGTGCGCCACAAGGTGATCTATCGGGTCCACCAGCGCGTGGCGAGCGAATGGCGCGTCGGCCGCGTGCTGCTCGCGGGCGATGCCGCGCACCTCAACAACCCGCTCGGCGCTTTCGGCCTGAACAGCGGCATTCACGATGCGGTGAATCTCGCCGACAAGCTCGGGCGGGTGTGGCGCGGCGAAAGCGGGGAGGCGCTGCTCGATCTCTACGTGCGCCAGCGCCGGGCGGCCTGCGTCGACCAGGTGCAGGCGATGTCGATCCGCAACAAGCGCCTGCTCGAGGAGCGCGATCCCCGGGTGCAGCGCGCGCGCATGGAAGAGCTCGTCGCCACCGCGGAGGACCCGGAACAGGCGCGTGCATTCCTGCTCGAGAGCTCGATGATCTCGGGGCTGCAGAAAAGCGAGGCCATCGGATGAAGATCTGCCGCTACGACGACCAGCGCGTGGGGCTGGTGCAGGCCGGCGCCGTGCTCGACGTCACCGCGGTCCTCGAGGAGCTGGGCCGCTTCGGCTATCCCCTGCCGAAGTACGATCCCTTTATCGCCAAGCTCGGCTCCCTGAAGGGAAAAATGGAGGAGGCGGCAAGGCGGGCCAAGCCTGTCCCGCTCGACGAGGTCAAGCTGCTCGCGCCGGTGGCGAACCCGGGGAAGATCATCGCCGCGCCGGTGAACTACGCGAAGCACCTGCAGGAGGCGCTCGCGGACAAGGGCATCCACCACGGCAACCTCGTGAACGAGATCCACAAGGCGGGGATGTTCCTCAAGGCGACGAGCGCCGTGGTCGGCCCGGGCGAGGGCGTGAAGCTCGTCCACACCGAGCGCCGCAACGACCACGAGGTCGAGCTCGCGCTCGTCATCGGCCGCACGGCGAAGAACGTGAACGCCGCTGCCGCGCTCGACTACATCGCCGGCTACTGCATCGGGCTCGACATGACGATCCGCGGCCCGGAGGAGCGCAGCCTGCGCAAGTCGCCCGATTCCTATTGCGTGCTCGGGCCCTGGCTCGCCACGCCCGACGAGGTCGGCGATCCCGGCCGCCTGCAAGTGTCGCTCACGGTCAACGGCGAGCCGCGCCAGGACGCCAGCACGAGCGACCTCATCCTGGGCGTGGGCGAGCTGATCGCGTGGGGCTCGTCGTTCTACACGCTGCATCCCGGCGACGTGATCCTCACCGGCACGCCGCAGGGCGTCGGACCGGTTCGGCCGGGCGACACGATGCAGGCGCGTATCGACCGCATCGGCGCGATGCAGGTCAAGGTCTCGTAAAAGAGACGGGGCCAGGCTTTCGCCTGACCCCGCATTGGGTCGCTTCTTTTCCGGTTACTGGGACTTCTTGGCCGGATCCTTGACCGGATCCTTTGTCGGATCCGCCGCCGGCGTCGAGCTGCTGGCGCCGCCGCTCGGCGAGCTCGAGCTGCTGCTGCTCGAGGAGCTCGGGCTGCTGGGGCTGCTGGTGCTGGCGCCACCCGAAGCCGAGCCGGATTTTGGGCTGTCGCTCGACGAAGACGGGCTCGACGAAGACGGGCTCGACGAACTGGACGAGGCGCCGCCCGACGGCGAAGGCGAGCTGCTCGGCGAAGACGTGCTCGAGCTCGAAGAGCCCGAGGTCTTACTGGGATTGTCGCCGCGATCGCACGCGGCAAGACCAAGGGCAAGCGCGACTGCAACTGCAATGGCGGAAAGCTTCATGTGTTCCTCCGTGGTTGGGGTGCTACAGATGGCAGCAAATTGCGCGCCCGACCTAAACCCTTGATTGCGAAAGGGCTAAGCCGCGCGCGCGGAACACTTTGCCGTGTAAGCGGAAGTTCTTACTTGCTGCTGCCGCTGGAGCTTCCCGGGCTGCTCGGGCTGCTGGGGCTGCTGCTCGGGCCCGAGGACTTCTTCGAAGCGCTGCTGCTGCCGGTCGATCCGGCGCTCGAGCTGCCGCTGGCGCCCGACGTGCTGGAGCCGCTCGGCGAGGATGTTGCGCCGCCCGAGGCCGACTTGTTGCCGTCGCGATCACATCCCGTGATCAGGGCGCTTCCGAGGGACAACGCGAGTGCCGCTACCAATGCCGTAAATTTCATGTTCACCTCCATGGTTGAGTGCCAAACAGAACGGAGCAAGGAATGGACCGACAACCCGTCTTCACGAAGAGCGTGCTCTACACGGATCACGACGGCCGTGCGAAATTCCGCGAGGAGCGCGTCGCGCTCACCGAGGGCACGCGCGAGGCGCGCCTGTCCGCGCTGCTGCCGGCCACCGGTTACCAGCTGCGGGAGAGCCCGGTGGGCTTCAGGAGCGAATTTCACTGCACGCCCAGGCCGCAGTGGGTCTTCATCCTGAAGGGCGAAATGGAGATCGCGCTGCAGGACGCAAGCGTGCGCCGGTTCGCCGCGGGGCAGCACTTTTTTTCGGCCGACGTGCTGCCCGAGGGCGCGAGCTTCGACCCGAAGCTGCACGGGCACCGCAGCGCGCAGCGCGGCGCCGAGCCGCTCGTCACGCTGTTCCTGAAAGTCTAGCTGCCGTAGAGCATGCTCGCCGCGCTGCGCTTGGCCCAGCGCAGGAGCGGTTGGGTGCTCGCGGTGAGCTCGCTCCACTTGCGATCGGCGACCAGCAGCGTGACGGAGCCGTCCGGCGCCGCGGTGGCGAGCACGAGCTGCTCGCGCTGGCGCGCCACCTCGGCGAACGCAGCCTCGACCGGTCCGCCGCGCGCAAGGCCCCGGAATTCGAGCAGCGCGGCGCCTTCGCCGTCCGCGCGGAACCAGTCGAGCAGCGCGTGCAGGGCCGCCTGCTCCCAGCCGAGCCGCAGGAGCGGCGTGCACGATCTCAGCGCCACGAGCGGAAGCCCCTGGTAAACCGCGGGGGCGCCGAACGGAACCAGCGCGCCGAGCTTGCCCCGGCCGCGCGCTCCGGTCCACACCAGCACGCAGCGCGTGCCCTCGTGCCGCGGCTGATCCAGGCGCGAGCGTTCCGCGCAGTGGAGCGCGAGGTCCGCGCAATCGGCCGCGAATGCCGAGAGCTCGCCGCGCTGGCGCAATACTGCGACGCTGAAGGCCCCGTCCACTCCGGATGCGCAGCAATGGCGGTGCCTCGCCGCGGCGCGTAGTCCGTCCGGCTTATCCGGCCTAGGGCAGGAGCTGCGTCAGGGCGGCGATCGCAAGCCCGGCCAGGGCGCCGACCACCGTGCCGTTGATGCGGATGTACTGGAGATCCGGGCCGATGTGGCGCTCGAGCTCGGCCACCAGCTTCTCCTCCTGCCACGACAGGATCTGGTCCTCGATGAAGCGGCCGAACTTGGCGCGGTGCTCCTCCACGAGCGACGGCAGCGCGGACAGGATCTGCTCGTCGATCCATCCGCGGATCGCGGGATCGGCGTCGAGCTTCTCGCCGAGCTCGACGATGAGGCCCGGCAGGCGCTCGCGCATGCCGCCCGGAAGCCAGGCGCGAAACTCCTCCCACAGGCCGCCGACGTAGCCCGCGAGGCCCGGACTGTCGAGCGCGTCGTCGCGCAGCCGGTGGATCTTCTCGCGCGTTTCGGGATCGCTCTTCAGCCGCTCGATGAAGCGCCGCACGAAGCCGTCGAAGCGCGCGCGCAGCTCGTGCTCGCGGTCGTGCCTCACCTCCGAGACCTTCTTCAGCGCGACGTCGACGATCTTCAGCGCCGCGCGCTCGTCGAGCTTGAGGTCGAGCACCTGGTTGATGACGCGCAGCAGTGCGGGCGAGCTGTTTCTCACCTCCTCGGCGATGAAGCGCCGAACATCCTCGCGCTGAAGCAGGTCGTCGAGCCCGGCCAGCGCCTCGTCGAGAAGCGCATGGTGGCGCTCGTTCTGGGTCAGCACGTCGAGGATCTGCGCGGCGGCGCCGGCGACGTCGGCGTTGCGCAGCCGCGCCGCGAGCGCGCGCCCCAGAAACGCACGCACTCGCTCGTCCTCCACGGCCTCGAGCGCGTAGGTCACGAGGCGCGTCGCGTAACCCGACAGGGTCTCGGCGTTGTCGCGCTTGAGCAGCCACCGGCACAGCGTGTGCGCCGGGCGAAACGCGGCCACGCGCGCGACCACCGCGGCCGAGCTCAGGAAGTTCTGCTGGATGAACTGCGACAGGCCCTCGGCAATGCGCGCCTTGTTGCGCGGCAGGATGGCGGTGTGGGGAATGAACCGCAGGTTGAGCGGATGGTGGAACAGGGCGACGACCGCGAACCAGTCGGCGATGGCGCCGATCATCGCCGCTTCCGCCGCCGCAGCGACGTAGTGGAGCCAGGGCCGTCCGGGCTCGAAGGCCCGCGCCGCCACGTAAACCGCGCCGGCGAGCGCGAGCAGCCCGGTCGCGAGGAGCTTCATGCGTTGGAGCTTGTTCATGTTCGTTTGCACCCCAAAAGAAATCGGGTCAGGGCGCTGAACGGCCCTGACCCGATTTTGAACTGCCCGGAGCGTCGTTACCGGCTGCGCTCGAAATCGTCGGTGACGTCGAACCGGTTCCACGCCGCGCGCGCGGCATGGCGGTTGCGGTCCCAGCCTAGCCTCGAGCCGCGGCGGTGTCGCTCGTAGGCGGCCTTGAGCTCGTTCTCGACTTCGTCGAAGCTGCGGCCTTCGTAGCGGGCGCGGCCTTCCCAGCCGATGCGGTAGCCCGGGTGGTAGTCGTCATAGGTATGGCCCGACTCGTAATAGGGCTGGGTGGTGTAGTTCTCGCGCCAATACGCCTCTTCGCCGGCGGGATCCAGCATCTCGGCGATGCCCCGGCCGCCCAAGCCTCCCAGCGGCTGCGCGCCGGACCGACGCTCGATGCCGCTGCGCCGGTCGCCGTTTCTGCGCTCGGGTGTAAAGCCTGACATCCACGTCTCCTCTGGAAACCTGCTGTCAATCTCGCCGGATACCCCGCAAAATATGTGCCGCCATGAAAATCACTTCCATCGAGACATGCCTTCTGACGGTCCCCACCCCGCGGCCGATGTCGACGGAATTTCCGCATCACAAGTTCGTGGTCGCCGACATCGCGACCGACGAAGGCGTGAGCGGCCAGGGCTACAGCATGGTCTTCGGCGGCGGCGGCGCCGAAGCCGTGCTCGCGTACCTGGATGCGCGACTCAAGAGTCTGCTCCTGGGCGAGGACCCGCTGCAGGTCGAGCGGCTGTGGGACAAGATGTACCGCGGCGACCGCGGGGTGCGGCGCGTCGGCATCGCCGGCATGGCGATCTCGGCGCTGGACATCGCGCTGTGGGACCTCGCCGGCAAGGCCGCCGGGCTGCCGCTCTACAAGCTGTGGGGCGGATTCACGGACCGCGTGAGCGCCTACGGCAGCGGCGGCTGGGGCAAGTACACCGAGGCGGAGCTCGTCGCCGAGGCGCAGAGGTATGCCGCCGCCGGCTGCAAGTACTACAAGATGAAAATCCACCATCCCGACCCGAAGGTGAACCGCGCGCGGGTCGAAGTAGTGCGCAAGGCGGTGGGCCCGGGAATGCGCATGATGGTCGACGTCAACCAGAAGCTCGACCTCGAAGGCAACCGCCGGCAGGCGGCGCTGCTCGAGGATTTCGACCTGGTGTGGTACGAGGAGCCGGTGCTGTCGGACGACCTAGCGGCGTGCGAGGAGGTCGCCAAGGCGATCCGCATTCCGGTCGCCACCGGCGAAAACAACTACACGCGCTACGAGTTCCGCGAGCTGATCCAGCGCCGCGCGGCGCGCTACCTGATGCCCGACGTGTGCCGCGCCAACGGCTACAGCGAGACGCTGAAGATCGGCCACCTCGCCGCGGCCCACGGCATCGCCGTCTCGCCGCACGTGGTGCACGAGCTCTCGCTGCAGGTGTGCGGCGCGCTGTCCAACGGCTTCCTGGTCGAGTACATGGACTGGGCGCCGAAGGACCTCTTCGAGGAGCTGCCCGAGTGCAAGGACGGCGAGTTCCGTATCCCGGCAAAGCCGGGGCACGGCATCGCCCTGACGAAGGAAGCGCTCAGGAAATACCGGACTTGAGCCCGCCTCGTTCGACCCGTTCGTACTCGGAAATCACCTGCGCGCCGAGGAGAAGCAGCGCGGCGAGGATCTCCAGGCTGAGGAGCACCACGATGGCGGTGGTGAGCGAGCCGTACACCACGTTCACCTGCGAGAGCCTGGCGAAGTACCAGACGAGCAGGTGCCGCGTCAGCTCCCAGAGGAGCGCCGCGGTGGCGCCGCCGATCAGCGCGTGCCGCAGGCGCAGCCGGCCCACGGGCATCACGAGGTAGATCGAGCTGACGACCAGGATCTCGCCCGCCACGCCCACGAGATAGAGCGCCGCGCGCGACAGCGGGTCGAGCGACCAGTACAGGCCGAGGAATTCGATCGTGCTCCGGCCGATGACCTCGAGGCCCGCCGCCACCAGCGTCACCACCAGCAGGCCCACGCCGAGGAACAGGATGTAGCAGTAGGGAATGACCGCCGAGACCAGGAAGTGGCGCCGGCGCACCGCGACGCGGTGGAAGAAGATGATCGACATCGCGTTCTCGAGCACGGTGAAGGCGAGCGAGCTGAAGAAGAGCAGCGTCGCGGCGAGCACCCAGCCCAGCACGTCGCGGTGCCGGAGGAACCCGGCGAGCTCGTTGATGATCGGCTGCGACTGGCCCGGCACCACCCAGCCGAGGTAGCGCTCCAGCGTCTCGAGCAGCAGCGCCTGGTCGACGAGGTGCGACAGCGCGATCACGATCAGGATGAGCAGCGGAACGATGGAGAGCAGCGCGTAGTACGCCACCGCGCCCGCGAGGAGCAGTCCCTGGTTCTTGCGGAACGCGCGCAGCACCCGCAGCGCGAAGGCGCCGGGGTGCTGCAGGACTTCAAGCCATGCCGCCTGCTGCGAAACTCGGGAGCTCAACCTCTCGCTAGGATAGCGTCCAGGCGGTCGAGGTTGTTGATGACGCGCCACTCGCGCGCGCCCGCGGTCTCGACCCGCTTCTGCCAGGCCTCGAGACGGCCCACGTACTTGCGCGGGTCGATGTTGTCGGTCTTCAGCTTGACCACGTTCACCGCGACCACCCGGATGCCCTTGAGGCTGATGGGGAAGTCGCGCTGGGTCACCTTGTCGAGCTCCTCCTGCATGTCGGAGAACACGATGATGGTCTTGCTGCCGGCGCCGGTCTCGTTCAGGAATTCGGCGCCCTGGATGAGGCCGCCGGTGATGTCGGTGTAGCGGCTACCGGACACCGCGCGGAACGAGTTCTCGATGCGCTCCCGGAACGCGCGCTTCTGGGCGTTCTCCTGCGATGGGCGCGAATCGAACGTCGCCTTGGCGACGATGTCCTTCTCGCTGAAGCTGCGGCTCTGGACACGCGCCACGGCGAGCGAATCGCCGGGCTGGAGCGAGCCGAGCAGGTAGTTGATGATCACCTGGGCCTTGCCGGCCTCCTGGGCATAGGTGCCCGAGGTATCGACCAGCATGTACACCGCGTGCGAGTGGCTGCGCTGATCGGTACAGCCGGCCCCGGCGAGCGTAAGCCCGAGCGCGGGAAGGGAAATGAGGAACTGGCGCTTTTTCATGTCGGTTCCTTTAGGCGTGGGTGCGCTCGAGGTCGACGTCGACGCCGAGCTTGGAGTGACGCTCCGAGCGCGAGCCCTTCCACATGCGCTCGGCCATGAGTGGCACCACGATGACGACGTCGTAGAGTTTGATCAGCACGCGGCTCATCTGCCGCGCCACGTTGCCCAGCACCCGCAGCAGGAACGCGAGCGAGCGCAGCAGCGCCAGCACGAACACCCCGCCGACGGTGCGGCCGGAGTGGATCACCGACTCGAGCGGGATGGCGATGAACGCGAGCGCGAACGGCAGGATGAAGCCGAGCAGCATCTGGCCGGCGGTCGGGATGCTCGACATCCAGCCGTCGTGCGCCGCCGCCTGCACCGTGGAGAGCGACTGCAGCAAGGCCTGCTTGTCGGAGATCAGCATGTCGCGCATCAGTGCCAGCGCCGCCTCGACGCCCGCGAGGATCACAAGCAGCGTGAGGGCGATCCACAGCATGCGCGTGCGCAGCCGGTCATTCAGGTTGGCGATGCGCGGGAAGAGATGCGTGATCCTCAGCGCCTCGAGCAGGAACAGGCCCATCGACGCCTCGACGAAGATGATCACCAGCGCGGCCACCTCCGAGGTGCGCAGCGAGTTGGTGATGTAGTCGCCCGCGCCGACCATCTCGGACATCGGCAGCGCGATCAGCTTGAAGTTGATGAACGCGCCGCCCGCCGCCACGACCATGACGAGGAGCGAGGTTGCAAACTGGGTGAAGCCCGAAACCGTGAGCGCGTGCTGCGCCTTGTCGGTGCCTTCGTTGATCTGCTCGTAGATCGCCATGTGGGCATCGACGGTGCGCACGTTGGCCTGCAGGCGCGCCATGTTCTGCTCGACCTGGACCAGGTTCTTGTCCACCGAGCGCCAGAACGGCATGAAGCTCTCGAGGATCTTGTGGCGCCGCTCGTATGCGCGGCGGTAGTCGGCCAGCGTCTTGTCGTGGATCGAGGTGATCGAGCGCTTGATCTCCTCGAGCACCCGCAGCACGAGCTCGTTGCCGCCGGTCTTGACGTTGGCCACCGCGGCAACCGCCTCGGTCCACTCCGGCGGCGGCGGCGGAACCTCGCCGCACTTCTTGTAGTCCTCCTCGATGCGGGTGATCTCGTCGAGAAGCTTCCTCTGCAGAGCCGGGTAGCCCTGCAGCTCGCGCTGCACGATGACGCCCAGGCGCTCGAACTCGCGCTCCACGCGCTGCCCGACCTCGTGCTTGCCGTGGGCGAGCAGCACCGCCTTGTTGCGCGCCTGCACCTCGGCCGCGGCCGCGAGCAGCCAGCGGGCGCCCATGCGCAGCGGGCCGCCCACGGCGTGGCCGACCGAACGGAGCAGGCCATGCATCGGCATGCGCGCGGCGTACATGAAGGCCATGGCGAGCACCGCCAGGACCAGGAACGAACCTGCGAAATTGTCGGGCCAGATCATCCAGGCTTGCGAACTCATGGGACTCTCCCCTTTTGCGGCTTACAAGTTAAAACAAACGCCTTCGGAGTGCTCGACAATCTGTTGTTTTTGAGGAACTATGCCTTCATGCAGCCGAGAAAAATCTCCTTCCTGTTGGCGATTCGAGACGCGCTGAAAACCGGATGAAAAATGCTCATTGAAACGACCGTCGTCGGCAGCTACCCGCAACCGCGCTGGCTCATCCACCGCGACCGCCTCGGCTCGAAGGTGCCGCGCGTGCGCGCGCCCGAAATCTGGAAGGTGGAGGGACAAGACCTCGAGGAGGCGCAGGACGACGCCACCCTGATCGCCATTCGCGACATGGAGCGTGCGGGGCTGGACATCATCACCGACGGCGAAATGCGGCGCGAGAGCTACTCCAACCGCTTCGCCACCGCGCTGGAGGGCGTGGACATCGTCAATCCCGGTGCCACGATCAACCGCAGCGGCGGGCAATCCGTGGTGCCGCGCATAGCAGGTTTAATAAAGAGAACAAACGCAATCGAGGTGAGGGACGTGGAGTTCCTCAGGCGAAACACCACGAAGAAGATCAAGATCACCCTGCCCGGGCCCTTCACCATGACGCAGCAGGCCCAGGACGACTACTACCGGGACGAGGAAGCGCTGGCCATGGCGTTCGCCACTGCGGTCAACGCCGAAATGCGCGACCTCAAGGCCGCCGGCGCCGACGTGATCCAGCTCGACGAGCCGTGGCTGCAGGCGCGCGCCGACCGCGCCGCGCGCTACGGTGTGAAGGCGATCAACCGCGCCCTGCAGGGCATCGAGGGCACGACGGTCGTGCACCTCTGCTTCGGCTACGCCGCGGCGGTGAAGGACAAGCCGAGCGGCTACTCGTTCCTGCCGCAGCTCGCCGACACCACCGCGTCGCAGATCTCCATCGAGGCCGCGCAGCCGCGCCTCGACCTTGCCGTTCTCAAGGAGCTTGGGAAAAAGACGGTGATGCTCGGCGTGATCGATCTCGGCACCACCGAAGTCGAAACGCCGCAAACTGTCGCCGAGCGCATCCGCGAGGGCCTGAAGCATGTCCCCGCCGAGCGCCTGGTGGTCGCGCCCGACTGCGGCATGAAGTACCTGCCGCGCGAAGTCGCCTTCGGAAAACTACAGTCGCTGGTCGCGGGCGCTCACGCCGTCAGACGCGAAATCGCCTAACACCCTCGGGTGTAATACCACAGTGCCGGGCCCAGCTTCGGGCCGCGCCAGCGCACCCAGCCTTCGTACACCTTGAAGCGCGTGGGCCTGGGGTCGGCGCAATGCCGGGACGGAACCGAGACGCGCACCCGCGCCCAGTCGCCGCGGAACTGCAGCGGCTGGATGCCGTAAAGGTTCGGATCGGCCGGAATGTTGGCGATGGCGGGCGCCTCGCTGGAAGGGGTCTTGCGCAGGACGCGCGCCGACTGATCCCGGAAGTAGAGCGGCACCGCCCCCGCCAGCAGCTTCTCCCACGGCTGGTATTCGAGCCGCGGCGTCGCCGCATCGAGATGGCAGCGGTGCACCCAGCCCGCCCCGGAGGCGAGCGGACCGCCGAAGCGGATCTGCAGCCAGCCGTCGGGCCGCGCCTGGAGGACGATGAAGCTCGCGGTCTCGTAGCCGGTCTCGACGAGGACATCGCCGCCGACCGAGCCGGGGGTGAGCCAGATCTTCACTTCGCCGCCCGGCGCGGTGAACACCGGCAGCTTCAGGCGGCGCGGCCAGTCGTCGCGCTCCTCTTCGCGCACGGGGCGCACGTGGCCTACGCCGAGCGCAAGCTCGGGGTCGTAGCCGTACAGCGGCTCGTACGGAGAAGGATCGGCCTCTTCCACCGCGAAGACCGCCGGCGGCCGAGGCGGGTGCACGATCTCCTCGCAGCCGGCGTCGGCCACCTTCAGCTTGCGCAGGCGCTCGAGAAGCTCGGCGCTCGGCGCGGCGCGGCCGCACAGGTTGACCGCGCCCGAGAACACGAAATAGACCCGCTCCTCTCCAGGCGCGAACGCAAAGCCGCACGTCGCCTCGGGCCCGCGCTGAGCCTCGAGGCGCTCGCCCGAGCCCTTGAAAGACTCGATCACCTCGATGCGCGCCTCGTGAGGCGACTGCAGGCCGACGATGCGCGCGTGCACGACGCGCTCGGCGCGGGCGACAAAGTCGGCGAGCCGCGCCGGAGCCGCGCGCGAGATATCGGCGCACGAGCAGGCGAGCGCGCCGGAGGCCGAAAGCGCGGCGAAGAATGCGGCGGCGGCCGCGATCCATTGGATCACGGCCGGATGATGCCTGAAGCGCTAGACCCTTGGACCGCGGCCGCGCATCAGGCCCAGGACAAGCGACACCACGAAGGCGAGCAGGAACAGGAAGAACAGCACCTTGGCGATGCCCGCGGCGCCAGCGGCGATGCCGCCGAAGCCGAATACCGCGGCCACGATGGCGATGATGAAGAAGGCGATTGCCCAGCTAAGCATGTCGAACTCCGGCGATTGATAGGACGTTGATCACAGTGCAATGCGCATGCCCGGGCGCCGGCGCCGGTCCGGACGGCGCATAGAATGCGCCGATGGAGAGCGATCGCTACGGCCTCGCGCTCGCGACGTCCTCGGCGAAGGCGGCCGCGGCGTATCGGCGCGGCGTGGACCTCCTGCTTTCCGCCTGGCCCGGCGCCGGTGACTCGCTGCTGGAGGCCATTGCCCACGACCCCGGCTTCGCGCTCGCGCACGCCGCTCTGGCGCGGCACCTGCAAATCTACGCCCGGACGGCCGAGGCACGCGAAGCCATCGCGCGGGCCCATGCACTGGTGGCCACGGCAACGGCGCGCGAAGCGGCGCATGTCCGCATTCTCGGATTGGCCATCGAAGGGCAGTCTGCAAAAGCGCTCGAGGCGCTCCTCGAGCACCTCGAGGCGCACCCGCGCGATGCGCTCGCCTTCTCGCTCGGGCTGGGCGCCTTCGGCCTGTACGGCTTCAGCGGCCGTCCGGACCACGACGCCGCGCGGCTCGCGCTGTGCCGGCGCCTCGCGCCGCACTACGGCGAGGACTGGTGGTTCCTCACGCACCTCGGCTGGTCGCATACGGAAGCGGGCGAGCTCGCCGCGGGCGGCCTCATCACGGGGCGCGCGCTCGAGCTGCGGCGCGAGAACGCGCACGGCGCGCACGCCTATGTCCACTTCTTCGCCGAGGCGGGCGAGCGCGGCGAAGGCGCCCGGTTCATCGAAGCCTGGCTGCCCGGTTACGACCGCGGCGGGATGCTCCATGCCCACATCAGCTGGCACCGGGCGCTGTGGCGCCTGGACGAGGGCGACGCCGCCGGCGCGGCGGCGATCTACCGGGACGTGCTGCGTCCCGCGGTCAACCCGTCACCGCCGATCAACGTGATCTCCGACTGCGCCTCGCTGCTGTGGCGCTTCTCGCTCAGAAATCAGCTTGCAGAGTGGCGCGAGTTGGGCGAGTTGGCCGACTACGGGCGCGAGCGCTTCCCCGGTCCGGCGGGTCATTTCATCGAATGGCACCTCGCCATGGCCGCCGCCGGCGCCGGGCAGCTCGCGGAGCTCGAGCAGCGGCTCGGCGCGCTCTCCGGGGCGCCTCCCGGGCCGGTGTTTCGCGCCGCTTGCGGCGCATTCAAGGCGTTCGCGGCAGGCGACTACGCGAGCGTGGTCGCGCTCCTCGAGCCGATGACACAGGAATTCAAGCGGATGGGCGGCAGCGGGGCCCAGCGGCAGGTGCTCTTCGATACGCTCGAAGCCGCCCGCGAGCGCGCCCGTGCGGGCTAGAGCGCCTCGAGCTCGGCTTCTTCGGCGTCGTCCTCGTCGGCCGGCTGCATCGGCCGGCCATTCGGAGCGACCAGGCCTAGAACGACCTGCTCTTCCCGCGTGAGGCCGTCGAGCGGGCGCAGCCACGACAGGAACCGAGAGAGCTGCGTAAGGCGCTCCGGATAGGCGCAGCCGCAGGCCTGGGGCGTGAACCGCACTCCGCTCTGGACACGTCCGGCCCGCTCGGGGATCTGGGCGAGTAGCCTTGAAACCGTTCCGTCCTTCATGTCGCTTGCTCCGGAATTGTTGTTTTACGGCCCGCGAAGATTAACAGTCCTGCACAAATTTGCCAGCCGCCGAATCTCGGCTATCCATGCCCCCGGGGTGCTACGCCGTGTCGCCGAACCCCGCCTAGTCGATCCGGGCGCCCGACGCCTTGACCACCTTCGCCATCCTGGCGAAGTCCTCCCGCAGCAGCGCGTTGAACGCTTCCACGGTCAGGGCCTGCGGCTCGATCCCCTGCTTCGCGAGCCGCTCCAGGATCAGCGGCTCGCGCAGCAGCTTCTCCATCGCCGAGTTGAGCTGCTCGACCACCGGCCGGGGGGTGGCCGCCGGCGCAAGCAGGCCGAGCCACGAGTCGAAGACATACCCAGGCACGCCGCTCTCGGCGATGGTCGGAAGCTGCGGGAGGAATTTCGAGCGGCGGCTTCCGGTGGACGCGAGCATGCGCACGCGCTCGTCCTTGACGAAGGCCAGCGCGCCGATATTGGCCGCGATCACGGCGTGCGCACGCCCGGCGAGCACCTCGTTGATCGCCTCGCCGGTCGCCTTGAACGGCACGTGGACCAGCTCGATGCCGGCGAGGCTGGCGAAATAGGCCATCGCCAGGTGCGTGGCGCTGCCGTTGCCCGCGCTCGCGTAATTGAGCTTCCCCGGGTTGGCCCTGGCATAAGCGACGAACTCGGCCACGCTTTTCGCGGGAATGGTCGAGGTGGTCATGAGCACATAGTCGACCGTGCCGATGTGCGCGACGGCGGTGAAATCGCTGATCGGATGATAGGAAAGCTTGCTGTAGAGCGAGCCCGAGATCGTATGGCTCGCCGCCGCCAGGATGAGCGTGTGGCCATCGGGCGCCGCCTTGGCCACGTAGGCGGTGCCGATGGTGTTGCCGGCGCCCGGCCGGTTCTCGACGATCACATTGCGGCCGAGCTGCGCGCCGAGCTCGGCGTTGATCGCGCGGGCGAGGATGTCCTGCACCCCGCCCGCGGCGAACGGAACCACGATGCGCGTGACCTGCCCTTGCCCGTGGACGGCAAGCGCGGCGCAGCAGAGCGCCGCGGCGATCAAAAGCCGTTTCAGTTGTTTTTACCCTTGCTGCTTGCGGCCGGCTTGGCCGCCTCCTGCGGCCAGTAGTAGTTCGCGGCGAACGAATACGGCGGGAACATGTAGCGTTTCGCCGGCACCACCTTGGCGGCGTACGCGCGCTGTGACTCGTACACCTTCTTGAACGTCGGGCTCTTGGCCGAGTTCTCGGCCGCGACCTCGTCCCAGGCCTTGAGCGAGGCGATCAGGATGTCGGGCGGCGTGCGGCGGATCTGCACCCCGTGCTTGGTGATGAGCTCCTCGATCGCGTCGGCGTTCTGCTTCTGCCAGCGGGTGAGCCACAGGATGAAGGTGTCGTTCACCGCGGAGTTGATGGCTTCCTGCTGCGCCGGGGTGAAGCCCTTCCAGACCTCGAGATTGAAGCCGAGCTCGCCGATCGAGTTGTTCTCGTGCATGCCCGGGGTGTAGTGGTACTTGAACACGGTGTGCAGCCCCAGGCGCAGGTCCTCGACGCCCCCGACCCACTCGGCGCAGTCGATCACGCCGCGCTGCGCGGAAGGCACGATCTCGCCGCCCGCCATGTTGACCACGCTCATTCCCATCTTGGCGTAGACCTCGGCGTTGAGGCCGGTCTGGCGGCATTTCAGGCCCTTGATGTCCGCGACGCTCCGCAGCGGCTTTTTGAACCAGCCGAACGCCTGCGGGCTCGACGGGTGCGCGGGCCACACGATGAGGTTCAGCTTGAGGTCGTTCTGATAGAAGTCGCGCCACATCTGCAGCCCGCCGCCGACGTAGAGCCAGCCCAGGTAATCCATGTGATCCATCCCGAAGGGACCGCCCGGCGGCGCGGCGAAGAGCGCCGCAGCAGGATTCTTGCCCACCCAGTAGTAGGAGATGGAATGCCAGCCGTCGAGCACCTTCTTGTGCGTTGCATCAAGCACCTCGAAGGCCGGCACGATCTGGCCGGCCGGCATGGCGTCGATCTTCAGGCTGCCCTGGCTGAGCTTGTCCACGCGCTCGGAGAAGATCTTGAAGTGCTCCTGCAGCGTGTTGCTCGCCGGCCAGCTCGATTGCATCTTGATCGTCTTGGACGCCGGCGCCTGCGCGAGGGCGCCGGTGCACACCGTCGCAGCCAGCACGGCGACGCCAATGAAGCGCTTGGTCATTGTGACCTTCATCGTGATCTCCCTTTGGGTATCAACCTAAGCTAAACCCGCGGCGCTCAAGGTGTCAATGAATCGCAGCGGAACGGCGCTTGCTACGTTTCCAGCGCCGACCCACAGGAGGATTCGATGACCAGACTCGCACTTGCAGCACCGATCGCCGTCCTGGCCGTATTTCTTGCCGGCTGCGCCAGCCGCGGACCCGCGACTCCGGCCCCAGTGGCCGTCACGCCCATAGAGCAGCCCTACCGCGCCGGCACCGGCGTGGTGCAGGCAGTGACACCTGCACCAGGACCGATCGCCGCGGGCCCGAATACCTCGGCGCGCAATCCGGCCGCGACCGCGGAGGCCAGCCTGCAGCGCCTGCGCATCCGCATGGACGACGGCCGCATGCTGTACGTCGACACGCCGAGCCGCGATTTCGCGCCCGGAACGCGCGTGCTGCTCTCCGACGCCAACGAGATTCGCCGGCAGTAAGCAAGAAGCGCTAGAAGCCGAAGCAGCGCTGCGGGTTCTCCAGCAGGATGCGCTCGCGAACCCGCTTGTCCGGCGCCCAGGCCTCGAGCAGCGTGAACAGGCGCTGCGAGTCGACCCGGTCCGTGAACGAGAGGTGCGGGTAATCGGAGCCCCAGATCACGCGCTCGGGCGCCGCGGCGATGAGCGCGCGCGCGAGCGGCAGCGTATCGGCGAAGCCCGGCTCGAGCGAGATGCGGTACGCGCCGGTGAGCTTCACCCAGCAGCGCTCGCAGCCGCGCACGAGATGCACGAACTCCATGAACCCGGGCTGCTGCGGGCCGGCCATCGCCGGGAACATGCCGAGGTGCGCGATCGAGAACCTCGATTGCAGGTCCCGGAACACGGGAATCAGCTCGCGGATGAGCCAGCCCGGGGCGAGGAAGTCGAGCATCCAGCCGCGCCCGGAGCAGCGTGCGTCGAGGGTGCGGATGCGCTTCATCAGGCTCAGTGAAAATCCGGGCTCGGGCGGCTTGATCGGATTCACGTTGATGCGCACGCCGCGCACGCCGGCAGCGTCGAGGCGCTCGAGCTCCCCGTCGGGCGTGTCCTCCTCGATGTCGACGATGCCGCGGCAGCTCTGCGTCCCGACGGCTCGCATCGCATCGAGCATGCAGCGGTTGTCGGGGCCGTAGGCGCTGGGCTGCACGAACACGTAGCGCCCGATCCCGAGCTCGCGCGCGTGCTCCAGGTAATCCTCCAGCGGCGCGCTCGGCGGCGTGTAGCGCAGGTCCGCGGAATACGGGTAGCGCGCCTCCGGGCCGAACACGTGGAAGTGGGCGTCGCAGGCCTGCATCGCGTTTTCCAAATCAGGGACAGACCACGTTTTTCTCCCGGTCTTACTCCACCTGAATCCCCGCCTCCTTCACCAGTTTCACGAAGGCATCGGCCTCGGCGCGCACGTATTGCGTGAATTCCTCCGGCGAGGCGCTCGCCACGAGGTCGATTCCGCGCTCGGCGTATTTCTTCTTCATCTCGGGGCTGGCGAGCGCATTCGCCACCGCCGCGTGCAGGCGATTCACCACCTCGCGCGGCGTCGCCGCCGGCGCCACGATCCCGTTCCACGTCACGTCGTCGAAGCCGGTGTAGCCGAGCTCGTGCAGGCTCGGCACCTCGGGCAGCACCGAAGAGCGCTCCCTGGAGCTCACCGCCAGGGCGCGCAGCTTGGCGCCTCTCACCTGCGCGGCGGAAGTGCTGACCTGGTCGAACATCATCGCGATCTGCCCGCCCATCACGTCGACCAGCGCCTGCGCGTTGCCCTTGTAGCTGACCTGCGTCAGCCTGGTGCCCGTGGCGCGCATGAAAAGCTCGGCTGCGACGTGGCCGGTCGAGCCGTTGCCCGAGCTGCCATACGTGATCTCGCCGGGCTTCGCTTTCGCCTGCGCGACGAGATCCTGCAGCGTGCGCGCGGGATGGGCCTGGTTCACCACCAGCACCTGCGGGATGCGGCACACCAGGGAGACGCCCGTGAAATCGCTGCGCGGATCGTAGCCCGCCGCCTTCACCACGCCGGGCACGCGCGCGAAAGTGACGGCGACCGAAAGCAGCGTGTAGCCGTCGGGCGGCGCGCTCTTCACGTGCTGAGTGCCGACGATGGCGCTCTGCCCCGGACGGTTCTCGACGATGACCTGCTGGCCCAGGTTCTTCGCGAGCTCCTCGGCGACCGCGCGCGCCACGATGTCCTGGTTGCCGCCTGGAACGAGGGGAACGACCATGCGCACCGGCTTCACCGGAAACGCCTGCGCGAAAGCATTTCCCGATAGCAAGACCAGCAGCGCCAAGACGGCTGTCTTCATAGCTTCAACTCCTTCACCTGGCGTGCACGCCGTGCACATTCGGCGGCGAGGAAGGCGAGGTCGGTTCCGGTGGAAACGTAGCGTGCGCCGAGCCGCACGAACTTTGCGACCAGGTCGGGCCGCGTGGCGAGGCCGCCTACGCCGACATGCTTGCCGCGGCCACGGCAGGCTGCGATGACGCGCTCATAGGCCTGCGCGAGCCTTGGATGGTCGTATTGTCCGGCGAGGCCGAGGTCGGCGAGGAGATCGTTCGATCCGATCATCACCATGTCGATGCCGTCGACCGCGACGATCTCCTCGGTCGCATCGAGCGAGGCCGCCGACTCGCACTGCACCATCACCAGGGTCGCTTCGTTCAGCGCGGGCAGCGCTTCGGCGGCCGGGACGCCGCGGAACCCGAAGTGCGGCAGGCCGGCGACGAGGCCGCGTCTGCCCGCCGGCGGATACCGGGCGGCCGCGACCACCGCGCGCGCCTCTTCGGCCGAGCGCACGCCGGGGGCGATCACCCCGAGCGCGCCGCCGTCCAGCACGCGCGAGATGTACTCCGGCGTGTTGGCGGGCACGCGCACCAGCGCCGGAATTCCCGCCTCCAGCGCCATGATCGAGATCTGGCTCGTCGCCTGCAGCGTGAGGCTCGAGTGCTCGAGGTCGACGTACAGCGAGTCGAATCCCGCCGACTTGGCGATCGGCACGATCTCGATCCCCGAGACGAGCCGCACCGTCATCGACGCGACCAGCTCGCCCCGGGCGAGCTTTTCCTTAACCGGGTTCCTCATCTACGCCGGTTCCAGGCCGTGCTTGCGCAGCACCCGCTGCGAGTCGCGCGAGGCGAGATGATGCAGCAGCTCGCCTCCGGGCTTCGCCTGCGCGGACCTGGAGTGCACCGCACCCGAGAACACGGTCGAGAGCTGCACCTCGCGCGGCAGCCGCCCGACGTAGTCGATGCCGTGGACCTGGCGCAGCTCCGGCACCTGCTGGAAGCAGAGCTCGAAGTCGCCGCGCGCGACCAGCTCGCCCACCAGCACGCCGGGGGGCGCCTGTCTCGCCTTGGGCTTGAGCTCCTCGGCGATGCCCAGGCGGTGGAACAGCTCGGCGAGATAGATCCCGCTCGGGCCGCTCGAGTACACGATCGATTTCGCCGCGCGCAGCGCGCTCTTCAGCGCCTCGACGCTGCCGATGTCGGGCTTGCGCGCGCCGGAGCGCACCGCCGCCCCGACCTCGGATTTCGCGAGATCGATTCGAGTGCGCGAATCGAAGTTGCCGCCGTTGATCAGGTCCTCGATCAGGCCGGCGGAGCCGATGACCACGTCGGTCGCCTCGCCGGCGAGAATGCGCTTCCGGATGTCGGCCATGCCCACCCACTGGGTGTCGACCTTCACCTTGCTCGAGCGCACGAAGGCAGGCAGCAGCTCCTGATAGGCCGCCTTGATCGCGAGCGAGGCCCATACGTTCATGCGCGCGTCCAATCGTCGATCAGCGCCTCGTAGATCGACACGGATTGACGGATACGCTCCTGGCTGCAGTATTCGTCGGTCTGGTGGGCCATCGCGGCCTCGCCCGGCCCGAGCACGACCGTGGGCGCGCCTGCATAGGCCTTGAGCAGGTTCGCCGCGTCGGTCATGTACGGGGCGGTGCGCGGCTCGAGCCGATCTTCGACGTAGGGCTTGCAGATCTCGAATACGCGATGCACCCAAGCCTGGTCCGGCTCGGTCCACACCGGGCCGAGATCCGAGAACACGTCGAGCTCCGCTTCCGCCATCAGATCCTGAAGCGTCCTGAGAAGCGCAGCGTGATCCATGCCGGGCACGGTGCGGATATCCACGCCGATATCGGCCGAGTCCGCGACCGCGTTGACCGTGTTGCCGCCTGCGATGGTGCCGACGTTGAGGGTGGGCTTGCCCATCACCGGGTGCGCCGGCACGCCGAAGTCGAACGCCTCCAGCCTGCCGAGCGCACGCGCTGCCCTGTAGATCGCGTTCACCCCGAGATGCGGCATGGAGCCGTGGGCGGACACGCCCTTGAAGCGGGCGTGGAACTTGACCGAGCCCTTGTGCCCGACCAGCGGATAGTTCGAGGTGGGCTCACCCACGATCATGGCCCCGGCTTTTCCAAGAAGAGCCTTTTGTTCCGAAAGATGACGTGAGCCGATGCAGCCTCCTTCTTCGGCCGCCGTCAGGACGATGACGATGCCCGGCGTGCCCGCGAGCCGCTTCGCCGTGGCGCGCGCCGCGAGCAGGATCGCGGCCACGCCGGCCTTCATGTCCGAGGCGCCGCGGCCGTAGAGCCGGTCGCCGGCGGTCTCGCCGCTGAACGGGTCGTGCGTCCAGGCCCGCGAGCCGATCGGCACGACATCGAGGTGCCCGGTGAGGCAAAGCGGCGCCTTCGCATCCGATCCGCCCGCGCGCGCGATCACGCTGGTGCGGGAGTCCGCGTACTCGTGGTAGTCGACCCGGTAGCCCCACTCTTCGAGCAGCCCGCCGGCATAGCGCGCGCAGTCGCGCTCGCGGCCGGGCGGGTTGACCGTGTCGAAGCGCAGCAGCGACCGGGTGAGGGCGATCGCGTCGGATCCGCTCATCCGGCGGATGATAAGGCGGGCTTTGCTACTTTGGGGGCAGTTGTTGCAGGGTGATACGGTCGGCCCGGCCCGAAATACCTGGTAACGATTTGTCGCTGCCGGCGACGGCCAGGCTTGCGTTAATGCAAGCTATGAAAACACTCCTCGCCGCTTTAGCAGTGAGCGCCGCGCTGAGCGGCTGCGTGGTCGCCCCGGTCGAGCCGGGTCCCGTGGTCTACGCGGCGCCGGCGCCGGTGGTGGTCGCCGCGCGCCCCTACTACGCATATCCGCGCTACGGCTACGCGCACCCGCGCTACGGCTACTGGCACCGCGGCTACTGGCGCTGAGCTAGTGGTCGCGATAGTACTCGGCCGCGCCGGGGTGTAGCGGTATGGCGAGCCTGCCTTCCGGACGCGGACCGGGCGCCTTGCGCACCAGCGCAGGCTCGAGATCCTCCCAGCCCCCGGCCAGCGCCTCGACGAGCATGTAGGCGCTGCCGTTCGGCAGCTCGTCGCGGCACACCAGCAGGTGCTCGCCGAGCGCGGCGAGGGCACGCAGGCGCACGCCGCCACTGTCGGCGTAAGGCGGCTGCCCGGCGAGCGCCGCACGAGCATCCGGCTCGCGCATCACGGCGACGTCGAGCTGCTTGCTCGCCAGCAACCGCACGAGGTCGTTGCCGTCGCGCGCTCGCGCCATGGTGGCGCGGCTCTCCGGCAAGCGCTGCAGGTAGATTTTCGCCAGGGCCGCGCCGAGCCGCACCGATTGCGGATCGGCCGCACTCGCGAGGAGGACGAGCCGCGTCTTGCGGTAGACCTCCCACTGGCGGTAAGGCGAGTGCCCGGAAAGCGCGAGCCACAAACCGGCCACCCCTGCAGCGCGAAGCCAGCCGCGCCGGGTCACGCGCAAGCGCTACCTGCGGCGATCGTCGTCGTCGCGCTCCTTACCGCGGTGCCGGTCGAATACGCCGAGGTCGAGGATCGCTGATACCGCGTAATTCGGCACGTCGACCACGTTGCCGATGCGCAGGTCCACCGCAACGCTGGAAAGTATGTACCCCTGCTCGCGTGAAAGACCCTTGTTCGCGTGGATCCAGTCCACCATCTGCAGCAGGGCGTCGCGCGCGGCGAGGGTCAGGTCCTCCGACAGATTGCTGAGCGGACCGATGGGCGTGCCGCCGAGATAGGCGTGCGTCGGCGGGATGAAGTTCGCGGGCTTGAGCGGATAGCCCACGGTCGCATGGAACCGCTCCGGCGCGAGGCGCTTGAGCTGGTCGCCGCCCTCGTAGTGCGGACGGGTGAGCTTCGCCGCGCCTTTGCGCACATCCAGCTTGACGGTGACGGTGGCGTCCATCTCGATCGCAGTGCCCGACACCTCGCCGTCGCCCTGCGCGAAATGGACGTCGCCGATGGACAGCAGGCAGCCATCGACGAAGCATGGGAGCAGCAGTGTCGTGCCGACCTGCATCTGCTTGATGTCCATGTTGCCGCCGTTCTCGCGCGGCGGAATGGTGCGCAGGCAGCGGTCCGCGTTCGTTCCGCCAGGACCGCAGACCTTCACCGGCAGCGCGTCGAGCGGCTGCGGCGGCAGCGCCACGCCGCCGGCGGCGGAGAGCTGCGTTTCGCGCTGGAAGAAAGTCTCGGTCTCCTTCGGCCCCGGCGCGACGCCGATCGTCCCCATGAAGCCGTCGAAGCGGATGTTCACGCCCGGCAAGTCGCGCGAGGTGCCGCCGCGCCGCGTCAGATCCCAGCGCACGATGAACGCGTCGGGAAACACGTCGCGCAGGAAGCCGAAGCCCGGCACGATGATGGTGTAGCCGAAGTCGTCGGGCTCGATGTCGAGCAGGGTAACCGCCAGGACGTCGCCCGCCTTTGCACCGCGCACGTAAAGCGGCCCGGTGAGCGGATGCACCAGGTTCAGGTTGAGGGCCACCACGTCGGCGGCGGTGGAGTTGCGATCGAGCGAGTGGTCGAACGCATCCCGCGTCCCGAACACCGCGACGTCGCCCGGGTTCGCCGTGGCGACGGCCGGGATCGCGGGATGCCAGCGGTTATGGCACTTCGTGTCGTTCGCGCAGCGCTCGCCGGTCTTGGGGATGACGACGCGGGCGCCGCGCCGCTCGTCGGCGAGTGAGACGGCGGCGAGCAAAACCAATGCAACACCGATTGCAAACCGAATGCTCATGGTTCCTCCTTGTGTTCTTGGAACTTCGTTCTACTCGGCCACCCCTTTCTGCCTGAGAAGCTGCCACACCTTCTCGGGCGTGATGGGGATGTCGAGGTGCGTGACGCCGAGGTGCGAGAGCGCGTCCACCACCGCGTTGGCGATGGCGGGCGGCGCGCCGACCGTGGCCGACTCGCCCACGCCCTTGGCGCCGAACGGGTGGTGCGGCGAAGGCGTGACCGTCTTGTCGGTCTCCCAGTTCGGGCACTCGAGCGCGGTCGGCACGTAGTAGTCGAGGAAGCTGCCGCCGGAGATGTTGCCGTCCTCGTCGTAGCTGATCTCCTCGTACAGCGCCGGTCCCACGCCCTGCGCGAGGCCGCCGTGGATCTGGCCGTCGACGATCATCGGGTTGATGATGTTGCCGCAGTCGTCCACCGCCACGAAGCGGCGCACCTTCACCTCGCCGGTGCCGCGGTCGAGGTCGACCACGCAGATGTAGCTGCCGAACGGGAAAGTCAGGTTGGGCGGGTCGTAGTAGTGCGTGGCTTCCAGCCCGGGCTCCATGCCCTGCGGCATGTTGGTGTAGGCCGCGAACGCGCATTCCTGGATCGTCTTCGCCTTGTCGGGCACGCCCTTGATGAAGAACTTGCCCGGCACCCAGTCGAGGTCGGCCTCGCTGCACTCGAGCAGGTGCGCGGCGATCGCCTTGGCCTTGTTGCGGATCTTGCGCGCCGCGAGCGACGCGGCGGCGCCCGAGGTCGGCGTCGAGCGGCTGGCGTAGGTGCCCAGGCCGTACGGCGCGGTGTCGGTGTCGCCTTCCTCGACCTGCACGTCGGAAGCCGGGATGCCGAGCTCCTCGGCGACGATCTGCGCGTAGGTGGTCTCGTGCCCCTGCCCCTGAGATTTCGTGCCAAAGCGCGCTAACGCTTTCCCGGTCGGATGCACGCGAATCTCGGCGGAATCGAACATCTTGATGCCGAGGATGTCGAAGTCCTTCGACGGGCCGGCGCCGACGATCTCCACGAAGCTGCACACACCGATGCCCATCAGCTCGCCGCGCTTGCGTTTTTCCTGCTGTTCTTTCCTTAAAGATTCATAACCCACAATCTCCATGGCCTTCTTCAGCGCCGCGGGGTAGTTGCCGCTGTCGTACTCCCAGCCGAGCACCGACTTGTAGGGGAAGCGCTCGGGCGCGATGAAGTTCTTCATGCGCAGCTCCGCCGGGTCCATCTTCAGCTTCTGCGCCAGCACGTCGACCACGCGCTCGATGGCGTGCACCGCCTCGGTGACGCGGAAGGAGCAGCGGTAGGCCACGCCGCCGGGGGGCTTGTGCGTGTACACCGCGTCGACCTCGCAGAACGCATGCTTGAGGTCGTAGGCGCCGGTGCAGATCGAGAACAGGCCCGCGGGATACTTCATCGGGTTGGCCGAGGCGTTGGTGTAGCCGTGGTCGGCGATCGTCTTGATGGAGAGCGCCGTCAGGGTGCCGTCCTTCTTCGCGCCGAGCCTCACCTTCATGTGGTAGTCGCGCGCGAAGGAATCGGCCTGCAGGTTCTCCATCCGGTCCTCGATCCACTTCACCGGCTTGCCGATCACCACCGAGGCGGCGACCGCGATCACGTACCCGGGATACACCGGCACCTTGCCGCCGAAGCCGCCGCCGATGTCGGGCGAGACGATGCGGATGCGCTCCTCGGAGAGGCCCACATGGCCCGCGACCAGCGCGAACACGGTGCGCACCGCGTGCGGCGCCTGCGTGGTCATGTAGACCGTGAGCTTGCCCTCGGCGGTGTTGAAGTCGGCGACGCAGCCGCAGGTCTCCATCGAAGCGACGTGGATGCGCGGCACGTACACGTACTGCTCGGCGACGACCTCCGAAGCCTGCAGCGCCTTCTCGGTGTCGGCGCGGTCGCCCGCCTCCCAATGGAAGGCGAGGTTGTCCTTCTTGTCTTTCTTGTCCTTGCGCAGGAGCGGCGCGCCGGGCGCGATCGACTTCAGCGGGTCGACCGTCACCGGCAGCGGCTCGTACTCGACCTCGACCGCGTCGGCGCCGTCGGCGGCGATGTAGCGCTCGGTGGCGATCACCGCGCACACCTCCTGCGCCTGGTACATCACCTCGTCGGTCGGCAGCACCATCTGCGTGTCGGCCGAGATGGTCGGCATCCAGTGCAGCTTGTACTTCTCGAGCGTGGGGCCGTCGATCACCGCGAGCACGCCGGGGATCTTGAGCGCCTTCGAGGTGTCGATCTTCTTGATCCTCGCGTGCGCGTACGGGCTGCGCACGATGTCCATGTACAGCATCCCGGGCAGCTTGATGTCGTCGACGTAGTTGCCCTTGCCGCGGATGAAGCGCGGGTCTTCCTTGCGCTTCATCGAGTGACCCATGCCGCAGATCTTCGCGTCGGTTCTCGGAGCGCTCATGACACCCTCATTTTCTCGGCCGCATGCTGCACAGCCTTCACGATATTGAGGTAGCCGGTACAGCGGCAAAGATTCCCCGAGATGCCCTGGCGGATTTCCTGCTCGCTCGGGTTCTTGTTGCGCTCGAGGAGCGCGCTGCAGGTCATCAACATGCCCGGGGTGCAAAAGCCGCACTGCAGGGCATGCTTCTCGGTAAAGGCTTCCTGGATCGGATGGAGCTTGCCGCCGACCTCGAGCCCCTCGACGGTGCTCACCTTGCAGCCGTCGGCCTGCACCGCGAGCACGGTGCAGGACTTCACCGGCTGCCCGTCGAGCAGCACGGTGCAGACGCCGCAGTGCGACGTGTCGCAGCCGATGTGCGTGCCCGTGAGCCGCAGCTCCTCGCGGATGAAGTGCACCAGCAGCAGGCGAGATTCCACCTCCGCCGCGTGCGCCGTGCCGTTCACCGTCACGCTGATTTGGTGTTTCATCCTAGCTCCTCCCTGCGCGCTCGAGCGCGGCCTTCAGCGCGCGCGCGGTCATCACGCGCGCCATCTCGCGTTTGTACTCAACCGACCCGCGCCGGTCGGCGCTCGGCGCGGCCGCGGAGGCGGCGAGCCGCGCCGCCTCGGCGATGCTCTTCTCGTCGGGCGTCTTCCCCTCCAGGAAGCGCGAGCCCTGGACGGCCTCGATGGGCGTGGGCCCGGCGTTGGTGAGCGCGATGCAGGCGCGCTGCACCGCGCCTCGGGCATCCAGCGTCACCTGCACCGCCGCAGCCGCCGCGGCGTAGTCGCCGGTCTTGCGCTTGAGCTTGCGGTAGGCGCTGCCGCTGCGCGGCGGGGGCTGCGGGATGCGGATCTCGGTCAGGATCTCGTCGGGCGCGAGCGCGGTGACGAAGAGATCCTTGTAGAAGCGGTTTGCCGCGATGGTGCGCTCGCCCTGCGGGCCGCGCGCGACCAGCTCCGCGCCCAGGGCGATCACGATCGCCGGACCGTCGTTCGCCGGGTCGCCGTTCGCCACGTTGCCGCCGAAGGTGCCGCGGTTGCGCACCAGCGGGTCGGCGATCAGCGGCACCGCGTCGGCCAGGACGCCGTAGCGCGAGTTGATGACCTCCGACTGGGCGAGCACGCACTGGCGCGTGCCTGCGCCGATCCGCAGCATCCCCCCGTCTTCCTTGACGTACTCGAGCCCCGGGATGCGCCCGATGTCGACGAGGTGGCCGAAGCTGCCCAGGCGGAGCTTCAGCGCCGGAAGCAGGCTCATGCCGCCCGAGAGCACTCTGGCTTCGCCGCCGTGGCGCGAGAGCAGGCCGATCGCCTCGTCGAGCGTGCTGGGGCGGTGGTAGTCGAACGGTGCCGGAATCATCGCGTCTCCTCCCTCTGCAGGAACTTGCTGCGGCAGCCGGCGCAGCAGAAGTAGTACTTCGTGCCCTTGACGTCGGCGGTATGGCGCGCGGCGGCGACCGTAACGCTCATCCCGCAAATCGGGTCTTTCGCTTCCTTCAAAACCGCAATCGGATCCGGTTTCGCCGAAGCCCGCCGTTGCTGGACGATCTGCGCCATGACGCTGAGCGCGATCTCCTCGGGCGTGCGCGCGCCCAGGTCGAGCCCGGCCGGCGCGAAGACGCGATCGAGCGCCGCGCGCGGCACGCCGCAGGCGGCGAGCGTCTCGCGCACGTGCTCGAAGCGCTTGCGGCTCGCGACGACACCGACGTAGGCCGGGTCCGCCGCGAGCACCTTCCGCAGGAGCTCGAGGTCCTCGTCGCCCATGGTGGCGATGAGGACGTGCGCGCCCTCCGCGGAAACCTCGGGCGAGCGCTCCACGCGGTAGCCCATCGCCTCGCCGATGCGCGCGAGCGCCTCGACCGCAGGGGTGGCGCCGAAGAGCGCGAGCCGCGGCGCGGGCAGCGCCGGCTCGACGTAGATTTCCACGGTACCTCCACTCTCGCAGGCCATCGGCAAAAGCCGCATCCCGGAACGCGGCGCGCCCGCGTTGCCGGAAGGCGAAAGACTCAGCAGGCGCGGCTCGCCGTCGGCGATCGCGCGCAGCGACTCGCGCAGCACCGCCTCGCGCGTGCAGCCGCCGCCCGCCCAGCCGTGGTACTCGCCGCTCGCGGTGACGAGCGCCGCGTCGCCGACGCGCGCCGAGCTCGGCGGCTCGCGCCGCACGACCGTCACCAGCGCGAAGGATTCATCGCGCGCGGAAAGTCTCGCAGCTAGCGCCAGAAGTTCGGGCCGCATCTCCTCCTCCGAGAGGTGAGGCGCATGCTAGCGCCATTTCCGGCCGGCTGGAAGAAAAACGGGGTCCGCCCTGTTTTCCTTATCTAGAACTGCAGCGTCGGCGGCTCCTGGGGCATGCGCTCGCCCAGGCCGATGTCGCGAACTCGCTGCCACAGCCTGTCGACCTCCGCAACGATCGCATCGTCGCTCTGCTCGAGGTCGATCGGGTTCGAGACCGGCACCCAGCTTTCGCGGCCGGTGACCCAGAACACCTCGGCGCAGTTGCCCTCGGGATCGTAGAAGTAGCAGCCGATGGCGCTCGCGTGGTTGACCACGCGCTGGATCCTGTAGCCCGCGGCCACCAGGCGGCGGTGGAACTGGCGCACGTCGTCGAGCGCGGCACAACGGAACGAGATCTGCTGGATCAGCTTCGGCTCGTCAACGCCTGGAGCATGGGCGGGTCTGCCGCGCACCAGCGCGATCTGGTGGTCAGCGGCCTGAGGATCGGCGCTCAGGAACACGGTGCCCGCGCGCCAGTTCTGCTTTGTCACCCGCAGGCCGAGGAAGTCGCGGTAGAACGCGACCATCTTTTCCAGATCGCGCACGAAGATTCCGACGTGGCCGAGCCCGGTGATCATCGGTGGACCCAGCCGTAGCGGCGGTTGGCCGGATGGCCGCCCGCGGCGAGATAGTCTTCGCGCAACGCGGCGAGCCTGTCGTTCGGCGGCGTCGGCGGCATGTAGGACGCGCCGCGATCGGAGCCGGGCCTGGAAAAACCGGGGAAGTTGAGCGTCGCCTTGAGGCTGTCGGGAATGCGCCGCTCGTAGTCCGAGGGCAGCGGCTTGTATGCGCCGACGCGGGTCGGCACGTTGTACAGGCGCGCCGAGTTGAGCCCCAGGATCTGGCGCTTCACCTTCTCGTTCAGCGCCGGGTAGCCGTACTTGCGCGCCATGTCCTGCGGGATCTGGAAGCGCCAGAAAGCCTCGATCTGCCATTGCGGCGCGCCGTACCACAGCGAGTCGGAGCCGAATACCACGCGCTCGGGCCCCATGTACTTGAGGAGCTGTCCCAGCATGTGCGCGCACACGCTCGGGAAAGTGACCACGCAGGACGCGAAGCTGGTGCCGATCTCGGCGTACACGTTCTTGAGGGGCGCCGAAAGCTGCGCGAACTCGGTCAGCCAGCGTAGGTCCGGAACGCCGTTGCGCAGCTTCCCGGTGCGGATCGCCTCCAGCGCCTCGGCGTCGAAGAAGCGCGGCCCGAAGCAGGCGTGGTAGATGACGAAGTTGAACTCCGGCCAGTCGCGCGCCGCCTTCGGCAGGTCGGTCGGCGCGCCCTGCTCGGGCGTGCCCGGCGCCGCCGGCGCGAGCCCCTTGTGGATGCAGATGTTGAAGAAGCCGGGATGGTCCTTCAGCTCCTTGCGGTTGTCGCGGATCAGGCCGAAGGTCGGGTAGGCGACGGCTTCGTCGTCCAGCCGCCACTGCTTGAGCTCGCTCTCGGGGTCCTTGTCGAGCTTCGCGGTGTACGCGATGTTGTAGCCCTTCCACGAGTCGGGGTGGAACTGCTCGATCTGCTGCTGCATGAACTCGAGGTTCTCGCGGCCGGGAAAGATCTGGCCGTGCGCGAGGAGCCGCGTCGAGCCCGCCATGCGGTTCACCCAGTCGCGCACCGCCGCGGTCTGGTATCCGGTGAGGTTCATCGCGCTGAGCGACTCGTCGACGCTGCGCGGGATGCGCGGCTTGCCGCCGCCGGGGGGCTCGAACAGGCCGAGCGGCGCGTTGGAGAGGATCGCCACCGACACCTGGCTGTCGAGGTAGACGTCCTTCACGAACTTCACCAGCTTGAAGTTCGCGCCGCTGATCGGGCTGTGCCCCAGCGACGGGTTCCACGCCGCCCATGCGCGGCCGAACTCGTCGGGCAGGCCCTCGGCATTGAACGGATTCTTGTCGAAGCCCGCCGCCTTCGCCGCGTCGCCCGCGCCCTGCGACAGCGCCCGTAGGGCGAGCGGACCGTCCATCGTCTCGCGGATCATGTGAAGCTGGTCGTCGAAGACGAAGAGGTCCTCGGGAACATTGCCCTGGGCGTGCGCCCGCCCGAGCATCTCCAGCGGGTCGACGTCGAAGAAGCGGCCGTAGATCTCGTTCATGGCGACGAACGCGCTCGCCATGCCGGCCGACGAGGCGAGAAAGCGCCTGCGGCTCATGCCGAGGCGCTTCGCGGTCTCGCCCGCGAGCTCGGCGATGCGCGCTTCGACCTGCTTCTGCTGCAGCGTCTGCGGCATCGGGAAGTACTCGCCGTTGGACACCACCCGGGTGGGAACGGGCGAGCCGAGCGCGTCCGCTTCGTCGGCGCGGCGCAACGCCGCGTGCTGCGCTTTCGAGAGCCAACTGTCTTCTTCGCGGGACACGCAGCCTCCGGTCGCAGGAACGAGGGTCGAACGATGGCGCGAATTTTGCTGCTTGGGAAGAGCCATGAACGCCAAAACCTGTCGCCTGGCGGCAACTCTGGTTCTCCTAGCCTTGGCTGCGCCCGGCTATGCGCAATCGACCACCGACAACCCATCCGCGACGCCCCTCGGCAAGGGCACCGCGCCGGACGGCGCGCGCCCGGCCGACGGCGCGATCAAGGGCGGCTCGATCGTCCCGGGAGAGACCTCGGGCGTGCCGACCGATCGCCAGATCAGCCGCTGCGCCGACCTGACCGGCACGCTGCGCGAGCAGTGCCTCGCGCAGGAAAAGGGCGCGGCGAGCGGCGGAACGACGCCGCCCGATGCGGACGTGGCGAAGCCGCCGACGCCGCGCGAAGCCCCGCCGCCGCAGAACCCGCAGCCTCGCAGCAACTAGTGTTCGGGAGACCCCGACCGGAACGCTGACCCCGGCGCGGTATCTGTCGCGCTCGGCGATCGAGCATTCGGTCGTGGCGAGAGAGACTCTAACCGACTTTGGGCCGGAGCGCGGAGGGACTTTATCTCATCATCCGCTGTTTCTGAGCGCGGCCGCGATGCCGTTGATCGTGAGATGGATCGCGCGCACGGTGCGCGCGTCCTGGTCGCCGGCGCGATAGCGGCGCAGGAGCTCGATCTGGATGTGGTTGAGCGGGTCGAGGTAGGCGAAGCGGTTGCGGATCGAGCGCGCGAGCGTGGCATTGTCGGCCAGAAACTCGGCGGCGCCGGTGATCGCGAACAGCTGCGCCTTCGACGCATGCCATTCTTTTTCAATCCATTCGAAGACCTTGGCGCGCAGGGCGTGGTCCTGGACCAGCTCGGCATAGCGCCGGGCGATCCCGAGGTCGGTCTTCGCGAGCACCATGTCCAGGTTCGAAAGCATGGCGCGGAAAAATGGCCAGCCGGCGTGCATCGCGCGCAGCTCATCGAGCGTGCCCAGGCCGCTCTCCAGCCATTCCGACACGGCGCCGCCGAAGCCGTACCACCCCGGGATCATGGCGCGGCTCTGGCTCCAGCTGAACACCCAGGGAATGGCGCGCAGATCCTCGAGCTTCTGCGACGGCTTGCGCGAAGGCGGCCGGCTGCCGAGGTTGAGCCGCGCGATCTCCGAGAAGGGCGTCGCCGCCCGGAAGTAGTCCATGAAGCGCGGCGTCTGGATGAGCTCCCGGTAGCGCTTCAGCGCAAGCTGCGCGAGCTCCTCCATGATCGCCGCGAAGCGCGAATCGTTCGCTTCGCCTTGTCGCGGGCCGAAGCTCGCTTCCAGGGTGGCGGCAACCAGGATCTCGAGGTTGCGCCGCCCGTTCTCGGGGTCGGCGTACTTGCTCGCGATCACCTCGCCCTGCTCGGTGAGCCTCAGCGCGCCGTCGACGCTTCCCGGCGGCTGCGACAGCACCGCCTCGTAGCTCGGTCCGCCGCCGCGGCCCACGGTGCCGCCGCGGCCGTGGAACAGGCGCAGGCGCACGCCGTGAGAGCGGCACACCTCCATGAGGCGCGCGGTCGCCTTGTACAGCGCCCAGCTCGACGCGACGTAGCCGCCGTCCTTGTTGCTGTCGGAATACCCGAGCATCACCTCCTGCTCGTCGCCGCGCAGACGCACCCAGCTCCTGTAGAGGGGCTGCGCGAGCGCCTCGCGCATGATGTCGGCGCAGCGCTCGAGGTCGCCGATCGTCTCGAAGAGCGGGATCAGGTCCACCGACAACGCCTGCGGGCGCAGCAGGCCCGCCTCGCGCAGCAGCACGCCGGTCTCGAGCAGGTCCGACACCGACTCGCAATGCGAGATGATGTATTTCGACACCACCGGGGCGCCGAACCGGCGCTGGGCCCGGGCAGCCGCCGCGACCACCGCAAGCTCCGCTTCCGCGCGCTCGGAATAGGGCGCATGCGGCACGCGCAGCGGCCGCGGCCCGGCGAGCTCCGCGGCGAGAAGGTCGACTTTCCGGCTTTCCCCCATTGAAGGGTATTTCGATTCGACACCCGCGAGCTGCAGGAGCTCGGCGACCACTTCGGCGTGCTCGTCGGAGCTTTGCCGCAGATCGATCGACGCCAGGTGGAATCCGAACACGCGCGCCTTGCGCCGCAGCGCGCGCAGCCGTCCTTCGGCGAGCGCGCCCGCGCCCTGCGCCTCGAGCCCGCGCGCGATCGCGTCCAGGTCGGCGCCGAGCTCGTCGGCCGAGGCGTACGGCGCGAGCTCGGCCACCGGCGCCGGAGACGCAATCAGGCCCACGAGCGCATGCGCAGTGGCGGCGAGGCGGCTGTAAATGCCCGAGACCAGCCTCCGGTAGGGCTCGTCGCGCCGGTAGGCCGAGTCGTCGCCCGAGCGCGCGGCTCGCTCCAGGACCTCGGGCGGCGTGTTCATGAGCCGCCCGGAAAGGCTCAGCTCTCGCCCGAGCAGGTTCACTTCCTCGAGATAGTGGCCGAGCACCAGCCGCGCCTGCTGCGTCGCCGCGATCTCGAGCGTGTGCGCGCCGACGTTCGGATTGCCGTCGCGGTCGCCGCCCACCCAGGTGCCCACGGTGAGGAACGTCGGCAGCCAGGGCTCGAGCTGCAGATCGAAGCGCCGGCGCAGCGCCTCCTCCAGGTCGGCGTAGAGCCGCGGCACCTCGGACAGGAAGGTGAGCCGGAAATAGGCGAGCGCGTTGGCGATTTCGTCGGCGACCTCGAGCCGCGTAAGCCTCAGCATCGCGGTGAGCCACAGCCGCAGCACCTCGGCGTACAGCGCGCGGTCGCGCGCCGCGGTCTGCGGCGCGGCGAGCAGCCGGGCGATCTCGCGCTCGCACTCGAGAATGCTCTGGCGCTGCACCTCGGTGGGATGCGCGGTGAGCACCGGGCTCACCCGCGCACGCGCGAACCACGCCGTCAGTTGTTCCATCGAGAAATTGGCTGCGGTCGCTTCGAGCGCGTGGCCGATGCTGCCGGGGCGGCGCGGCGAGCCCGCTTCGGCGTAGGCATGCCGGCGCCGGTTCTGCTGCACGTCCTCGGCGATGTTCAGGAGGTGCGAGAAGTAGCTGAACGCGCGCACCACGTGCAGCGTGTCGTCGATCGGCAGCGCGTCGAGCTGCGCCTCGAGCTCGGACTGGCCCGACTCGCCGCGGCGGAAGCGCACCGCGCTCTGGCGCACGGTTTCGACGCGGCCGCGCGCTTCGTCGCCGACCTGCGCGCCGATCACCTCGCCGAGGAGCCGGCCGAGCAGCCGCCGGTCCTCGCGCAGCGCGAGCTCCTTGTCCATGAGCCAACTATAAGGCAGCTCGTGTAGCATCGTTGCATGAGCCTCGGTGAGTTCGTGCGCGGCCTGCCGAAGGCCGAGCTGCATCTGCACATCGAGGGCAGCCTCGAGCCGCAGCTCATGTTCAAGCTGGCGAAGAAGCACTCGCTCAAGCTGAAATACGCCTCGGTCGAGGAAGTGCGCAAGGCGTACGAGTTCACCGACCTGCAGTCCTTCCTCGACATCTACTACGAGGGCGCATCGGTGCTGCGCGAGGCCGAGGACTTCCATGCGCTCACCGCCGCCTACCTGAAGAAGGCGCACGCCGACGGCGTGGTGCACGCGGAAATCTTCTGCGACCCGCAGACGCATACCGCGCGCGGCGTGCCGGTGCAGGCGGTGCTCGAGGGCATCGCCGGCGCACTCGAGGAAGGCGAAGCGGCGCTCGGCGTGAGCTCGCGGCTCATCGTCTGCTTCCTGCGGCACCTGCCTGAGGCAGACGCGCTCTCGAGCCTCGAGGCCGCCCTGAAATGCCGTTCGCTTTTTCATGGCGTGGGGCTCGACTCATCGGAGAAAGGCCATCCGCCCTCGAAGTTCAGGCGCGTGTTCGAGCGCGCGCGGGCGCAGGGCCTGGTGGCGTTCGCCCACGCCGGCGAGGAGGGCCCGCCCGAGTACATCGAGGAGGCGCTCGACCTCCTGAAGGTGGTGCGCATCGATCACGGCGTGCGCTGCGAAGAGAAGCCGGCGCTGGTCGAGCGCCTGCGAGCCCAGGGCGTGCCGCTCACGGTGTGCCCGCTGTCGAACGTGAAGCTGAAGGTGTTCAGGCGCCTGGAAGAGCACAACCTGAAGCGCCTGCTCGACGCGGGCCTGTGCGTGACGGTGAATTCCGACGATCCCGCCTACTTCGGCGGCTACGTGCTCGAGAACTATCTCGCCTGCGCGGCCGCGCTCGGCCTCACCCGGGGGGAGCTCGCCAGGCTCTGCGCCAACTCCATCTCGGCCTCGCTGCTGCCGAGCGGGCGCAAGGCGGAGCTCCTGGAGACGATCGCTTCTTTCTTAGGAAACCGAAAGGTATTATAATTTCCATGGAATGGCCCGGACCGCTGCCCCCAGCTCGACCCCGCTGCCCGCGCCGGACCGGCGCAAGGTGCTCACCAAGGCGGTGGTGCGCGCGGCCAGGGCGCTCGAGCTGAGCCAGTCCAGAGTGGCGGCGGCGCTCGGCGTGAGCGACCCCACCGCTTCGCGCATGTTCGCCGAGAAGTACTTGCTCGACCCCGGGCGCAAGGAGTGGGAGCTCGGGGCGCTCTTCGTGCGCCTGTTCCGCTCGCTCGACTCGATCGTGGCCTCGGACGAGAAGGCGCGCGCCTGGCTTGCCGGCGAGAACCGGGCGCTCGGCGCGCGGCCCATCGACCTCCTCGCGCGTGCCGAGGGCATGGTGCGTGTCCTCCATTACCTGGACAGCGCGCGCGGTCGAATCTGAAGCGGCGCGCCTGCGGATCGAACCCTGGCGGGCGGTCGAGGCGCAGCACGTCGCTTCGACCCGCAGGCTCGTGGACAGCAACGAGGAGCAGGCCATCCTGGAAAAGCTGCTCGACGAGTCGAAGCCGGCGCTGCCGGCCGCCACGGCCGGTCTCGATTACCTCCTCGCCACGCCGTTTCGCTATCCGCCGTCGTGGCCCGGCGGATCGCGCTTCCGTTCTGGCGCCGATCCGGGCGTCTTCTACGCCGCCGACGAGCGCCGCACGGCCTGCGCGGAGCTCGGCTACTGGCGCTGGCGGTTCGTCATGGACAGCCGCGCCCTCGCAGACTCGGGGCTCGGTCCGGTCCCCCACACCCTGTTCCGGGTGCGGATCGCGGCGAGCGCCATCGACTTGCGCGCGAAGCCCTTTTCGCGCGACGCCGAGGCGTGGACTCACCGCAGCGACTATGGGCCGACGCAGGCCTTTGCCGCGGTCGTGCGCCGCACGCCCGTGACGGCCATTCGCTACGAATCGGTGCGCGACCCGGAGAAAGGCGGCTGCGTCGCGGTGCTCGAGCCGCGCGCCTTCAGCGCACGCAGGCCGATTTCATACCAGACGTGGTTCCTGACGGTCACGCCGACGGCGAGCGCCTGGCAGCGCGACGGCGAAACCTTTGAATTCCGCTGGACCTGAAGGCAAGATAGCGCGCTTCTACCGGAGGAGCTCACGATGGCCGAAGCCCAGATGGTCGATCCCCACGACGTGGTGATGACCGGCGAGAACTCGTTCATTCGCCTTTCGAACGACGGCGGAAGCACGATCGCCGAGCGCGTGAGCCACTGGCGCGTGCTGTGGTCGCCGGCGGGACAGGGGCACGCGCTTTTCATCGACAGCAGCCTCACCGGCAAGGGGCCGCGCGTCTACGCCGACAACCCCGGCGTCGCCCGCTACCTGCAGCGCACGATCGAGACGCTGCTCTGGAAGGACTTCGCCGAGGCGTCGCTGCCGGTGATCCACGCCGGCTTCAGCCGCGGCGGCGACGCTCTCAGCACGGTGGAGGAGCGCATCGTGTCGCGCGAGGACGAGATCGTGCTGTCTTGGTGGGACCTCATGAAGCCCTTCATCCTCACCATGCCGCCCGGCGCGATGAACCGGCCCCTCGGCGTCTACAGCACCTTCATCCCGGCGCGCAGCGCGCAGCTTTCGGTGAACGGCCGCGCGGCGAGCGCGTCCGTGTTCCCGATGGAGCGCTTCGGCAAGCCCGCATCGAGCTGCTGCCTCGCCTGGTCGGAGAGCTGGACCAAGCCGCGAGGCTGACGATGGCGGTCCTGCGCATCGCGAAAATGGGCAACCCGGTGCTGGCACAGAAGGCGGCGCCGGTCGCCGATCCGACGGCGCCCGAGATCCGTGCGCTCGCCGCGGACATGCAGGAGACGCTCGAGGACATCGGCGCGAGCGGTCTTGCCGCGCCGCAGGTGTTCGTGGGCAAGCGCGTGGTGGTCTACCGCATCATCGCCGCGCGCATCCCGCGCGGCTCGGACCTCGAGCCGCGGCCGTGGACCGTGATGGTGAACCCGGTCATCACGCCGAAGACCGAGGCCAAGACCCCGGTATGGGAGCGCTGCCTGTCGATCCCGGGCCTGCACGGCAAGGTGCCGCGCTACATGCACATCAACATCGCCTACCAGGACCTCGAGGGCAGGCATGCGAGCCACGATGCCCGCAGCTCGTGGGCCGCGCTGCTGCAGCACGAGTGCGATCACCTCGACGGCATCGTGTATCCGATGCGCATGACGGATCTGGCGCTGCTCGCCTACAACGACGAACCCGGGCCGCTCGCGCGCGAAGTCGCCGCCGACGCGCGCGGCATCGACCCTCTTTTCATCGATCTGGTCGAGCGCTGGCCCGCGCGCGCTCGATGGTTCGGCCATTAACTTTGCATAGGGGAGGAAGTTTCAATGCGTGCCTTCAAGGTGGTCATCGCCGCGTTATCGCTTGTTTCTGTTTCGCTTGTTTCTGTTGAATCCGTGTCCGCTGCGACCTACGTCTATGTGTCGAACGCCGACGATGGCGACATCGGCCTCTACACGCTGGAAAGCGACGGCACGCTCAAACCGGGCGACAAGTTCGACGCCGGCGGCAAGCCGGTGATGCCGATGAGCGTCAGCCCGGACAAGAAGTACCTCTTCGCCGCGGTGCGCGCGAAGCCCTTCACCGCGGTCAGCTACAGCATCGACCGCAAGAGCGGCAAGCTGAAGGAGGTCGGCCGCGGGCCGCTCGCCGAGAGCTTTCCCTACATCTGGGCCGACAAGACCGGCAAGTTCCTGCTCGGCGCCTCCTACGGCGCGAATCTGGTGAGCGTCAACCCGATCGGCCGGGACGGCAAGGTGGGCGAGCCGCTGCAGGTGATCCCGACCGCGCGCAACGCGCACTCGATCGTCACCGACCGGACGAACAAATTCGTGTTCGTGCCGCACCTCGGCACCGACCAGATCTTCCAGTTCCGCTTCGACGACAAGAGCGGCAAGCTGGCGGCGAACACGCCGCCGGTGGTGCAGATGCGCTCCGGCACCGGCCCGCGCCACATCATCATCTCGGCCGACAACAAGTTCGCCTACCTGCTCTCCGAGCTGGTGGCGACCGTCACCACGCTATCGCTCGACCCGAAGACCGGCCAGCTGAAGGAAACGAGCGTCGCCTCGTTCCTTGCGCCCGAGTCGAAGCTCGTGCCCGGCGCGCCGCGCGGCGCCATCAGCGGTCCCGGCACCAACGCGCCGCCGCCGCGCGACGTGTCCAACGACATCTGGGCCTCGGACCTGCACCTCACGCCGAACGGCAAGTTCCTCTATGCGCTCGAGCGCACCGGCAACCAGATCGGCGCGATGAGCGTGGATGCCGCCACCGGCAAGCTCACCTACCTCTCCACCACGCCGACCGAGAAGCAGCCGCGCGGCTTCCAGATCGACCCGAGCGGGAAGTACATGGTGGTGACGGGCGAGAAGTCGGAGACCCTCTCGATATATTCAATTGGCGACAACGGCGCGCTGCAGCTGCTGAAGCAGTACGCGACCGGCAAGGGCTCGAACTGGGTGGAGATCGTCAGCTTCGATTAGGAGGGCCGCACGCCGGCGTTCTAGAACCCGGGATCACCTCACAGGAGACGCATCTTCCGCGCGGCTCCGTTGTCAAACACCGCGGGGGCCAGTGAGATGAAACGTGCCTCACCGCCGACGCAGCCTGATCGAAGCCCTGAGCCGCAAGGTCAGCGTGGAGGCACGTCGCTTGTCCGCCCTCGGTTCGAACCTTCAAGAGCTCCGCAAGGCGCTCAACCGGCTGACGCGCGAGCTCCTGGTGTGCGTCGCGATCATCATCGGCATCTGGCAGCTGCTGTCCGACACGCTATGGCGCCTTGTCTCGTCGCTCTGGCGCTAGCGACAGCATGAGATCGTTCGTTCTCCGCACGAACCCCGCCGGGTCCTCGAGCTGTCCGCCTTCGGCGAGCAGCGCCTGGTCGAAGAGCAGGCCGGCCCAGGCGTCGAAGCGCGCATCGCCGGGCTGAAGGCGCGCGACGATCGCGTGCTCGGGGTTGACCTCGAGGATCGGCTGCGACGGCGGCACCTTCTGTCCGGCGGCCTTGAGAATACGGGCGAGGTTGCCGCCGATGTCGTGCTCGTCCGCAATCAGGCACGAAGGCGACTCGGTGAGGCGCTGCGAGACGCGCACATCCTTCACCCTGTCGCCCAGGGCGCGCTTCAGGCCGACGAGGAGGTCCTTGTAGCGCCCGACCTCGTGATCCTTGGTCGCGTCTTCGCCCTTGATCCTGTCGAGCCCCAGCTCGGCGCGCGCTACCGACACGAGCGGCTTGCCCTCGAATTCGCGCAGGTTGGCGACCAGCCATTCGTCGACCCGGTCCGAAAGGAGCAGCACCTCGATGCCGCGCTTCCTGAAGATCTCGAGGTGCGGGCTGCCCTTCGCGGCGGGGAAGCTCTCGGCGGTGACGTAGTAGATCCGGTCCTGGCCTTCCTTCATCCGGGCGACGTAGTCGGCGAGCGAGACGTCCTCGGCCTCGGTGCCGGCCTGCGTGCTGGCAAAGCGCAGCAGCTTCGCGATGTCGTCCCGGTTCGACGGATCCTCGCCCCCGCCTTCCTTCAGCACCCTGCCGAACTCCTTCCAGAAAGCGGCGTACTTCTCCTTGTCCTTCTGCGCGAGATCGCCCAGCAGCGCGAGCACGCGCTTTGCGCAGCCGGCACGGATCGCGTCGACGTCCTTGCTCTGCTGCAGGATCTCGCGCGAGACGTTGAGCGGCAGGTCCGCCGAGTCGACCACGCCGCGCACGAAGCGCAGGTAGGCCGGCAGCAGGTGCTCGGCGTCGTCCATGATGAAGACGCGCCGCACGTAGAGCTTGAGCCCGTGGCGCTGGTGGCGGTCCCAGAGGTCGAACGGCGCGCGCGCCGGAATGTAGAGGAGCTGCGTGTATTCCTGCCGGCCCTCGACCCGGTTGTGCGTCCACGCGAGCGGCGCCTCGAAGTCGTGCCCGATGTGCTTGTAGAACTCGACGTACTGCTCGTCGCTGATCTCGCTCTTCGGCCGCGCCCACAGCGCGCTCGCCTGGTTGACGGCCTCGCCTCCCATCAGCACCGGGACCGCGATGTGGTCCGAATACTTGCGCACGATGCTCTTCAGGCGGTGCTCTTCGAGGAGCTCGTCCTCGCCCTCGCGCAGGTGCAGGACCACATCGGTGCCGCGGCCGTCCTTTTCGGCAGGTTCGATGGTGTACTCCCCCGCACCACCCGCCATGTTGCATTCCCATCGAACTGCTTCTGTTGAGCCCGCACGGCGCGTGACGAGCGTGACGCGGTCGGCGACGATGAACGACGAGTAGAAGCCGACGCCGAACTGGCCGATGAGGCGCGTGTCTTTCGCCTGGTCGCCGGTGAGCGACTCGAAGAACTCGCGCGTGCCGGACTTCGCGATGGTGCCGATGTTCTGCACCACCTCGCCGCGCGACATGCCCACGCCGTTGTCGGAGACCGTGACGCTGCGGGCAGCCTTGTCGAACGAAATCCGGATCTTCAGGTCCGGATCGGACTCGTACAGGGCGTTGTTCGCGAGCGCCTCGAAGCGCAGCTTGTCGGCCGCATCCGCCGCGTTCGAGATCAGCTCGCGCAGAAAGATCTCCTTGTTGCTGTACAAGGAGTGGATCATGAGGTGCAGCAGCTGCTTCACCTCGGCCTGGAAGCCCAGGGTTTCCTTTGCGGTCATAGGTTTGCCATGAGTGCCGGGACACAATTAGGTCCGACGGGGGTGCCTTTCAAGGGGGATTATCGTTAGTCCATAAAGGAATGCAGGGGCGGCGGCGCTGTTTGTAGAATTCGCAGCCCCAACCCAAGAGGAGGACCCCGATGACCCGCAGCCTGGCCGTACTCGCCTGCCTTGCCGCCGCCCTGCCCGCCTGGTCCCAGGCGCCCCAGGCGCCCCAGGCGGCCCCAGCGCCCGCGCGCGCGCCGATCGAGACCCGGAAAGTGGACGGAACGGAAAATGTCTACATCTTCCGCAACGGCAACCACCAGGCGATCTTCGTCGTCACCAAGGAAGGCGTGATCGCCACCGACCCGGTCGCCTACGGCAAGCCTCAGGGCGGCCAGCAGTACGTCGACGAGATCAAGAAGGTCAGCAAGGGCGCCCCGATCAAGTACCTGATCTACAGCCACCACCATTACGACCACATCGCCGGCGGCAAGGCGTTCAAGGACGCGGGCGCCACCATCATCGCGCACCGCCGCGCCAAGCAGCGCCTCGAGAAGCTGGCCGATCCGAACACACCGCTGCCGGACGAGACCGTCGACGACAAGGGCCGTACCCTGAAGCTCGGCGGCACCACGCTCGAGCTGCGCTACGTCGGGCTCAACCATTCCGACAGCACGCTCGTCATGCGCCTGCCCAAGGAGAAGCTCCTCTTCGTCGTCGACGTGCTGCCGGTCGGCCAGTTCCCGGGCCGCGGCATGATCGACTGGTACCCGCTCGAGGCAGAGCAGTCGATCAAGCGCATCCTCGCGATGGACTGGGAGCGCCTCATTCCGGGCCACCCCGGGCCGGGTGACCGCCTGGGCACGAAGAAGGACGCGCAGGACCAGCTCACGCTCCTGCAGGACGCCTCCAACGCGGTGAAGGCGGTTGCGCGCGAAGGCAAGTGCTGGGAGCCGGCGGAGAAGGAGCTCCAGCTCGAGAAATACAAGGACTGGCCGGGCTATGAGAACAACCGGGGCTTCGTCGTTCGCCGCTTTTGCGGCCTGTGGGGACGCGGCACCTGATCAGAGCGCCGCGGTGCGCGGGACCGGCCTTGCAGCGCGCCTGATCTCGCGCACCAGGTAGTCGACCACCCGCTCGAACGGGTCGAAGCCGAACGCCTGGGCGACAGAAGGCCGCAGGTTCGAGTTGGCGTTGACGTCGTAGAAGACGAGCCGCCCGTCGGCGGTCTCGAGATACTCGATGCCGCCTACGTCGAGCTTGCCTGCGGCCATGACGCGCTTGCCCCAGGTGACGGCCTGGGCCGGCACTTCCTTGTACGGAAAGAACTCGGCCGGCGGCGCCGGTTTTTGGTCGACGGGAACTTCGCATGCGGCGGCTTCGCCGCCCTCCGGGTTGCACACCGGCGCCGGGCACAGGTTGAACCGGCCGTGCGAAACGACCCTCATCGCGTACAGGAGCTCGCCGCCCAGGAACTCCATGCGCACGATGCCGCGCGCGGGATGGGTGGGGAAGTATTCCTGCAGCAGGAGCAGGTTGTCGGGCAGCCAGTGCTCCGGACGCTGCGCGAGCAGCGCCTCGAGGTGGGCGAAGCTCTCGACCAGCATCATGCGCGCGCCGCTTCCGCCCTGCTCGGGCTTGAGGAGCGCCGGAAACGCGATCTCCGGAGCGCGCCCGCGGATCGCCTCGATGTCGTTGAAGGTCCAGGTGCGCGGCGTCGGCACGCCCAGCTCGCGCAGCAGCGCCGCCTGCGCGGTCTTGGAGAGCTCGAGCGCGAATGCGTCGGCGCCGTTCAGTACCCGCACGCCGCGGATCTGGAGCGCGCGCATGTACGCGAGCGCGTAGGGAACGGCGCGGGTGTTCCCGCGCACATAGGCCGATGGGCTCGCCTGGTTGAAGTAAAGCGCCGCGAGCGGCGCATCCACGTCCGAGAACGCGGCCTTCTTCAGGTCGACCGCGGCGTAGCGCACGTTGCGGCGCTCGAGCGCCTCGAAGAGCGGCTTCTGCCACTCGCGGTGCTCGAAAAGGACGGCGAGTTCCGCACGCTCGGCAGCCATGACCGCCATGTTGGGGCTAAAGTAGCCGGCTGCAAACAGCCTGAAAGGAATGAACTTATGCCCGCCCCGCTCTCCGGCAGCTGCCTCTGCGGCGCGATCCGCTACACCATCGACGCGCCCGCCCCGGAGCTGCGCGCCTGCCACTGCACGCATTGCCAGAAGACCTCCGGCGCCGGCGGCAGCGTCAACCTGCCGCTGGCGAGCGATGCTTTCAAGATCACGCAGGGCACGCCGAAGCGCTATGCGGCGAAGGCGGACAGCGGCCGCACGCTGTACCGCTTCTTCTGCGCCGACTGCGGCTCGCCGATCTACAGCCAGCGCGAGAGCAATCCGGCGATGGTGACAGTGCGCGCCGGCACGCTCGACAACGCCGGCGACATGAAGATCACCGCGCACATCTGGACCAAGAGCAAGCGGCCCTGGTCGCACGTCGACCCGGCATCGCAGCAGATCCCCGGACAACCGAGCTGAAGGAGCGGACACAAATGGCCAAGGGTTATCTCGTCGTCACCTACCACGCGATCAACGACCACGACAAGTGGTCGGCCTACGCGAAGCTCGCCGGTCCGGCGATCCAGAAGGCGGGCGGGCGCTTCATCGTGCGAGGCATGCCGTCGAAGACCTACGAGAAGGGGATGAACCAGCGCGTGGTGATCGTCGAGTTCGACAGCGTGCAAAAGGCAGCCGAGGCGCACGAGAGCCCGGATTACCAGATGGCGCTGCGCGCGCTGGCCGACGGCGCCGATCGCGACATGCGCCTGGTCGAAGGCCTGGCCTGACCTGACGCTCAAAGGGGAGGGAGAAATCATGTCGAGTATTCCGGCAGGGAAAGCGGCGCCGATCATCCCGTTCGTGGCGCCGCTCTACCGTTCGCTCGAGCCTTATGCGTACACGCTCATCCGCATCGGCGCCGGAGCGATCTTCGTGCCGCACGGCATCCAGAAGCTCCTCCTTGGCGGCGCAGCGACCGCCACATTGAGCCCCTTGGGCTACGGGGTCGGCGTGCTCGAGCTCTTCGGCGGCGCGCTCCTCGCGCTCGGCATCCTGACGCGCCCGATCGCGCTGCTTCTCCTGCTGGAGGTCGGCGCGGTCATCTTCGCCAACATCGGCAAGGGCTGGCTGTGGACGCGCGGCGGCGTGCAATACCATGTCTTCATTCTCGGCATGCTGCTCGCCGTGCTGATCGGCGGGGCGGGTCGTCACGCGGTTGGAAAATGGCTGACGGCGAAGACCGGCGACGGGCGTCTTGTACCGATTGCTTACGCGTTTGCCCGTGTGTACTACGCGGCCCTGATCCTGCCGAGCGGCTTCGAGAAGGTATTTCAGGATGGCGCGGCGCGCATCGCCGCGGGCAACGTGCTGAAGACCGGCCTTCAGCCGCCGCTCTTCTGGGCCTGGGCGGTGGCGTACCTCGAGTTCTACGGCATGATCCTGCTCGCGCTCGGCCTGCTCACCCGCCCGGTCGCGTTCGCCTTCGCCGTCGAGCTGGCGCTGATCGTGCTGACGATCCAGCTGCCGAACGGCTACTTCTGGACCTCGCGCGGCGCCGAGTTCGCCATCATGCTGTTCGTCGTGTGCCTCGCGTTCGTCTTCGGCGGCGGCGGGCGCTATTCCATCGACCGGCGGCTCGGGCGCGAATTCTAGCGCGTCATTCGGGCTTGATCTTCGCCTGGGCGATGACGCGGCCCCACTTCGCGACTTCCTCGGCGAGCTCGGCCTGCAGCGACTCGGGCGTACCGCCCGTCACTTCGATGCCCTGCGCGGCAAGCTTGGCCCGGAGCTCGGGTAGCTGCAGCACCGCGTTGGTCTCGCGATTGAGCAGCACGACGATCTGCCTCGGGGTGGCGGCGGGCGCGTAGAGCGCATAGTCGGTCTGCGACACCACGCCCGGCACGCCGGCTTGCGCCATCGTGGGCAGCTCGGGCATGACCGAGGAGCGGCCGTGCGAGGCGACCGCGAGCGCGCGCAGCTTTCCCGACTTGAGGTGCGGGATATACGCGGGCAGGCTGTCGAGGGCCATGTCGACCCGGCCGTCGAGAAGATCGGGCAGGATCTGCGTGGTGCCCTTATAGGGTACGTGCGTGAGCTGGATCGCAGCGGCCTGCTGGAACATCTCGCCGGTGAGATGGATCAGTGCGCCGACGCCCGAAGAGGCGAAGGTGTACTTGCCCGGGCTCGCCTTCGCCAGCGCGACGAAGTCCTTCACCGACGCGGCGCGCGAGGACGCGGGCACGACGAACACGATGGTCCCGTAGCCGATGCGCAGCACCGGCGCGAAATCGCGCTGGATGTCGAAGCCGCGCTTCGGGTGCATGTGGTGCACGATGGCCTGGCTGCCGATTGGCCCGACGAGCAGCGTGTAGCCGTCGGGCGCGCTCTTCGCCGCCGCCTCGGTGCCGATGGTGGTGCCGGCGCCGGGCTTGTTCTCCACGATGACCGGCTGGGCGAGGCGCAGCGAGAGCTTCTCCCCGACCGCGCGCGCGACGATGTCGACGCCGCCGCCCGGCGGGAACGGCGCGATGAAGCGGATCGGGCGCGCCGGATACGGCTGGGCGAAAGCCGGCGCGCCGAGCAGCATCCCCACGACAAGGAGGACGCTGCGTCGGCGCGAATTCATTCCTACATCATAAGCGACGCCGCCTCAGTGGCGGCCCGAGCGGTCCGGCCGCTCGACGCGCTCCACGCGCTCCACGCGCTCGACCCGTTCGGCACGCTCCACGCGCTCCGGGCGCTCGGCGCGCTCCACCCGCTCCGGACGCTCGGCGCGCTCCACGCGCTCGGGCCGGTCGGCGCCGCCGCGGCGCCCGCGCCGGTCGTCGGCGTCGACGCGCGCCATCCGCTCGACGCGTTGCGCAGGCTCCGCACGCTGGGCGGGCTGCGCGGGCTCGGCGCGCTGCGCGCGGCGATCGTTCTGTCCGCGGCCTTCGTTCTTCACGATGCCGCGGCCGTCGCGGAACTCGACGCGCACGCGCGCGCCGGTCGCGTCGGTGCCGCGGATGCGCAGCCGGTCGAGGCCCGACTGGGTGGCGAGCTGACGCGCCAAATCGGCACGCTGGGCGGGGGTTAGCGAGCCGAGATCGATACCTTCGATTCTGGCGCGCAGCTCACCTTCGTCGTTCCGCTGGATACGCGCGTCGAGCGCGCCGCGGAACCGCAGCTGGCGCTCGACGCCGTCGTTCGGCAGGAGCTTCGACAGATTGCCCAGCACGTTCTTGTTGCGGTCGATCAGCGCCTGCGCGTCCTGGGCGGTCAGCCCGCGGAACTGGATCTCGGTTGCGCCCGCGGCGACTTGAGCCTTGATGTCGTTGGCGAGCGCGGTCTGGTTGACGGTGCCGTCGGCGTTGCGCGGGATCGCGAGCTTGACTTCGACTTCGTTCGCTTCGGCGCGGCGGTCGGCCTGGCGGTCTTCGCGCCGGTCGGCCTGGCGGTCTTCGCGCCGGTCTTCCGGGCGCACGTCCTGCGCCGCGGCGGCGGTGGCGAGCAACGCTAGCGCGATCGGGGCAATGGTCTTGCGCATCGGGGGACTCCTTGCGGGTGAGTTACAGGGTGCAGCCTACGTGGGAATTTTTCCCACGTCAAGCACATGTGTGAAATCTTCCCACAGGCTATACTGCGGCCCTCAGATGACTGCGCCGAGCGCCCTTGTCGCCGCCCTGCGACGCCTCCTGCGTCCGCTGGCGAGGCTCCTCACGACGCAGGGGATCACCTTTCCGATGCTCGCCGAGCTCCTCAAGCAGATCTACGTCGACGAGGCGGTGCGCCACTTCGGGCTCGACGGCGAGGCGCCGAGCGACAGCCGCGTGAGCCTGCTCACCGGCGTGCACCGCAAGGACGTGAAACGTCTGCGGCAATCGGCCGCGGACTTGGGCGAAACGATGCCGGAAATGGTGGCGCTCGGCGCGCAGCTCGCCGCCGTGTGGACCACGCGCAAGGACCTGCGCGATGCGCGCGGCCGCCCGCGCCCGCTGCCGCGGCTCGCGAGCCAGGGCGGCGCGCGCTCCTTCGAAGGCCTGGTCGCGAGCATCAGCAAGGACATCCGCGCGCGGCCGCTCCTCGACGAGTGGCTGCGCCTGGGCGTGGTGAGGATCGACGAGCAGGATCGCGTGGTGCTGAAAAGCTCGGCCTTCGTGCCGAGCCGCGGCTTCGACGAGAAGGCGTTCTATTTCGGCCACAACCTGCACGACCACGTCGCCGCCGCGGCCCACAACATGGAAGCGAAGAGCCCGCCGTTCCTCGAGCGCAGCGTGCACTACGAGGGCCTGCAGAGCGCTTCGGTCGGGAAGCTCGCCGCGCTCGCCGAGAAGGATGGAATGGCGGCGGTGCAATCGGTGTACGCCGAAGCGAAGGAGTGCGACACGCGCGACCGCAAGGCCGAAGGCCCGAAGCAGCGCATCACCTTCGGCATCTACTTCTACAGCGAGCCCGCCTCGCCCAAGCCGCCAAAGAAGGACGAATGAAGCGCTTTCTCGCCACGTTCGCCTGCGCGCTTGCCGCCTTTGCCGGCGCGAGCGCCTGGGCGTGCACCGACGCCGGCGGCATCGGGGGCACCGGGATCGACGGCGGCGGCATCGGCGGCACCGGCCAGCGCGCCGAAGCCGAGGTCGGCGTGCTCGGCGTGGTCACGGGCTTCGCCAGCATCTGCGTGAACGGCATCGAGGTGCACTACGACGCGAAGACCCCGGTGTCGCTCAACGGCGACCCCTCTTCCGCGAGCGCGCTCGGCATCGGCCAGGTGGTCTCGGTGCGTGCGGTCGGAGCGGGTACGCAGGCCCGCGCGCAGTCGATCGAAATCATCGACGCCGTGGTCGGACGGATCAACGCAGTCGAGGGCACCGGCACGCTCCTCCAGGTGAACGGCCAGCGCGTGCGCATCGATTCCTCCACGGTGCTCGGGCCGGGCCTCACCCGCCCTCAGCTCGCCGCCGCGCAGGTCGGCGATGCCGTTCGCGTGAGCGGTCTGCGCAACGCCGACGGCTCCATCGTCGCTACGCGGGTCGAGCCGGCGGCGCCCGCGGCAAGGGCGCTCGTCGCCGAGGCCGCCGCGCCGGGACTTGGCCGGTTCCTGGTCGAAGGGTATGTTTCCGACGTACAGCCGCAAGCCCTGCGCGTTGGCGCGATGGGCTTCGGCGTCACGCCGGAGCTGCGCGCGCAGCTCGCGCCCGGGCAACTGGTTCGACTTTCGGGCCGCAGCGAAGGTGGCAATCGCATCGTGGAGCGTGCAGACTTTCTGAGCGGACCCTTCGACGTGCGGCCGCAACGCACGCTGCGCTTGGAAGCCCCGCCGCGCTCGGGCGACGAGCGGCGCCGTGGCGGCGAAGACGAGCGCAGCGGCAGGGATTCGGGCGAGCGCAGCGGCAGGGATTCGGGCGAGCGCAGCGGCGGCGATCTGGACCGCAGCGGCCGCGGCGGCGGCGATCGGCCGGAGCGCATCGAGCGCTCGGGATCCGGGGATCGGCCAGAGCGCGTCGACCGCAGCGGAAGAAGATGAACACGAAGTTCAACCACACCATGGAGATTGTGCTCATGCATCGGATTCAGCGCGGCCTCGCGGCCGCGGCAGGGTCTCTCCTGCTCGCGGGCAACGCCGCGGCGCAGACCAGCTTGTCCGCAGGCGCGGAATACACCACCGGCAAGTACGGCGCGCCAGAAAAAACCGAAACGCTCTACATCCCCTTCATCGTGCGGCACGAGACCGGCCCCTGGGTGCTCAAGGCGACCTTGCCGTGGCTGCGCATCACCGGGCCGGGCAACGTCGTCGGCGCGGGCGCCGACCGCGTGGTGGTTCCCGGCGTGAACAACGCGCGCCGCACCGAATCGGGCCTCGGCGACATCGTGCTAAGCGGCTTCTACAATCTCCTGGACGAGCGCAAGGGCGGCCTCGGCCTCGACCTCGGGGCGAAGATCAAGCTGCCCACGGCAGACGAGCAGAAGGGCCTGGGCACCGGCGAACTCGACTACGCGGTGCAGATGGATTTCTTCAAGCCTTTCGACGCCACGACGCTGTTCGGCTCGATCGGCTACCGCATCTACGGCGACCCTCCCGGCGCGAATCTGCGCGACGTGCCCTACGCCTCGATCGGCGTCTCCTACCGCATGTCGCAGCAGCAAAGCGTCGGCGTGGCCTACGACTACCGGCCGCACATCGTGGACGGGGGCGCGAAGGTGAGCGAACTGACCGCGTTCTGGTCGCAGCGCATGTCGCCCGAATGGAAGCTGCAGCTCTACGGGGTGGTCGGCTTCGCCGATGCGAGCCCGGACGCCGGCATCGGCGCGCTGCTCGAGCGGCGGTTCTAGAATAGGAGGATGTCCGGGCCGAGCATCGACGCCGGGCGGCTCTGGTCCTCGCTCATGGAGCTCGCCAGGATCGGCGCCACGCCGAAGGGCGGCGTGCGCCGCGTCACGCTCACGAGCGCCGACCGCGAGGGGCGCGAGCGCTTCGCGCTCTGGTGCCGCGAGGCCGGCCTCGAGCTGCGCGTGGACCCCATCGGCAACATGTTCGCGCGCCGCGCCGGCAGGGACGCCGGCGCCGCGCCCGTGGTCATGGGCAGCCATCTCGACACTCAGCCGAACGGCGGCCGGTTCGACGGCGCCTACGGCGTCATGGCAGGGCTCGAGGTGGTGCGTGCGCTGAACGATGCCGGAGTCACCACGCGCGCGCCGCTCGAAGTCGCGTGCTGGACCAACGAGGAGGGCTCGCGCTTCGTCCCCACCATGATGGGCTCGGGCGTCTTCACCGGGGTCTACCCCCTGGAAGAGGTCCTGAAGAACAAGGACACCGACGGCGTCAGCGTGCGCGAGGCGCTCGAAACGATCGGGTATCGCGGCGAGGCGAGGCCGCACAGGGTCGGCGCCTACTTCGAGGCGCATATCGAGCAGGGACCCGTGCTCGAGGACACGCGCACCACCATCGGCGTGGTGCAGGGCGCCCTCGGCCAGCGCTGGTTCGACGTCCTCATCGCCGGCCAGGACGCGCACGCTGGCCCGACGCCGATGCACCTGCGCAAGGACGCCATGCTCGCCGCGGCGCAGCTCACGCTGGAAGTGAACCGCATCGCGACCCGCTTCCCGGACTCCGCGCGCGGCACGGTCGGGCACATGCAGGTCAAGCCCAATTCGCGCAACGTCATCCCGGGCGAGGTGCGCATGACCGTGGACCTGCGCAACGCGCGCGATGCCACGCTCCTCTCAATGAAGAATCAACTCACCGAATCCATGAAGGCGATCGCGCGCGAGCGGCGCGTGAGCATCGATCTGAAGGAAGTCGTCTACTTCCCGCCGAGCGAATTCGCGCCCGAGCTGGTCGAGCGCGTGCGCGCCGCCGCGAAGCGCCTCGGCTTCAGCCACCGCGACATCGTAAGCGGCGCGGCGCACGACGCGGTCTACCTCGCGCGCATCGCGCCGACCGCGATGGTGTTCGTCCCCTGCGAGGGCGGCATCAGCCACAACGAGATCGAGAACGCGCGCCCCGAGGACCTCGCCGCGGGCTGCAGCGTCATGCTGGAAGCGGTCCTCGGCACCGCGGAAACCGCCTAGCAGTACACTGGCCCTCCCCTGCCCGAGGAGGAAGCCATGAAACAGCGCATTTGCGCGGCCGCGTTGCTCGCGCTTCTTGCGCCGCTCGCCGGCGCGCAGACGTCCCCGCAAGGCTCGCGCGATCTGCCCGCGCGCTCAGTGCCGGTGCCCGACACCGTCAGCCCGCAGATGCAGAAACTGATCGGCGCGCCGCTCACGCCGACGTGGAACGTGATTCCGAAGAGCGCCGAGGAGTGGAAGGCGCAGGTCAACGCCGGCTACGAGGCGACGATGAAGTCGCTGCCCGCGCTGCGCGAAGCGCTCGGCGTGAAGGTCGAGCCGATCACGCTCGACGGCGTGAAGGCGTACATGGTGACGCCCTCGTCCATCCCGCCGCAGAACCGCAATCGCCTGCTCGTCCACGTGCACGGAGGCTGCTTCGTGAGCTTCCCCGGCGAATCGGGGACCGCCGAGGCGATCTACATGGCAGGAATCGGCGGCTTCAGGGTGATCTCGGTCGACTACCGCATGCCGCCGGACCATCCTTACCCCGCCGCGCTCGACGACGCGATCACCGCCTGGAAGGCGGCCACGCGAATGGCGTCGCCGAAGAACATGGCGATCTTCGGCTCCTCGGCCGGCGGCAACCTCACGCTGGCGATGGTGCTGCGCGCGAAGCAGGACAAGCTTCCCCTGCCGGCGGCGATCGCGCCCGGCACGCCGATGTCGGACCTGACCAATGCCGGCGACTCGTTCCAGACCAACGCGATGCTGGACAACGTGCTCGTCGCCCCCGGCGCGAGCTGCGACAGGCGCGCCGCGCTCTACACCGCCGGCCGCGATCCGAAGGATCCGCTGCTCTCGCCGGTGTACGGCGACCTGCGCGGCTTTCCGCCGGCCATTCTGACCACCGGGACGCGCGACCTGCTGCTCAGCAGCACCGTGCGGGTGCATCGCAAGCTCAGGCAAGCCGGGGTCGAGGCTGTGCTTCAGGTCTACGAAGGCCAGTCGCACGCGCACTACTACCGCGATGTAAGCGCGCCGGAGACGCGCGAAGCCTTCGGCGAGATCGCGCAGTTCTTCGACAAGCATCTGGCCAAGTAGCCATCCCCGAGGGAGGGGTCATGAATGAAAAGAACGACGGCCGTCGGCGTTTTCTCGCACGGAGCGCGGCTCTCGTAGGCGGCGCCACATCAGCAGCGCTCTCGCCGCCCGGCGCGGCGCAGGAGCTCGCGGGGCAACCGTGGGAACGCGTCTACGGCGCGCCGTTCACCGGCTACGGGCAGCCATCCAAGTACGAGGCGCCGGTGATGCGGCACATAGCGCGCCCCTACGGCGACCTCGCGCCGGGATCGGGCGCGGCGCTTTCGCCGATCGAGTCGCTCGAGGGCATCATCACGCCGAGCTCGCTGCACAACATCCGCAACCACAGCGGCACGCCGGACATCGATCCGAAGGAGCACCGGCTGCTCATCCACGGCCTGGTCGCGCGGCCGCTGATGTTCACCGTCGAGTCGCTGCTGCGCTACCCGATGACCACGCGCACGCACTTCGTCGAATGCTCGGGCAACAGCAGCCGCGCGCTGGTTCCGCAACCGGCGCAGGTGCCGGCGGGTGCGATCCACGGCAACATGGCGTGCAGCGAGTGGACCGGCGTCCCGCTGCGTGTGCTGCTCGAGGAAGCCGGCCTCGATGCCTCCGCTAAATGGCTGCTGGCCGAAGGCGCCGATTCGGCGCACATGAGCCGCAGCATCCCGATCGAGAAGGCATTCGACGACGCGCTGCTCGCGCTCTACCAGAACGGCGAGCGGCTGCGTCCCGAGCAGGGCTACCCGGTGCGCCTGCTGCTGCCGGGCTGGGAAGGCAACATGAACGTGAAGTGGCTGCGGCGCATCAAGGCGACCGAAGGTCCGACCCATACCAAGGACGAGACCTCGAAGTACACCGATCCGCTGCCCGACGGGCGTTCGCTGCAGTTCACCTTCGAGATGGGCGTGAAGTCGGTGATCACGCGCCCCTCTTCGACCATGACGCTGCCGCGCCCCGGCCTCTACGAGATCACCGGCCTCGCATGGAGCGGCGCGGGGCGCATCCGCCAGGTCGAGGTCTCGACCGACGGCGGCGCGACCTGGACGCCGGCGACGCTTCTCGGCGAAGAGCGGCCGAAGGCGTTCGCGCGTTTCCGCCTGCCTTGGGCGTGGTCCGGCAAGCCTGCGGTTCTGCAGAGCCGCGCCGACGACGAGAAGGGGCGCGTGCAGCCGTCACGCAAGGAGTGGGCGGCGCGCTATGCGCCCGACATGCGTTATCACAACAATGCGATCGTGAGCTGGGCGGTCGGCACCGATGGGAAGGTGACCAATGTTTACGCGTAACCTCGCCGCCGCGCTTTCCATGCTGGCTTTTTCGTCGTGCGCCGTCGGGCCTCAAGCGACCGGCAGCAAGCCGCCTGCGCTCGGCAATCCGGTGGGCCCCGCCGAGATCGCGCGCTGGGACATCAGCATCCCGCCGAGCGGCGCCGGCCTGCCGGCGGGAGGCGGCACGGCGCGCCAAGGTGCGCAGGTCTACGAGCAGAAGTGCGTCGCCTGCCACGGCGCCAAAGGCGCCGGCAAGCCGGCCGACGCGCTCGCCGGCGGGGTCGGCACGCTCGCGGGCAAAACGCCGGTGCGCACCGTCGGCAGCTACTGGCCGTACGCGACCACGCTCTTCGACTATGTGCGCCGCGCCATGCCGATCACCAACCCGCTCTCTCTCACCAGCGACGAGGTCTACGCGGTGACCGCGTACGTGCTCGCGCTGAACGGAATCATCGGCGAGGACGCGGTGATGAACGCGCAGAGCCTGCCGCAGGTGAAGATGCCGAACCGCGACGGCTTCGTCTCCGAGTGGCCGCCGCGCGAGCGCTAGCTCAGCAAGGCGCCGGCGGCGCTTCGGCGAGCTTCGGGTCGATCGCGCGCAGCGCGTTCGGCCAGGTGAGCTTCGCGAAGTCCACCGGGTGGGTGGTGAGCCCGGCGCCCTGCGCCCACTTCGAGAGGCTGCAGAAGTCCTGGTAGTAGACGCGGTCGAGCGCAATCGGCCGCGTGTTGGTCTCCCACTGATCGCGTGTCGCCTTCTCCGAAAGGCTGTAGGTTTTCGCCGCGTAGGCCGCCACCGCCTTGAAGTCGCTCTCGGCCTTGGCGCGCCCCTTGAGGATCGCGCGCAGGAACCGCTGGACCCTGTCCGCCCCGTCGGCCGAGTTGAGAAACTCGGGCCGCGCCCCCGCCACGAGGTAGCCCTGGATGTAGCCCGAGGCGTCGCTCATCTGCCAGGCGTTCGCCGGACAGATCTCGAGCGTGCGCGAGCCGATCGGCTGCCAGATGAAGAACGCCGAGATGTCGCCGTTACACAGCGCCGCCGGCAGCAACTGCGTGTCCAGGTTCTTCACCGGCACGCTCTTCGGATCGACGCCGTTCTTCGCCAGATACTCCGAGATGAACCACGAGCCGGTCGACCCCACCCGCGTGGCCACGTTCTTGCCGACAAGGTCCTTCGGCGACTTGATCTCCTTGCGTGCGATGACTACGTAGCCCTTCGCGTCGCGCTCGATCGCGGCGAAGGTCTGGTATTGGCCGGGATTGTTGAAGAAGTACTGCACACTCGGCAGGTCGCCGGTCATCACGACGTCGCCCTGGCCGGTGCGGAAGGTCTGGAACGCGGTGGTGCCCGAGGGGAACACGCGGTAATCGACCTCGAGGCCCTGCTCCTTGAAGTGGCCGTACTCGAGCGCCATCCAGATCGCGTCGTTGTTTACCGAGGGCTGGCCGAAGAGCACGAGCTTCTTGAGCGATTGAGCATCTGCCGGCCCAACCGTGAAAAGCAACAGCGCCAGAATTGTTCCGAGCTGTTTGACAACTGCTTTCATGGCGTCTCCTAGGTCAAGGCGATATAGGACATGTAGCGCGAAAGCATGCGGTCGACCGCGATCCGGAACAGGCGGTCGAAGATGAACCCCAGCACGCAGATGGTGAGCAGCGCGACGAAGATGCGGTTGGTCTGCAGCAGGATCGAGGACTGCTGCAGGAGGAAGCCGATGCCCGAGTCGGCCGCCAGGATCTCCGCCGGGATGATGCTCATGAACGACGACGCCATCGCGATACGCATACCGGTCACGATGTACGGCGCGGCGGAAGGAATCACCACCAGCAGGAAGATCTGCAGCTCGCTCGCGCCGAGGCACTGCGCCGCGCGCTGGCGGATCACCGGCGCGCGCATCACCCCGGCGGTAGTGTTGATGAGCACGATGAAGAACGTGCCCCAGAAGATGAGGAAGTACTTCGAGGTCTCGCCGATGCCGAACCAGATCACCGCGATCGGGATCATCGCGGTCGGCGAGAGGTAGCGCAGCAGCTCGATCACGGGATCGAGCAGGTCGTTGACGATTCTGATTCGCCCCAGGACCACGCCGAGAAGGATCGCAGCGGCGCAGCCCGTGACGAACCCCACGCCCACGCGCGCCAGGCTGATCGCCACATGGCGGAAGATCTCGCCGTTCTGCGCCATCGGCACCAGCGTCTTCAGCACCACGAGCGGCGGCGGAATCAGGAAAGGGTTGAACACGACGGTCGAAAGGAACTGCCACACCCCGAAGGCGACCAGGATCGAGCCGGCGAAGTGAACCGAGCCTCGCCACGTCATGCGAGCAGACTCTCGACCCGCTTGAAGAGCCGCGCCGCGCTCGGATCCGCCAGGTCGCGCGGCCGCGGCAGGCCGACGTCGATCACCTCGGTGATGCGCGAGCCCGGTCCGAGCGACATGACGCAGATGCGGTCGGCCAGCGTCACGGCCTCGCCGAGGTCGTGCGTGACGAACACGATGGTCTTGCCGGTGCGCTGCCAGATGTCGAGGAGAAAACCGTGCATCCTGCGGCGCGTGAGCGCGTCGAGCGCGCCGAAGGGCTCGTCCATCAGCAGGACCTTCGGCTCGACCGCGAGCGCGCGCGCGATCTGAAGGCGCTGGCGCATGCCGCCGGAGAGCTGCGCCGGGAACTTGTGGCGGTGCTCGGCGAGGCCGACCATCGCGAGGTACCTGTCGATGATCGCCGGCCACTCGGCCTTTGGCAGCTTGCGCACCCGCAGCGCGAAGCGCACGTTCTCCTCGGCCGAGAGCCAGGGCAGCAGCGCCGCGCCGGCGTCCTGGAAGAACATGACGCGGTCCTTGCCCGCGCCGCGCACCGGCGCGCCTTCGAAGTCGACCGCGCCGCCGCTCGGACGGTCGAATCCGGCAAGGATGTTGAGCAGGGTGGACTTGCCGCAGCCCGATGGGCCGAGCAGGCACACGAGCTCGCCGGAACGCACCTCGAGATCGATGCCGTCGAGCGCGACGTAGCGCTGCGCGTCCGTGCCGAAAACCTTGCTGACGTTTCGCACCGCGAGCACCGAGGTCTTCCCCTTTGTTCCTATCGTACTATCGGCGAAAGCGAGGACGCGCGCCATGGCGAATATCGAAATCCGCTCGGTCGAAGGGCTTGCAGGCGGCGCCGTACCCTATGCGTACGCGGTGAAAGCCGGAGCCTGGCTCTTCCTCACCGGCCACGAAGCGTTCGATTTCGCGGCCGGCCCGGCGCCGGAAGTGGAAGGCCCGGAGGGCTTTCCTTCCTTCGGCGCCCCGCGCCTGCGGCGCGAGGCCGAGTTCATCCTGAAGCGCATGCGGAACACCCTCGCCGAGTTCGGCTCCGACTTCCGCCACAGCGTGCGCGTCGACCAGTACTACCCGGTGTTCGAGGCGGTGCGCGCCTATCAGCTCGCGCGCCACGGCGAATTCGGCGACTACATCCCCCCGTCCACCTCGGTGCTGATGGAGCGCCTGTTCAAGCGCGACTCGCACATCTCGATGTCGATGATCGCGGCGGTCCCGGGCAAGGATTACGAGATCGGCAAGCTCTATCCGAAGGAGGTGCCGGTCCCGGTCGGCTCGTTCTTCGTGCCGGCGATCACCTGCAACGACTTCGTGTTCGTCGCCGGGCAGATGGCGAGCGATGAGAACGCGCTCGACGCAGCCGTGCGGCTGCCCAAGGAGCGCAATTGGGGCGGCCCGAACGCCGTGCGCCGTCAGACCGAGTTCATCGTCAGGAAGCGGCTCGAGCCGGCGCTCAAGGCGGGCGACTCCTCGTGGCAGAACGTCCTCAAAGCACAGATCTACGTGCCGGGCGCGGCCGACATTCCGGATGCGCTCGACGTGTGGCGCGAGCTCGTGCCGCACCCCTGCGCCCTCACGGCGGTGCCGGCGCGGGGCTTTGGCTTTGTCGACGGCATCGTCGAGATCAACCTCCTCGCCCTGCGCGACGGCGCCAAACGCCGGAAGGAAGTGCTCAAGCCGGACCTGCCGGCGCTCTCGAGCTACGGCGCGCATGTCCGCGCCGGCGAGCTCGTGTTCTGCTCGGGGCTCATGCCGCTCGGCGCCGACGGGCGCGTTCCGGGCCACTCGAGCCTCGACGCGCTGGGCCATCCCGCCCAGGCGCAGGCCGCCGCGGTGCTTTCGCATGCCGAGCGCCTGTGCACGGACGGGGGCAGGATCGTGCGTGCCCAGTGGTTCATGACGGACGCGCAGGCCTTTCCCGGGGTGCAGCTCGCCTGGTCGCGCCGCCAGGACGATGAGCCCCACCCCTTCGTCTGCGTCCAGGTCCCGGGCGAGCTCGGGGCGCCCAGGGCGCTCCTCACCGCCGATTTCTGGATCTATTCGCCCTGAAGGGGCCCGCAAAGCGATTTCGCACTATTGACGCCCCGGAGAACCGAGGGGAGACTCGCCCCACCACGCCGCATCTTTTTTCGGGGGGAGGGAGATGGCGAAAGGCGGGTTCCTTTCTTTGCTGGTCACCGCGGCGCTCGCCGCCGCGGCCGTCGTCCTTTTGTATCTCATCGTCCGGGCACTCTGGGACGAGATCGGCCCCATGGTCCGCCTCATCCTCCACCGCGATCGCGTCGTCGGGATCCAGGACGACCAGGACGCCGGGCTGAAGCGCTAGGCCGAAGCTTCGGGATTGCGGCTCAGAGCGGCTGCACCAGGGCGAGGATGTTGCCTTCGCTATCCCTGAACCAGGCCGCCCTGGCGCCGCCGCCGGTAGCGATGCCGTTCTCGGTCTTCATGCCCGGCATGACGTACTCGTCGAACTCGACCCCGCGCGCCTTGAGCTCGCGCACCTCGCGCTCGACATCCTCGACCTGCCAGAACGCCTGGCTCGCTTTCGAGGTTCCCGCGTGCGGGGTCGCGTACAGGAAGCAGGCCGTGTCCTTCCCGAACTGGTAGGTAACGCCGCCGGCGTTCTCGCTCTTGGGCTTCAGACCCAGCTTCTCCTCGTAGAACTTGCGCGCCCGTGCCATGTCCCTGGCGGGGATATACGCATACATCGGCGATTCCTGCAGCATGGAGCTCTCCTTGCTAGGGTCGGTCGCCTGAGCCGCAAGAACCGTTCCCCGCTGCGCGAAAATAGGGTCCGTCCCTGATTTCTGGCCATGAACGAAAAGATCGAAGCGGTCTATCGCGCGGAATCGCGCCGCGTGTTCGCGACGCTGGTGCGGCTGCTCGGCGATTTCGACCTCGCCGAGGAGGCGCTGCACGAAGCCTTCCGCGCGGCGCTCGAGCAGTGGCCGCGCGACGGGGTACCGGACAACCCGCGCGCCTGGCTGGTGTCGGCCGGGCGCTTCAAGGCGATCGACGCGATCCGCCGCCGCGCCCGGTTCGATCCTCTGGGAGAGGAGCACGCCGAGACCATTCCAATAGAGGAAAAAGACGTCAACGAAATCGAAGACGATCGCCTGCGCCTCATCTTCACCTGCTGCCACCCGGCGCTTTCGCCCGACGCGCAGGTGGCGCTCACGCTGCGCGAAGTCTGCGGACTCAAGACCGAGGAGATCGCGCACGCTTTTCTCGCGCCGGCGCCGACGCTCGCGCAGCGCATCGTGCGCGCGAAGACCAAGATCCGTGACGCCCGCATTCCGTACGAGGTGCCCGGCCCCGCCGAGCTCGGGGAGCGCCTCGAGGCGGTCCTGCGCGTGATCTACCTGGTGTTCAACGAGGGCTATTCCGCCTCGTCCGGCGAATCGGCGACGCGTGCCGACCTCTCGGCGGAGGCCGTGCGCCTCGCGCGGCTTCTCGTCGGACTGCTGCCGGAGCCGGAGGCCATCGGCCTGCTCGCGCTGATGCTGCTGCACGAATCGCGGCGCGGTGCGCGCACCACGCCTGGCGGCGATCTGATCCTGCTGGAGGACCAGGATCGAGCGAAATGGGACCGCAAGCTGATCGCCGACGGTGTCGCGCTGGTCGAGAAAGCGCTCTCCTCGCGGCGCTTCGGGCCCTACAGCCTGCAGGCGGCGATCTCGGCGGTGCACGCCGAGGCGCCCGACGCCGCCTCGACCGACTGGCCGCAGATCGTGGCGCTCTACGACGTGCTCGCCAGACTCGATCCTTCGCCGGTGGTCGCCCTGAACCGCGCCGTGGCGCTCGCCATGCGCGATGGCCCTGCGGCTGCGCTCCCGGTTCTTGAAGAGATCCTGGGCAAAGGCGAACTGCACGACTACCACCTGGCCCATGCGGCGCGCGCCGACCTCTGCCGCCGGCTGGGGCGCAACGCAGACGCGCGCGCCTCCTACGAGCGCGCGCTCGCCCTCGCCCGGCAGGAGCCCGAGCGGCGCTTCCTCAAGCGGCGGCTCGCAGAGCTATGACTGACCGCTCACCAGGCTCTTCAGGATGGCATGATCGACGGGTTTCAGGAGATGGGCGTCGAAACCGGCGCTCACCGCCCGCTCGCGGTCCGCGGGCTGGCCATAGCCGGTCATGGCGATCATTCGCGTCTCGAGCGGCCGTTGCCGGCTGCGGGCCCGGATTTCGAGCGCCACTTCGTAGCCGCTCATTCCGGGCAGGCCGATGTCGATCAGCGCGACGTCGGGCCTTTCCCGCAGGGCCATCGCCAGTCCTTCGTCTCCGGTCGCGGCCAGCATGACCTCGTGGCCCCAGAGGTCGAGCACCATGCGCAGCGACTCGCGGATATCGGCGTTGTCCTCCACCAGCAGGATGCGCCGGCGGCGCTCGGGGCTCGCCGGCGCGGATTGGGTGCGCGCCGCCGCTGCCGCGGGCAGCGTCGCGAGCGGAATGGCCGCCTCGAAGACGGCACCCTTGTTCAACCCGTCGCTGCGCGCGGTCAGCGATCCGCCGTGCAGCTCGGCGACCGCGCGAGCGATGGACAGGCCGATTCCGAGCCCGCCGGCCGAGCGCGCGAGGGTCCTGTCGTCCTGCGCGAACGGCGTGAACACCGCCTCCAGCATCTCCGGCCGGATACCGATGCCGTTGTCGCGCACCGACACGATCGCCCTCCGTCCGTCGCGACGCGT
>JBIOYV010000069.1:0-13309 GCA_044870335.1 Burkholderiales bacterium | reverse complement strand
CGCTTCATCATGAAGTAGACCAGCGGCAGCACGAACGGCAGCGCCACCACGATCGTCGCCATCGCATGGTCGAGCTGGTCGAGCCGGATGTAGCGGATGCCAAGCGTGGCGAGTACGTGCGTCTTGTCGGCCGGCTGGCCGCCCGTCAGCAGATACACGCTGTTGAAGTCACCCAGCGTCCAGATCAGGCTGAGCAGCGTCGAAGTGATGTAGAGCGTGCGGATCGACGGCCAGGTCACGTACCTGAATTTCTGCCAGGCGCTCGCGCCGTCGACGCTGGCGGCTTCATAGAGCTCCTTCGGAATCGCGAGCCTTCCCGCCATGAGGATCAGCGTCCAGAACGGCAGCGCCTTCCAGATGTGCACCAGCATCGCCATCGCCATCGCGATCTTCGGGTCGGTGAGCCAGTTCGGGCCGTCGATCTGGAACCAGCGGAACAGCAGCGAGTTGACCACGCCCCACTCGGGATTGAGCATGAAGCGGATCGAGAAGATGGTCGGGATCGCCGGCACCGCCCAGGGGATGATGAAGATCACCGACAGCCAGCGGATCCAGCGCCGCTCGTGCACGAAGAAGCCCGAGAGATACAGCGCCAGGACGAATTTGAGATTGACCGCGACCAGCAGAAAGAAAATCGTGTTCAGGACCGAGGTGAAAAAGACCGGGTCCTCGAACAGCGTGCGGTAGCTCTCCGGGTTACGCGCGAGCCACAAGCCGTATGTGACCGGGTAGAGCACGAACACCAGGAAGACCAGGACGTAGGGGGCGAGCAGGATGATGCCCCACGTCTGCCAGGTGGAAAGTCCGCGCCTCGGCGCTACGGGCGGGTGGGGGATCGCGATCGCGGCCATGAAAATAAAACGGGCCCGCTAAGAGACCCGTTTTGTCATAGCTCCTGCAATAACGCTAACCGGCGACCTGCTTGATCCTCGCGACCATCTCGTCGACCGCCTTCTCCGGTGTCCACTTGTCGACCACCACGCGGTTGACCGCTTTCGCCCACACGTTCTCGTTATTGAGGATGGTGAACTTCCAGTTCTTCGTGAACTCGAACGGCACCGTGCCGGCGGAGAACTGCTCGTGCACGATCTTGCGGTGCGGGTCCTCGGTCCAGAACTTGCGCGAGGCGCCCGATTTCGTCACCGGGTACCAGCGCCCGAGCGCGCCCTCGACGTACGGGATCAGGTTCTCGTCCTGCATCGCGAACTGGACGAACTCCTTGGCGCGCTTCTTGTTCTTGGCGGTGGCGAAGATGACGCCGACCTTGACCGCCGAGCGGTACTGCATCGGCTTGCCGTCGGGCTTGGCGGGGAAGGCGCCGGTGGCGATCAGCTCCTCGTAGTTCTTCTTCGCCCGCGCGCGCTCTTCGGGCTTGAGCTTTTCGTTGTTGGCGTCATCCAGCCACTTGGCCGCGATCGAGATGGTCGCGTTGTGCGTCATCATGATCTGCTTGTTGTGGAAGGCGACGTTGTTGTCCGGGTCCTTCCAGGTGACGGCGGTGGGCGGCGTGCAGCCCTTGCCGACCGTGCTCGCGTAGTCGGCGACGGTGGCGACCAGGCCTTTCTTCACCTCGGGCCGGTCGACCGTCAGCTTGCCGTTGTCGTCCACCACCTTGACATTGTGCGCGTCCATGTAGGTGAGGAACGAGTAGAACGAGTCGCTCGAATCCACGCCCATCGGCGCGCCGACCGAGAAGATGCGCTTGCCCGAGGCCTTGCGGTAGCCCGCCTGCGCCTTGCCGCACCAGAAGTCCCAGTACGCGTTCCAGGTCTTCGGGATGTCGCTTTCCTTCAAGCCCGCCTCGGCCAGCATGTCCTTCCAGTACTGGATGTGCATGGTCTGGCGCTTCATCGGGAAGGCGTAATAGGCGCGCTTGCCGGTCTTCTCGTTCAGCAGATAGACCGTCTCGAGCGTCACCGGCAGGAAGCTCGCCTTCATCGGCGTGAGGATGTCGGACAGGTCTTCGAGCCGGCCTTCGGCCGCCCACTTGCCCGCCACCTGGAAATCGAACACGTCGCCGTACGCGACGTCGGGCGGCGTGCCCGAGTCGAGCGCCGCCACCGCCTTCGGCACCGATTCCTGCGGCGAGTAGCGCGACAGCTCGACCTTGACGCCAGTCTTCTTCTCGAACTTGGCGACCATGTCGTCGAGCGCTTTGTCTTCCTGCGGGTAGAACCCCTTCGTCCAGTAGACCACCAGGGTTTCCTGCGCCGTCGCCACGGATGCAAAGCCCGCGAGCGCAACGGCGGCGAAAAGCTTTCTCAGCATGAGCCTGACTCCTCCTCTAGGGTGACTTGTATGATAACGGACAATTACCGATTCTTTTTCCAGGCCTCGTACTCCGCCTTGGTCTCGGCGCTCGGCGGATACAGGCCGAAGATGCTGCGGCCCTCCTTCACTCGCGCCTCGACCCATTCCTCGAACTCGTTCTGCGCCGCGGCCTCGGCGGCGACTTCCTCGGCGATCTTCGCCGGGATGACGACGACGCCCTCCTCGTCGCCGACCGCCACGTCGCCCGGGTAGACCGCGACGCCGCCGCAGCCGATCGGCACCTGGCTCTCGACCGCGTGGTGGCGCACGAGGTTGAGCGGCGCCGAGCGCGCGCCGCAGTACGCCGGCCACGGCAGCTTGTCGATGGTCTGCGAGTCGCGCAGCCCCCCGTCGGTGACCACGCCGGCGACGCCGCGCACCATGAGCCGCGTCATGAGGATGTCGCCGCCGGTGGCGGCGGAAGCGTCGCGCCGCGCGTCCATCACCAGGACCTGCCCGGGCGGGCAGGCCTCGATCGCCTCGCGCTGCGGATGGCCGCGCCCATCGAAGGCGCCGAGCTGGTCGAGATCCTCGCGTGCCGGGATGTAGCGCAGCGTATAGGCTTCGCCCACCATCCGCGGCGCCGACCGGTTCAGGAGGAACACGCCCTGGATGAAGACGTTGCGCAGCCCGCGCTTGAAAAGCACGGTGGTGAGCGTGGCGGTGGAGACGCTCTTGAGCGCTTCGCGGCTCGCGGCGGATAAACTCGGCATATGGTCGACGTGGAATCCGAAGGCGGGGTGACCCGCATCTTCCTCAACCGTCCCGAGAAGGTCAATGCGCTTCACTCGGCGGCCCTTGATTCCCTCGTTCAAACCGTCAAGGGGCTGGAAGCAGATCCGAACCTTCGCGTGGTGGTCCTGGGCGGCCGCGGCAAGGCGTTCTGCGGCGGCGCCGACGTCCAGGAGCTCTCCGCGCTGAACGCTGCAAACGCCGGCGCTTTCGTTCAGAGGATCCACGATGTCTGCGCGGCGCTGCGCAAGCTCCCGGTCCCGGTCGTCGCGCGGCTGCACGGCGCGGTGATCGGCGCGGGGCTCGAGATCGCCGCCGCGTGCGACCTGCGCATCGCCGCCGAGGGCACGCGCTTTTCGATGCCGGAAGTGCGCCTGGGCATCCCGTCGGTGGTCGAAGCGGCGCTGCTGCCGCGCCTCATGGGCTCGGGCCGCGCCGCCTGGCTCGTGCTCACCGGCGAGGCGATCGACGCGCGCCGGGCGCTCGAGTGGGGCTTGATCGAACAGGTGGGCGGCAACGACGCGGTCGATGCTCTGGTTCATTCTCTGGTGAAAAACGATGCTGACGCGCTCAGGATGCAGAAGCGGCTGCTGCAGATCTGGGAAGAGGCGCCGCTCGCCGCGTCGATCGACGAGAGCATCCGGCTTTTCAGCGAGGCGCATCGCTGATAGTTGCGCTGTGAAACTCAAAATCGGGGTCAGAGCCCGATTTCCGGGATGCGAAGCTGAAGGAAATAGGGCTCTGACCCCGATTTTCCTAAGTTGCGCTATGACGGATTCCGTTATATAACGGAATCCGTCATAAGATGAAAAAACAGCATCCTGGCAGGATCCTCTTCGAGCAGTTCCTGAAGCCCAAAGGCATTTCCCAGAACGCGCTCGCGCGCGAGCTCGGCGTGCCGCCGCGCCGGATCAACGAGATCATCCTCGGCAAGCGCGGCATCAGCGCCGACACGGCGCTGCGCCTCGCCAAGCGCTTCGGCAACTCGGCGCGCTTCTGGATGGCGCTGCAGGCGGACTTCGATCTCCATCTGGCACAACGCGAAGCAAGGCAGGGCTGAATGGCCAAACAGCAGGTCTACGACGCATCGGCGATCCAGGCGCTGAAGGGGCTCGAGCCCGTGCGCCGCATGCCGGGCATGTACACGCACACCATCCATCCCCTGCACATCGTGCAGGAGGCGATCGACAACGCGGTCGACGAGGCGCTCGCCGGCTTCGGCCGGAAGATCACCGTCACGGTGCGCAAGGACCAGTCGGTGGAAGTCGAGGACGAGGGCCGCGGCATCCCGGTCGACATCCACCCGGTGGAGAAGAAGCCCGCGGTGGAAGTCGCCTTCACCATGCTGCACGCCGGCGGCAAGTTCTCGCGCTCGGGCGACGGCGTGTACCACATCTCCGGCGGCCTGCACGGCGTCGGCGTGTCGGTGTCCAACGCGCTCTCCAGGCGCTGCGAGGTCACCGTCTACAAGGGCAACGAGAAGCACTTCATCGCGTTCGAAGGCGGCGAGCTCAGCCAGAAGCTGAAGAGCGAGAAGAGCAAGGAGAAGCGCACCGGAACGGTGGTGCGCCTGTGGCCCGATCCCAAGTACTTCGACTCGCCCAGCATCCCGCTCGCCGAGCTCGAGCACCTGGTGCGCTCCAAGGCCTATCTGCTGCCGGGCCTCACGACAATATTGAATATTGAAGGCAAAGACTCCAGAACGTGGAAATACGACCGCGGCATGGAGCAGTACTTCGAGATGATGCTCGACGGCCGGCCGCTCATCGCGCCGCTCTTCACGGGGGAAAGATTCTTCAAGGAAAGCAACATTGCCGAGGTCGAGCCGGGCGAGGGCGCCTCGTGGGCGATCGGCTGGACCGCCGAGGGCGACGTGTTCGCCGACAGCCACGTCAACCTGATCCCGACGCGCTCCGGCGGCACGCACGAGGCGGGCTTCCGCTCGGGCGTGTTCGAGGCGCTGGCGGCGTTCATGGACACCCGCGGCCTTGCGCCCAAGGGCGTGAAGCTCATCCCGGACGACCTCTGGCAGCGCGCCTGCTTCACGCTCTCGGCGCGCATCGTGAGGGTGCAGTTCCACGGCCAGACCAAGGAGAAGCTCACCACGCGCCACGCCGCGAAGCTGCTCGAGATGTGCGTGCGCGACGCCTTCGAGCTGTGGCTGAACGAGCACGCCGAGGACGGCAGGAAGATCGTCGAGCTCGCGATCGAGCAGGCGATGGCGCGCCTGTCCAAGGGCAAGAAGGTCGAGCGCAAGAAATCGAGCGGCATCGCGACGCTGCCGGGCAAGCTGGTCGACTGCGCCTCGGGCGACGTGACGCGCAATGAGCTCTTCCTGGTCGAGGGCGATTCGGCCGGGGGGTCCGCGAAGGAGGCGCGCGACAAGGAGACCCAGGCCGTGCTGCCGCTGCGCGGCAAGGTGCTGAACACGATGTCGAAGGACAGCCGCACGGTGCTCGCGAACAAGGAGCTCCAGGCGATCGCCACCGCGATCGGCGTCGATCCTCACGGCGCCGACGACAACCCCGATCTGGATTCGATTCGTTACGGGAAAGTCGTGGTGATGACCGACGCCGACGTCGACGGCGGCCATATCCAGGCCCTGCTCCTCACCTTCTTCTTCATGCACGCGCCGAAGCTCGTCGAGCGCGGCCACCTCTACGTCGCCATGCCGCCGCTCTACAAGGTCGAGGTGCCCGGCCAGGGCAAGGGCAAGCCCGCGCGGCGCCTCTACTGCCTCGACGACGACGAATTGGAGGAAATGCTGAGTCAATTGAAAAAGGAAAAGGTGAAGGACGGCAGCTGGGAGATCTCGCGCTTCAAGGGCCTGGGCGAGATGAGCCCGGAGCAGCTCTGGGAGACGACGATGAATCCGGACACCCGCCGCCTGGTGCGCATGCAGCTCGACGCCAAGCAGATCAAGGAAGCGCGCAAGACCTTCGAGCTCCTCATGGACTCGAGCGAGGCCGAGGGGCGGCGCAACTGGATGCGGGAGCACTGGAAGAGCGTCGAAGCCGACGTATGAACCCTAAACAGGGACAGACCACGTTTTCCTCAACAGCGGGGGGATTCATGGCGACAAAGAAGAAGAAAGCGAAGCCATTCTGGGAGCGTGCCTATAAAGGGCACGCCTACTGGCTGGGCAAGACCAAGCTGGGAAAGGTGACCTTGCTCGCCGAGCCGAAAGGCAAATACCACTGGGAAGCCGGCGGCCGCGCAGGCTTCACCGACGAGCTCGACAAGGCCAAGGCCGCGGTCGAGCTCGCAGTCTTCAATGCAGATACGCAGCCGGATCTTTTCCAGAGCTAAAGCAGAAGAACGTGGTCTGTCCCTGTTTTGATGTGAGGCACCACCATGGATGACAGAACGCCCGATCTCTTCACCCCCGAGAACGGCGACGACGCCGCCCCGATCGAGACCCATGCCTCGCAGGCCTACCTCGGCTACGCGGTCTCGACGGTCAAGGCGCGCGCGCTGCCCGAGATCGCCGACGGCCTGAAGCCGGTCCAGCGCAGGATCCTCTACGCGATGGGCGATACGCCCGGCGGCGCGCAGTCGTTCTCCAAGTGCGCGCGCTACGTCGGCGAGGTGCTCGGCAAGTACCACCCGCACGGCGACACCTCGACCTACGAGGCGCTGGTGCACCTCGCGCAGCCGTTCTCGATGCGCTATCCGCTGATCGACGGCCAGGGCAATTTCGGCTCGCGCGACGGGGACGCCCCCGCCGCCTACCGGTACACCGAAGCGCGGCTTTCCCGATTTGCCGAACTCCTGCTCGCCGAAATAGGGGAGGGGACCGTCGATTTTGTGCGGAATTATGACGGGAAGTTCAATGAACCCGTGTTGCTGCCGGCACGCCTGCCGTTCGGGCTCCTGAACGGGAGCTTTGGAATCCCGGTCGGCTTCTCGACCCGGATCCCGTCGCACAACCTGAAGGAAGTGGCCGCCGCGGCGGCGCACGTCATCAAGCATCCGCGCGCGAAGCTCGAGGACGTGCTCGAGCACCTGCCCGGCCCCGACTTCCCCGGCGGCGGCCAGGTGATCTCGCCTGCGGAAGAGATCAAGCAGGCGTACGAAAGCGGTCGCGGCTCCTTGCTGATCAGATGCAAATGGCAGGTGGAGCCGCTGGCGCGCGGCCAGTGGCGCATCGTGGTGAGCGAGCTGCCGCACGGCGTCTCGGTGAAGCAGGTCACCGAGGAGATCGAGGCGCTCGCCAACCCCAGGCCGGGCCTCGGCAAGAAGGAGGTGACGCAGGAGCAGCGGCGCATGAAGCAGTTCATCCTCGACCAGGTCGAGGGGGTCCGGGATGAGAGCGATCGCAAGGCCAAACTGCGCCTGGTGATCGAGCCGAGGAGCTCGAGGCAAAACCCGGAGGAGATGATGGCCGCGCTGCTGGTGCACACCAGCATGGAGTCGCGCTACGCGGTCAACCTGACCTGGATCGGACGCGATGGCCTGCCCGAGACCAAGGGCATCGTCACCATCCTCTCGGAATGGGGCGAGTTCCGCGTTGCCACGCTCCGGCGGCGCACCCAGTTCCGCCTCGACCGGGTCGAGGAGCGGCTGCACATCGTGCAGGGCCGCCTCGCGGCGTACGCCAAGATCGATCAGATCATCAAGCTGATCCGCGGGAGCGAGGATCAGGCCGACGCGAAGGACAACCTCGTATCCAAGTACAAACTCTCCGAAAAGCAGGCGGAGGACATCGTCAACCTGCGCCTGGGGCAGCTCACCAAGCTCGACGGCATCAAGCTCGCCGAGGAGGAAAAGGCGCTCAAGGCCGAGCGCAAGGAGCTCAAGGGCCTGCTCGGCGACGAGAAGGAGCTCAAGAAGCTCGTCGTCCGCGAGCTGGATGAAGACGCGAAAAAATACGGCGACGAGCGGCGCACGCTCATCAAGGCGGCCGAGCGCTCGCAGGTCGAGCGCACGGTGGTGGTGGAGCCGGTCACCGTGATCCTCTCGCAGAAGGGCTGGATCCGCGCCCGCACCGGCCACGCGCTCGATTTGAGCTCCTTCAGCTTCAAGGATGGAGACGCATTGCTGCAGACGCTGGAGTGCAAGACCACCGACCAGGTGATCGTGCTCTCGGCCTCGGGCAAGAGCTTCACCATCGACGCGGCCGCGATCCCGAGCGGGCGCGGCGACGGCGCTCCGGTCAACACGCTCGTCAACTCCTCCTCCGACGACATCGTCTGGATGCGCTCGGGCGACCCGGCCCAGCGCCTGCTCATGCACAGCTCGGCGGGGCTGGGCTTCATCTGCAAGCTCGGCGACCTCGTCACCAAGACGCGCCAGGGCAAGGACTTCATGAAGGTGGACCAGGGCGCTCGCGCCCAGCGTCCTGCATTGATCGAGCACAAAATGGTCGCGGCGCTTTCCTCGGATTCAAGGCTGCTGGTCTTCCCGCTGGACGAGGTGCCCGAGCGGCCGAACGGCGGCGTCGGCGTTCAGCTCCTCGCCGTGCCGGAGGGCGAGAAGCTCGCCTCGGTCCTTACCACCGACGGAAGATCGCTCGTCGTCTCGGGGATCTGGCGCAAGAAGCGCGCGGTCGAGACGATGGACGCGAAGCAGCTCGCCGAGCACGTGGGCAAGCGCGCGCAGCGCGGCAAGCTCGCCGACGTCGGGTTCCGGCCAGACCGGCTCGGCGGCGATGCCAAAGAGGAAGAATAAAAATGTGGGATTCCGCACGGTCCGCCCGGCGGAACGATGGAAAAATGCGGGTCACCCCCGCCATTCCTATCCAATCGTTCTACGCGCCCACTCGAGCACGATGCCAAGGCGCGGCGGCAGGAGCTCTTCCGCCTCGTCGTAGCCGACCCAGCGCCACTCGTGGTGCTCGGGCCGGCCGAGCTCGGGCGAGACCGGCAGCTCGATCTCGGTCTCCCCGGTCTCGGCGATGAAATAGCGCGCGACCTTGCCGCCGGCGTAGGGGACGGTGTCCTTGTACGCGTCGCCGAACGGAAAGTCGAGGTCGGTGAGGCCGGTTTCCTCGGCGCATTCGCGCCTGGCGGCGTCGAGCTCGCTCTCGCCGGGCTCGATCAGTCCTTTCGGGAAGTCCCAGTTCCTGTAGGCGCGCAGCACGAGCAGGCGCACGCCGCGCTCCGTGCGGCGGAAGACCACGGCGCCGGCGGCGCGCCTCGGGCCGGGATTCATGCGCTCCATGCGATTCAGGGCTGATTCTCGCGCGCTGCGCGAGTTCCTGCACTACTCCCGGCCGTACTGGACGGTGGGCCTGATCTTCGCGGTGACGCTCGCGGCGGTGAGCGTCGGGCCGGCGCTTTCCCAGCAGTTCTCGGGACTTCGCACCGCCGGCCCGTATGCCGTGCTCATCACGGCGATGGGGCTCGCCTGGTGGTTCAACCGCGGCCGCAGCTTCGTCATCGCGGCATCGCTTCTCCTCGGCTGGGCGATGATGCACCAGTTTCCGGGCAAGGCGGTGTACACCGCGGCGGTGGTGCTGGTGCCGCTCAACTGCCTCGTCGCCGTCGCGGGCCCCGAGCGCGGCGTGCGCTACGGCGCGGCATACCGCTGGCTCGCGGTTCTCGCCGCCGAGGTCGTGCTGGTGTTCTGGTTTTCGCGGACCTCCATCTCCTTCGACCCCTGGTGGCTGCGCTCGCCGCCCACCCCGCTCGTGGGGCGGGTCGTGTTCGCCGCCGCTTTGGTCGCGGCCCTGTGGCGCGCGTATGCGGAAAGAAAGCCGATGCAGATCGCCCACGCCGGCGCGCTGGTCGCGTTCTTCGTCGCCGCCGAATGGGCCGGCCGGCCGCCGGTGTTCGGCGCGTTCATGGCCGCGGCCGGGGCGATGCTGCTCGTGGCGCTTTTGCAGGAATCGCATCAGCTCGTGTTCCGCGACGAGCTCACCGGGCTCCTCGGGCGGCGCGCGCTGCACGAGCGCCTGAGGAGCCTCGGGCCGCGCTACGCGCTCGCCATGATCGACATCGACCACTTCAAGCAATTCAACGACGCCCACGGCCACCAGGTCGGCGACCAGGTGCTGAAGCTCGTCGCCGGGCGGCTTGCCAAGGTGGCCGGCGGCGGCATCGCCTACCGCTACGGCGGCGAGGAGTTCAGCGTGCTCTTCCCCGACCGCGACGCCGCGCAGGCGCGGCCGCATCTCGAGGCCGTGCGGGGCGCGATCGAGCAGTACAAGATGGCGGTGCGCGGCGGCGACCGCCCGAAGGACCCGGACGACACGGTCAACCTGCGGATCAACCGGGCCCCGCTCCAGACGCTCACGGTGACGATCTCCATCGGCGTCGCCGAGCCCGGCGGCGAGCTGCGCACGCCCGCCGAGGTCCTGCGTGCGGCGGATGAGGCGCTCTACCGCGCGAAGGAAGCAGGCCGCAACCGTCTAAGTTTGTAGCCTCTAGGGCAAACCTGGCAGCCTGGTACGCGGCTTGCAGCTAGCGGGTTGTTCTACCAACCCGACGGAGGAAGCGAGATGCACAAGTTACTTTGCGCCGTGGTCTTGGGGCTGATGGCCGTTTCATGCGCGCAGCACCAGCGTGCGCAACCGGCGGCGTCGAGCGCGAGCTCGAATGACCCGAGGGCGCCTGCGGGAGCGAGCGCCGGCTCCAGCAAAGAGACGGGCGACACGCAAGCCCGGCGCGATCAGAACCCGGCGGACAAAGCGCCCAAGTACTGAGTCCGGCGCCAACCGGGAAAGCGGCCTGCGGGCCGCTTTCTTTTTGCCTACACTACGGCGCGATGCTGATCGTGCCGGAGAGGGAGATCGAGATCGTCGCGGTGCGCGCGCAGGGCGCGGGCGGCCAGAACGTCAACAAGGTCTCGAACGCCGTGCACCTGCGCTTCGACGTGCGCGCCTCGTCGCTGCCCGAGGAGGTGAAGGAGCGGCTGCTCAACCTGGGCGACCAGCGCATCACGCGCACCGGCGTGGTGGTGATCAAGTCGCAGCAGCACCGCAGCCTGGAAATGAACCGCGCCGAGGCGATCGCGCGCCTGAACGCGCTCGTCGCCGCGGCGGCCCATGTGCCCAAGAAGCGCAGGCCGACGCGCCCAACGCTCGGGTCCAAGACCAGGCGGCTGGATCTGAAGCGGCGCCGCGGCCGCATCAAGGCGCTGCGCGGGAAATCGGGGTCAGAGGAAAAATAGGGACAGACCCTATTTCCGGAAAATAGGGTCTGTCCCTATTTTTCCACGCCGAGAAGCTCGACTTCGAACACCAGCGTGGCGTTCGGCGGAATCACGCCGCCGGCGCCGCGCGCGCCGTAGCCGAGGTCGGGCGGAATGGTGAGCTTGCGCTTGCCGCCGACCTTCATCCCGGCGACGCCCTGGTCCCAGCCCTTGATCACCTGGCCGCGGCCGAGGGGAAACGTGAACGGTTCGTTGCGATCGCGCGACGAATCGAATTTCGCGCCTTTATTTCCGTTATTGTCCAGCCAGCCGGTGTAATGCACCGTGACGCGCTGCCCGCCGGAGGCGGTATCGCCCTGACCGACGACGAGATCTTCGATGCCGAGTGAGGCCATGGGAATCCTCAGACAGGATGAGACTCCATGTTAGCCGGTGAGCTCCCATGTTAGACAAGGTCGTGGCTGCCGTGGAGCGGGAGGCCGAGCACCTGGTGGAGGAATTCCACCGCCCGGCGGGACCGCGCGGCCACGAGCACCATTGCGAAGTGGACCGCGAGATCGAGGAGCGGCTGCGCAAGCACCTGCAGGCCATCCTGCCGGCGGCGTTCGCCGGCGAGGAAACCGGCATGAGCTCGGGCAGCAAGCCGGGCTTCACCTGGCTCGTCGATCCGCACGACGGCACCTTCGAATTCATGCAGGGACGCCGCGGCTCGGCGATCTCGGTCGCGCTGCTGCAGGGCACGCTACCCGTGCTCGGCGTGGTCTGCAGCCCAATGTCGCCCGACCGCGGCCACGACACGATCGCCTGGGCCGAGGGCGCGCAATCGATCATGCGCAACGGCCGCCCGGTGGCGAACGATCTGTCGCGCCAGTCGCTCTACCAGGATGCCTTCGTCTGGGCGACCGCTTCGGCGGCGCTCAAGCCGGCAGCCTGGTCGATCGCGGTGGCGCCGGCGCGCTACATCGCGATGCCCAGCATCGCCTATCGCATGGCGCGCATCGCCGCGGGCGACGGCGTCGCGACCGTATCGATGCACGGGGTCAACGAGTACGACATCGCGGCCGGCATGGCGCTCATCGCCGCGGCGAACGGCGTGGTGCTCGACGCCGACGCGCGCGAGGTGGTGCTGCAGGGAAACTCGGTGGCGCGGGTGAGCGGCGTCTTCGCCGGCGCACCTCACGCTGCGCGCCAGCTCGCCAAGTACGACTGGAAACGCGTCGAGCAGGAGCCGCGCCGCGAACCGCGCACCGTGCTCGGCTTTCCGCGGAAATCGGCATGGCTCGAGCGCGCGCATGGCGTGCTGCTCGGCCAGGTCATCGGCGACTGCCTGGGCTCGCAGGTGGAATTCAAGACCGCGGCCGAGATCGCGAGGCTCTTTCCGCGCGGCGTGCGCGAGCTCGCGAGCGGCGGCCCGTACCACACCATCGCCGGACAGCCCACCGACGACAGCGAGATGGCGCTGACCCTCGCGCGCTCGATCCTGCGCCACCGCGGCTTCGAGCGCGACAAGGTCCTCGACGCCTACCGGGAGTGGATGCAAACCCGCCCGATCGACATCGGCGAGACCACCGAGCGGGGGCTCCTCGGCCTGCACACCACCGAGAGCGAGTCGAACGGCTCGCTCATGCGCGTATCGCCGATCGGGGTCTGGGCGGCGGGCGATCCGGCGCGCGCGGCCGCGGCGGCGCGCCAGGACTCGGCCCTCACGCATCCCAACCCGGTGTGCGTCGAAGCCTGCGCCGGCTTTTGCGCCGCGCTCGCCGCCGGCGTGGCGGGCGCGGACCGCAAGGAAATGGTGAAGGCCGCGGCGGCGAACTGCACAGGGCCGGCGCAGGAGGCGATCCTGCGCAACGCCGCTCCCGGCGACTTCTCGCGGGGTCGGGCGCTGGTCTCGCTGCAGAACGCGTTCCATCGGCTCGCGAGCGGCGCGAGCGTGGAGGAATCGCTCGTCGCCACGGTCGGCTGCGGCGGCGACACCGACACCAACACGGCGATCGCCGGCGCGCTGCTCGGCGCGCAGCACGGCCGCGGCGCCTTCCCTTCGCGCTGGATCTACCGGGTGCTCGCCTGCCGTCCCCTCGCCGAGGCCGCCGACCCGCGTCCGCGTCCGATGGTCTACTGGCCCGACGACGTGCTCGAGCTCGCTGAAGCGTTATTGGGTTGAAAAATCGGG
>JBIOYV010000068.1:0-59339 GCA_044870335.1 Burkholderiales bacterium | reverse complement strand
CGCAGCAGCTGGCGCTGGCGCTCGGTGAGGCTGACCGGGGTTTCCACCACGAGGTGGCAGAAGAGGTCGCCCGGGAGCTGGCTGCGCACGCCCTTGATGCCCTTGCCGCGCAGGCGGAACGTCTTGCCGGTCTGGCTCTCGGCCGGCACGCGGATGCGCGCCGAGCCGTCGAGCGTCGGGATCTCGATCTCGCCGCCGAGCGCGGCGGTGCTGATGGAGATCGGCATCTCGCAGTGCAGGTCGTCGTGGTCGCGCTGGAACACCGGGTGCGGCTTGATGTGCACCTGCACGTACAGGTCGCCGGCGGGGCCGCCGTTCACGCCGGGCTCGCCCTCGCCGGACAGGCGCACGCGGTCGCCCTCGTCGACGCCCACGGGGATCTTCACCGACAGCGTCTTCTGGTGCTTCACGCGCCCGCTGCCGCCGCACGCGCTGCAGGGGTTGGGGATGATCCTGCCGGCGCCGTGGCAGCGCGGGCAGGTCTGCGCGATCGAGAACGGCCCCTGCGATACGCGCACCTGCCCGGCGCCGCGGCAGGTGGGGCAGGTGGTCGGCTGGGTGCCGGGCTTGGCACCGCTCCCGCGGCAGGTGTCGCATACCGAGGTGCCGGGGATGCGGATCTTCGTCTCGAAGCCGTGCGCCGCCTGCTCGAGCGAGATCTCCAGGTTGTAGCGCAGGTCCGCGCCGCGAAAGACGGTGGAGCGGCCGCCGCGGCCGCCGAAGATCTCGCCGAAGATGTCGCTGAAGATGTCGCCGAAGCCGCCCATGCCGCCGGTGCCGGCCTGCGAATCGACGCCGGCGTGGCCGAACTGGTCGTAGGCCGCGCGCCTGTTGGCGTCGGACAGCATCTCGTAGGCTTCCTTCGCCTCCTTGAAGTGCTCCTCGGCCTTCGGATTGTCCGGGTTGCGGTCGGGGTGCCACTTCATGGCGAGCCGCCGGTAGGACTTCTTGAGGTCCTCCTCGGAGCAGTCCCGGTTCACGCCCAGCACTTCGTAGTAGTCGCGCTTCGCCATCTCTCTTCCGACAAACGAACGGGCCGTCCCGGTCCGGAACGGCCCGCCTTAGCTTCACACCAAGCTTAACCCGCTTTCTTGTCCTTGACTTCGGTGAACTCGGCGTCGACCACGTTGCCCTCGTCCTGCTTGCCCTGCTTCCCGCCCGCCTCCTCGGGCCCGCCCGCGGGCTGGCCCTGCGCCTGCTGCTGCTTGGCCTGCTCCGCGGCGTACATCTTCTCGCCGAGCTTCTGCGCCGCCTGGGCGAGCGCCTGCTGCCTTGCGTCGATCTCGGGCTTGTTCTCCGACTTGAGCGCGCCCTCGGCTTCCTTCACCGCGGCCTCGATCTTTTCCTTCTCGCCGGAGTCGAGCTTGTCGCCGTAGTCCTTGAGCGACTTCTTCACCGAGTGCACCATCGCCTCGAGCTGGTTGCGGGCATTGACGAGCTCGAGCTGCTTCTTGTCGTCCTCGGCGTGCGCCTCGGCGTCCTTCACCATGCGCTGGATCTCGGCCTCGTTGAGGCCTGAGCTCGCCTGGATCTTGATCTTGTTCTCCTTGCCGGTGGCCTTGTCCTTGGCGGTCACGTGCAGGATGCCGTTGGCGTCGATGTCGAAGGTGACCTCGATCTGCGGCAGGCCGCGCGGCGCCGGCGGAATGTCGGTCAGGTTGAACTGGCCGAGCGACTTGTTCCCCGCGGCCAAGTCGCGCTCGCCCTGCAGCACGTGGATGGTCACCGCGTTCTGGTTGTCCTCGGCGGTCGAGAACACCTGCTGCGCCTTGGTCGGGATGGTGGTGTTCTTCTGGATCAGCTTGGTCATCACCCCGCCCAGGGTCTCGATGCCCAGGGACAAGGGGGTGACGTCCAGCAGAAGAACATCCTTCACGTCGCCCTTCAAGACGCCGGCCTGGATGGCGGCGCCCACCGCCACCGCCTCGTCGGGGTTGACGTCCTTCCTCGGCTCGCGGCCGAAGAACTCCTTCACCTTTTCCTGCACCTTGGGCATGCGCGTCTGGCCGCCCACCAGGATCACGTCGCTGATCTTGTCGCTCGTGACGTCGGCGTCCTTGATCGCCGTGCGGCACGGCGGGATCGTCTTGTCGATGAGATCCATCACCAGCGCCTCGAGCTTCGCGCGGGTGATTTTCATCGTCAGGTGCTTCGGGCCGCTCTGGTCGGCGGTGATATAGGGCAGGTTGATCTCGGTCTGCTGCACCGAGGAGAGCTCGATCTTCGCCTTCTCGGCGGATTCCTTCAGCCGTTGCAGCGCGAGCACGTCCTTCGACAGGTCGACGCCCTGCTCCTTCTTGAACTCGCCCACGATGTAGTCGATCAGCCGCTGGTCGAAGTCTTCGCCCCCCAGGAACGTATCGCCGTTGGTGGCGAGCACCTCGAACTGCTTCTCGCCCTCGACGTCGGCGATCTCGATCGCGGAGATGTCAAAGGTCCCGCCGCCGAGGTCGTACACCGCGATCTTCATGTCCTTCTTGGCGGTCTTGTCCTCGCCGAAGGCGAGCGCCGCCGCGGTCGGCTCGTTGATGATGCGCTTGACGTCCAGCCCCGCGATGCGGCCGGCGTCCTTGGTGGCCTGGCGCTGCGAGTCGTTGAAGTAGGCGGGCACCGTGATCACCGCTTCGGTGACGGCCTCGCCCAGATACGCTTCCGCGTCCTTCTTGACCTTGCGCAGGATCTGCGCCGAGACTTCCTGCGGCGAAATCTTCTTGCCGCGGACCTCGATCCAGGCGTCGCCGTTGTCGGCGCGCACGATCTTGTAGGGCACGGCCTTGGTGGCCTTCTGGACCTCGGGATCTTCGAAGCGCCGGCCGATGAGGCGCTTGACCGCGTAGATGGTGTTCTTGGCGTTGGTGACCGCCTGGCGCTTGGCCGGTGCGCCGACCAGGATCTCGCCGTCCTCGGTGTAGGCGACCACCGACGGGGTGGTGCGCGAGCCCTCGGCGTTCTCGATCACCTTGGGCTTGCCGCCCTCCATGATCGCGACGCAGGAGTTGGTGGTACCGAGGTCGATGCCGATGATTTTTGCCATTGCGATGCGCTCCGATTAATCCAAGTCTGTGTCGGATATGGGGTTTCCGGCGGGTTTTTCAACCGCCTTGGCGACCGTGACGAGCGCCGGACGCAGCACGCGGTCGGCGAGGCCGTAGCCCTTCTGCATGACGGAAACGACCGTGTTGGGTTCTGTCTTGGCTTCCACAGCTGCCATCGCCTGGTGCCGGTACGGGTCGAAACGCTCGCCAGGCGCCGGGTTGATCTCCCGGACGTTCGCCTTGTCGAGCGCGGTGACAAGCTGGCGCAGCACGAGCTCGACGCCGCTCAGGTCGGCGCTCCTGACCGCCGCCTCGAGGCCGTCGAGCACCGGGAGGAGCCCGTTGGCGAAGCGTTCGAGGGCATACTTCTGGGCGTTGGCGGCCTCGGTCTGGGCCCGCTTGCGGGCATTGTCGGCCTCCGCGGCCGCTCGAAGCATCTGGTCGCGCTGCTCGGCGAGCTTGGCGCGCGCCTCGGCGAGCTGCTCTTCGAGCGAGGGCGAGAGCTGATTTTCAGCCTTTTGCGGTTGAACAGTCTCTTCTTGCATCTGGTCGAACTTGGGTCGGCGCCGACGGATTTCAAGCGCGCCCTGCGAAATTCAGGCGGAGATTAGTCCTTTGAAAGCATTAAAGATTCTGATGTACCTGGTGCTCGGGCTGGTGGCCCTCGTGGTCGCCGCGGTGGCGATCTTCGCCATGACCTTCGATCCCAACCGCTACAAGGACGACATCCAGCGCATTGTGAAAGAGCGCACCGGCCGCACGCTGGAGCTCAAAGGACCCCTCGAGCTGGCCTTTTATCCCAGCCTCGGGGCGAAGGTCTCGGGCGTGGTCCTGTCCGAGCGCGCGGCGAGCCAGCCGTTCGTGTCGCTCGAGTCGGCGCACGCCTCGGTCGCGCTGCTGCCGCTTCTGCGCGGCGCAGTCATCGTGGACCGCGTGCGCCTGAGCGGGCTGCGCGCGCAGATCGTGAAGGACAAGGACGGCCGCTTCAACTTCCAGGATCTGATCGAGCAGGCGGGTGAAAAGCCCGCCGCCAAGGCGGAGAAAAAGGCCCCGGACTCGGGACGGGGAGCGGTCGCATTCGACATCGCCGGCGTGACGATCGAGCGCGCCGCGCTTTCCTACCGCGACTTGGCGAGCGGGCAGGAGATCGCCCTTTCCGAGCTCAAGCTCGAGACCGGGCGCATCGCCGAGAACGCCGAGGGCAAGCTCGACTTCGCGACCGCGCTGAAGCGCAACACGCCTCCGCTCGACGCGAAGCTCGCGCTGAACGGCCGCTACGCGCTGAAGCCCGAGTCGGTGGCCCTCGACTTCACCGGCAAGCTCGACGAGTCGACCATCAGGGGCAAGGCGGCGATGGCGCGCGCCAAGGTCGCCGCGTACGAGTTCGATCTCAACATCGACAAGCTGAACCTCGACCGCTATCTCGCCTCTTCGGAGAAGAAGGAGGAGAAGAAGGCCGAGCCGGCGAAGCCGGCTCCCAAGGACAAGGAAGCCGATGCGCCGGTCGACCTCTCGGGACTGAAGGGCCTGAACGCGAAGGGCAGGGTGGAAATCGGCGCGCTCCAGGTCCAGGGGCTGAAGCTCGCCGCGGTGAAGACCGAGATCCGCGCCGCCGACGGCCGCGCCGAGGTTGGTCCGCACTCTGCGAACCTGTATGAGGGGAGTTTGTCCGGAAACCTGATGCTCGACGGCAACGCCAACCGCGTGGCAGTCAAGGAAACGCTCTCCAACATCGCGGTCGGGCCGCTGCTGCGCGACTTCGCGCAGCAGGACCGGCTCGAAGGCAAGGGCAACGTCACGCTGGACGTGAACGCCGCGGGCAAGAGCGTGAACGCGATGAAGAGCGCGCTCGCCGGCACCGCCAAGGTCAACCTGAAGGACGGCGCCATCAAGGGCGTGGACATCGGCGCGATCATCACCAAGGCGCGCTCGGCGCTGGGCTCGCAGCAGGCGCAAGCGGCCGACGGCAAGGAGCGCACCGACTTCTCGGAGCTGAACGCGACGTTCGTCATCAAGAACGGCGTGGCGCACAACGACGACCTCGACGTGAAGGCGCCGCTCTTCCGCGTGAGCGGCGCGGGCGACATCGACGTCGCCAAGTCGGCCATCAGCTACGTCGTCAAGGCGGCGGTGGTCGCCACGACCAAGGGCCAGGGCGGCAAGGAGCGCGACGATCTCTCCGGCCTCACGGTGCCGGTGAAGCTTTCCGGCCCGCTGGACGCCATGAAGTACGAGGTCGACTATCGCGCGGTCGCCGGCGACCTCGCGAAATCGAAGGTCGGCGGCCAGGCGAAGGAGGCGATCGAGAAGAACCGCGACAAGGTCGAGGACAAGGTGCGCGACCGCCTCAAGGGGCTGATCGGACGATGAGCGCGAGCGCGCCGATCCAGGCCGGGGACTCGTTCAGGCAGGGCACGAGGTGGAACTCGCGGCCGCCGGCCTCGAGGAAGCGCCTGCGCGCCACGATGCCGATCTCCTCGAGCGTCTCGAGGCAGTCCGAGACGAAGCCCGGGCACACCACGTCGACCCGGCTCGCGCCGCGCCGCGCGAGCTCGACCAGCGTGGCCTCGGTGTAGGGCTGGAGCCATTTCGCGTACCCGAAGCGCGACTGGAACGTGACTTTCCATTGCGCGTCCTTCAGGCCGAGCGCGGCGGCGAGCAGCATGCCGGTTGCGCGGCATTCGCGCTCGTAGGAGCCGGCGCCGCGCGCCGGCAGGCCGTGGAAGCTCATGACCAGCATCTCGCCGCGAGCGCTCCTTTCCCAGAACTGGCGCACGTTCGCCGCGAGCGCCGCGATGTAGGCGGGATGATCGTGGAAGCCGCGGATCATGCGCGTGCCGGCAGGCAGCTTGTCGGCCACGCTTTCGGTGGTGCTTTCGGAATACTGCGGGTAGAGCGGCAGCACCGTGACGTCGCAGCCTCGCAGCCGCTCGAGCGCGCCGGCGATCGCCGGGGTTCCGTAGCGCATCGCGTATTCGACTCGAAGATCGGAATTCGCCTGCAGCAGCTCGGCTTGCCGACGCGTGTGGACAGCGAGCGGCGAGCCATCGGCTGACCAGATCGCGGCATATTTTTCGGCCGATTTCTCCGGGCGCCTGCGCAGCACGATGCCCTGGAGGATCGGCAGCCAGATGAACCGCGGCAGCCGTACGACGCGCGGATCGGCGAGGAATTCGGCGAGATAGGCGCGCACCGCCTCGGGCGTGGGCGCCGAAGGCGTCCCGAGGTTGACGAGGAGGGCGCCGCGAGAGATGCGCGACTTTACCGCATTACCGCGCGGCGCGATTCGCTGCTCAGGCGGAAGCCCGGCAGCTCGATGCGCACGCAGGTGCCGCCGCTGCGCCGCGCCGAGATGGCGACGCTGCCGCCCAGGCGCTCGATCGCGGCCTGCGCGATCAGGATGCCGGCGCCATGCCCGGCGGTCTTGGTCGTGACGATGTCCTTGCCGAGCTTCTGGCGCAGCTCCGGGGCGATGCCGGGCCCGCGGTCGAGCACCTCGATCACGAGCTTGAGCGGATTGAGCGCGTCCTGCGTGGCGCGCAGCTCGACCGACGACGGCGAGGCGTCGGCGGCGTTGTTCAGGAAATTCATCAGCGCCTGCGGCAGCGTGTGGTCGCTCTGCAGCGCCAGGTCGTCGTCGAGCTGCAGGCTCAGCTTGAGCGGAAGCGTGGGCCGCAGTGCGCGCAGGCGGGCGGCGACCTGGGCGATGAGCTCGCTCGCGCGCACGCTGCGCAGCTGGCCGAGGCTCTCCACGCCGGCCGCGCCGGCGAGATCCGATAGCGAGCGCCGGCACAGCTGCACCTGGGTCCACAGCATCTCGATGTTCTCTCTCCAGTCGGGCGGCGGCGAATCGCTCTCGCGCAGCTCGTTGACGAGCACCGAGATCGTGGAGAGCGGCGTGGAGAGCTCGTGCGCGGCGCCGGCCGAGAGCGCCGCCAGGCCGACGAGGTAGCGCTCGCGCGCATTCTTCTCGGCGTCGGCGCGGCGCTGCTCGCGGTGCAGCTGCTGCAGCGCGCTCAGCCTGATGCCGAACCACGCGACCAGGGTTGCGATGAAGGCGTACAAGAGCATGCGCGCGAAGGAGTCGAACTGTCCGACGTCACCCGTGTCGGGCAGCGGCAGCGCGACATGGAAGAAATGCAGCGCGATGAAGCAGGCGACGCTCGCGCCCGCGAGGACCCAGGCGAGCCGCGGCGGCAGCGCGGTGGCGCTGTACAGCACGAGCACCAGGTAGTAGAGCGCGACCGGGTTGCGCGCGCCTCCGGTCAGGTAGAGCAGCGCTGTGAGGATAGCGACGTCGACAAGCAGCTGGACCAGCATCTCGGCCTGGCCGATCGCTGCCGGCCTGCGAAGCCGCAGCAGCGTGGCGACGTCTACGAGACCATACACACCAAGGATGCCGCCGACGGCCGCGAGCGGCACGTGGATGTCCAGAAAGCAGTCGAAGCAGAGGCACGCCGCCGCCATGGCGACGATGGCGCCTGCTCGCATGACGACGAGCAGACGCAGATGCGCCGGTGCCTGGCGGAAAGCGGTTGCGAGGTCCATCGTGCTCCGGCCCGCTGGGGCGTTTCGCCGCAGGTCGACGCAGGGAACAGGCCCCGCGTCCAACTGTACGGGTCGTTCATGCCAATCATAACGTTATGCCCGCGGCGCGCTATCTTTATGCCCGAAAAGAAGGGCGCGCAGGTTCTAGAACGTGCGTCAACCTGTCGCAGCCCTCCCTGCGCGCACCGGGAAGGGGTCAGCGCGAGGCCGGATGCTTGCTTAGCTTCCGCTGCAGGGTCTTGCGATGCATCTTGAGGGCGCGCGCCGTCGCCGAAACGTTGCCGCCGTTCTCGGCGAGCACGCGCTGGATGTACTCCCACTCCAGGCGCCCCACCGACAGCAGGTGATCGCTCGAGGGAATCGAGGTGTCGGCGCCGTCGTGCTGGAGGGCAAACTCCACCACGTTGGCATCGGCCGGCTTCACGAGGTATTGCGTCGCGCCGAGCTTGATCGCCTCGACCGCGGTGGCGATGCTGGCGTAGCCGGTGAGCACCACGATGCGGACGTTCGGCAAGGCGGTCTTGAGGCGCGGGATCAGCGTGAGCCCCGTCGGGCCGGGCATGCGCAGGTCCACTACGGCGTAGTCGGGGTGCCAGTCCTCGAGCAGCCGGTAGGCCGCGGGCGCCGAGTGCGCCGCCCTCACCGTGTAGCCGCGTTTCTCGAACGCGCGCGTGAGGGCCCAGCAGTGGTTCTCGTTGTCGTCGACGAGGAGCAGTCCGCGTTTGCCATTACCACTGGCAACGGCGATACCTGTCGCGTTCGCCGCCGCGCCGCCAAAGCTCTGCAAACCCCAATCCTCGTTATTCATGTGAGATATCGAGTGTGCGGTGGGGCCCCAGCCCCGCCCATTTTCCGCAAACTGCTGCTCACTGATTGTGACGCATTGTACGCCGCTGACACGACAACAGAGGTCGCTGTTTGTCCGACCGTCCGATCTTGGAGGTTCTGCGGCGATTTGCCGCATTGCGCCGCCCGCACGGCGGCTAGCGCGCTACGGGATGCTTGCTCAATTTGCGCTGCAGCGTCTTGCGATGCATGTTGAGCGCGCGCGCCGTCGCCGAGATGTTTCCGCCCAGCTCGGCGAGCACGCGCTGGATGTACTCCCACTCCAGGCGCCCAACGGAGACCAGGTCGTCGCTCGTGGGCAGCGTGGCATCGCCCTCGTCGTGGTGGAAGGCGGCCTCGACAGTGCTCGCGTCCACCGGCTTCACCAGGTATTGCGTCGCGCCGAGCTTGATGGCCTCCACCGCGGTGGCGACGCTAGCGTACCCCGTGAGCACCACCACGCGCACGCCGGGAAACGCCGCTTTGAGCTTGGGAATGAGCGACAAACCGCTGGGCCCGGGCATGCGCAGATCGACGACGGCGTATTCCGGCTGCCATTCGTCGAGGAGCTCGCAGGCCGCGGCCGCCGAATGCGCCGCCTTGACCGTGTAGCCCCGTTTTTCGAACGCGCGCTTGAGCGCCCAGCAATGGTTCTCGTTGTCGTCCACTAGGAGCAGCCCCGGTCTGGCGCTCCCGGGAGCGAAGTCTTCGGCCCCGTAGCTGCTCCCGTTGCTCCGGTTATGCAATCCCAATTCTTCGGTAGTCATCGTCCTCGCCCGTTGTCACCGTGCGCGGCCGGAACAGGGCCAGCTCGATCTGCACCCTGGTGCCTCCGCCACGCCGGTCAGAGATATGAATCGTTGCAGCTCGTCTATCAGGCCTGCGCGCATCTCCACCCGCGGCAGCGTGTGATCGCTGCCGAGCGTGAGGGCGTCCTCCAGCCGCGCACAGCGCAGCTTGAGCGGCACCTTGGGGTGTGACGACGATCCTTCGCTGTCCATCTTCTTCGCGGCCCTGTTTCTTCGGAACCACGACCGGATACTCCCCTTTGTTTCCTGCTTCGCCCGTGTCCCTGCCGCCAGGGCCCCACCCTGTGCGACCTCGGGACGCGTATGAAACGATCTTGTGCGAGTTACCGGAATCCTAGCGAGCACCAGCTCCGCAAAATCTGACCTAGATCAAACCGTGCGCTGAGGTGCTGCGACGCTTTGTCGCACGTCTGGCACCGCGACAGGCGGACGCGTCACCGTGAACGAGCTCGAGCTACACCGTGGAGCGGCGCGCGAGAGGCCGCACTTCTTTTTGAGCACCCTGCGTCACGCCGACGCGACCTTGCGCTATCTCGACGTACTCAGACCGTCCGGCTACCGGCTAAGTGCGTCGGCGGTGCGCCTGCGCTCAAGTGCGTCAGCCAGACGCTGCGTCAGACAGACGCGCGTCATCGTGACCGATTCCGCAACGCGCGTTGCGGGCGTAGTTTCGCGGCCAAGGCGCAATCTCCAGGCGGGAATGCGCCGTCCCACAACAAGAGGGGAGTCTGATGAGTCCGAAACGCTGGTCCTGGAAGCTCGCGGCGACGGCAGGCACGCTGCTGCTGTCGACGCAAGTCGGTGCCGCGATTACTTGCGCGCGCACGCTGACTGCGGATGTCGTTGCGTTCGACCAACCGATCATGTTCAACCGTCTGGGCGCGGCGAACGTGAACGGCATGATGTACGCGCTCAGGCGCGACGTGGTGAACAAGTCCACGCAGGCGCCGCTCACGGTGAACGCCGCCGGCGCGGTGGCGGGACAGGTGATGCTGCGTCCGGACAAGCGCACGCGTCCGCTGATCCTGCGCGTGGCGGCGGGCGATTGCCTCGACGTCACGCTCACCAACCTGCTCGCTCCGGTTGCGAATCCGAACAACGTGCAGCCCGCGAGCGTGCCGCCGTTCAAGATCCTGGTCGACGAGCAGGTCGCCGACCGGACCGTCGGCTTCCACGTCACCGGGATGCAGCTTCGGACCGGCATCGCCGACGACTCGAGCATGGTCGGGCGCGTGGTCACCGATCCGGGCAGCATGGTGCCGGTCGGCCAGTCGAAGGTGTACCGCCTCTTCGCCGAGAAGGAAGGCGTGTATCTCGCGCAGAGCCTGGGCGGGCCGTTCGGCTCCGAGGGCTCGCAGGGGAACTCGGCCAACGGCCTCTTCGGCCAGGTGATCGTCGAGCCCAAGGGCGCGAAGATCTATCGCAGCGCGGTGACCGAGGAAGAGATGCGCCTCGCCACCGTCGGCACGACCGCCGGCGGCCAGCCGATCATCAACTACGAGGCGACCTATCCGAACGTCTCGCCGTGGACCCTCGAAGGCAAGGCAAACCTGCCGGTGCTCAACATGATCAGGGGCACGGCGATCGTGCATACGGAGATCGACGCCGTCATCGCCGGCCCCAACGCCGACGGCAGCTTCCCGGCCTCGACCTATCCGCTGGAGAGCAAGGGCAAGCGTAACCCGACGGTTCCCAACCGCCTGGAGCCCTTCCGCGACTTCGCCTCGGCGTTCCACGACGAGGTGGCGACCGCGCAGGCGTTCCCGGGCTTCTTCCGCGACGACCCGGTGTTCCGCTACGTCCTGCAGGGCGTGGGCGACATCTTCATGATCAACTACGGCTCGGGCGGCATCGGCTCCGAGATCATCGCCAACCGTCTCGGCGTCGGCCCGATGCACGACTGCCTCGACTGCGCCTACGAAGAATTCTTCCTCACCTTCTTCACCGTGGGTGAAGTGGCGCAGCTCACCGATGTCCCGGCCAACTTCGGCCTCGAAACCCTCCGCCCCGGCGGGACGCCGGCGCCCGGAACCACCGGGCCGAAGGCGAACGTGGTCCTGTATCCGGGAGATCCGTCCAACGTGCACCACAGCTACACGGGGGACTTCACCAAGTTCAGGAACACCCACGTGGGCAAGGAGCAGCACGTCTTCCACCTGCACAACCACCAGTGGCTGTTCAACGCCTCGGATGACAACTCGAACTACTTAGATGCTCAGGGAATCGGGCCCAGCGTCGGCTACACCTACGAGATCAACCTCGGCGGCTCGGGCAACCGCAACAAGACCGCTGGCGACGCGATCTTCCACTGCCACTTCTACCCGCACTTCGCGATGGGCATGTGGTACATGTGGAGAAACCACGACGTGTTCGAGAAGGGCACCGTGCTCCAGGTGAGCGGCGGCACGGTCACGGCGCCGGCATTCCATACCACGCGCTGGGCCCTCAAGGACGGTACGCCGCAGGCCGGCGCGCGCGCGCTGCCTGACGGCGAAGTCGTCTTCGGCGCGGCGCTGCAGGCGATCATTCCGCTGCCGGGCAAGGCGATGGCGGTGGCCCCCGGACGAGTGACCGTCAAGGCCAATCCGTTCACGACCCCGACGGGGCGCCCGGTGGGCAGCCTCGCCAACGTGATCGACCGCAACATCAACCCCGGCTATCCGTTCTGGATCGCGGGGATGGAGCACACCGTCGGGCAGCGTCCGCCGACCCCGGTGCTCGACATGGTGAGCCCGGCGCAGGTGAACGCGCTCAAGGCCACCAAGGATCCGCTGTGGAACAACCTCGACCCGGCGCAGGCCGACGGCTTCGACGGCGGCCTGCCGCGCCACACGCTGCACGGCGTTGCGGCGGGCGGCGTCGCGCACTCGACGGTGAGCCCGATCGACTTCAGCAAGGAGATGCTGGTCGCGCGGCCCGAGTTCTTCCCCGAGCAGGGCACGGACGTTGAGATCACGGCGATGCGCTACCACGCCGTACGCAACCATCCGAGCTTCAAGGTTCCATTGACCGGCCCGAGGACGGCGGTGGCGGCGAACTTCGTCACCAACGGCTCCGGCGGTCCGGCGGTCGGCGCTCCGTTCCATGAGCCCTGCATCGACGACACCGGCGTGCGCCTGAACACCGGCGTAATCGGCACCTTCTTCAGCGGCGAGACCCTCACCGCAATGTCCACGCGCGGCTCGAGCATCTTCAGCGCGCAAAGGCCACGCATCATCAAGGGCTCGAACATCCAGTTCGACGTGGTGCTGAACAAGACCGGCTACCACTACCCGCAGCAGCGCATCATCACGCTGTGGCAGGACGCGGTGCCGGTGATCAACAAGCAGCAGCCGCCCGAGCCCCTGGTGTTCCGCATGAACACCTTCGACTGCGCGGTGTACTCGCACACCAACCTCGTGCCGAAGGACTACGAGGTCGACGACTTCCAGGTGCGCACGCCGACCGACATCATCGGCCAGCACATCCACCTGCCGAAGTGGGACCTGACCACGACCGACGGCGCGGCCAACGGCTGGAACTACGAAGACGGCACGCTCTCCCCCGGAGCGGTGCGCGAGCGCATCGAAGCCATCCGAGCGTTCAATCACTGTGCGCCGGGCGCGGGTCCCACTGCGGCCTGCCCGGTGGCGCAACCGCATCCCTACTTCGGCCAGTTCGCCCGTGCAGACTGGGTCGGCGCTCGCACCACCATGCAGCGCTGGTTCACCGACCCGGTGGTCAACACCGAGGGCGTGGACCGCGGCCTGGGCATCATCTTCACGCACGACCACTACGGTCCGTCGACGCACCAGCAGATCGGCCTGTACGCGACGCTCCTCACCGAGCCCGCGGGCTCGCGCTGGAAGCAGAACGAAACCGGCGCGCAGCTCGGTTACGACCCGGTGACCGGCGCCCCGGCGCGCACCGCCACCCAATCGACGGTTGGTGGGCGGCCCGCGACGTTCAGCGACGGCGGCCCGACCTCCTGGCAGGCGGCGATTCTGCCGCCGGCAGCAGCGCCCGGAGGCAGCACCGTCAAGTCCGAGACCCTGGAGGCGTTCCGTGAGTTCTATAACGAGTTTGCGGACTTCCAGCACGCGTACGAAGCAGGCGTCTACGTCGGCGCGGGCCAGGACGGTCGTCCGCTGCCCGGCACCGGCCAGGATCAGCCGGCGATCGCGTTCAACGCCGGCAATCCGCTGTTCAACAACAACGTCGCCGACGCGTTCCGCTTCGCCATCAATCCGCCGAACCGCGGCCAGAAGAACCCGGTCTTCCCGGATCTCGTGATCGAGCGTGCGGGTGGCGTAGCGCCTGAGTGCCCGACGCGTCCGTGCCCGCAGGCGATCAGCGTCCAGGATCCGGGCGTGCTCGTGACCAACTACAGGATGGAATCGGTCGGCCTGCGCGTGTTCGATCCGAACCGCAACGGTCCGGACGGCAAGAACGGCACGCAGGCCACAGGCCAGCGCGGCGATCTCGCCTTCGCGCTGCAGTCGCGCACCGATCGCGCCATCAACCAGCTCAACGTGCAGCCCACTGCCGCGACGGTCATCAACGGCACGCGCTTCCCGCCGCCGATCAACGCGGCCGGCGTCGTTGCGGGCGATCCGTTCACGCCGATGATGCGCACCTATCCGGGTGATTTGATCCGGGTGAAGATGCAGGCCGGGGCGCACGAGGAAGAGCACAACGCCACGCTGCACGGCATGAAGTGGCTGCAAGGCGGATCAGGCCACGGCAAGTCGCCCAACTCCGGCTGGAGAAACTCGCAGGCCGCGGGCATCTCCGAGCAGTTCACGCTCACCACGCCGGTGCTGCCGACCGAGGACCAGCTGCCGCAGGCGCAGATCGACTACCTGTACAGCATGGACTACGGCAACGACGGCTTCTGGAGCGGCACCTGGGGCATCATCCGGTCGCACCAGAACCTCGCGCCCACCCTGGTCTCGCTGCCCAAGTCGCAGGTGCCGGTGGTGTTCACCCCTGCCACCCAGGCGGCCTTCATCGGGACCTGCCCGGCGAACGCGCCGATCCGCGCCTTCGACATCAGCGCGGTGGAAGCCAACCAGGTGCTGCCGGCGAACCCGAACGTGACCATCCAGGATCTCTTCCCGAACGGTCACGTGGGCGGCAGTGTGCAGGCGAACGGCGGCACGCTGGTCTACAACCACCGCACCACGACGGTTGGCGGCCAGACGGTCACCATCGATCCGGACGGCGCAGTCGTCGTCCTGCCGACGCACCAGGGTCCGCTGCACGATCCGACCGCGCTCGTCTACGTGCGTACCTCGGATCTCGTACCCGATCCGAAGAACGCGGCCACCATCGCGGCCTGCAACGCCGGCGGCGCCACCAACCTCGACTGCCCGGTCAGGCTCGCCAACAACGCGCCGATCGAGCCGATCGTGCTGCGCGCCGCTGCCGGTGATTGCATCACGGTCACGCTGCGTAACCGGCTGACGGGCAACAACCCGGAGCTCGCCACCTTCACCACGCTGCAAGGCGTCGTGAAGCGCGACCGCTTCGGGCTGGAAGGCTCCACCACGTTCCAGACCAACCTCATCCAGGCGTCCTCGTTCATCGGCCTGCATCCGCAACTGGTGCAGTTCGACCCGAGCCGGGCCGACGGGACGGTGGTCGGCCTGAACGACCGCGGCCTCAACAACAACCTGGCGGGCCTCACGCCGCCGCGCGGCTCGGGCGGCAATCCGGTCGAGGTGGTGCGCTGGTACGCGGGCGATATCGCCGCGACCAAGGTAGGCGGGCAGTACAGCCTTGCCGCAACACCGGTCGAGTTCGGCGGCGTCAGCCTGATGCCGGGGGACAAGATCAAGCAGGGCATGAAGTCGCTGGTCGGCACGCTCGTGGTCGAGCGCCAGGGCGCCAGCTGGGCCGAGACGAACACCAATCTCGATCACCAGCTCGGCACCGGCACGCGTTCCACGCGCGCGCAGGCCGACGTCTGCCCGGGTGGGCAGAACCCCTGCACGGGCGCCACGCCCGGTGCAGTGCGCAGCCTCTCGGTCGTCATGACCAAGGCGAACACGCAGTACTACCGCGACAGCTTCCCGGTCGAGCACATCAACGGCGAAGCGGTCGGCATTCCCGAGGACAGCCAGGAGTCGACCGGGATGGCCCTCAACTACGGCATCGAGCCGCTCTGGTTCCGCTTCGGGCTCGTGCCGCAGGCGCCGTTCAACAACCAGCCCGGCGGCTTCGGCGGCGTGGCCAACTCGCACCAGTCGTACAGCAACATCCTGTCCGGCAACCAGGACCCGGCCACCCCGGTACTGATTGCCAACGCAGGCAAGGAAGCTCGCATGCACGTGGTCGTACCGTTCGCCACCACCCGAGGCACGACGATCAACGTGCACGGGCACCTGTGGAACCGCCACGACTACGTCTGCGAAGGCTCGGCCCGCAACGGCCTGGCCGGAGCGTGCACGATGACGGAAGTCGCCTCGCGCAACATTGGAGCGACCCCGTACGTGTCGGCGCTGAACCAGGGCGCGAACGAGAGCATCACGCCGGCCGCGCACTTCACGTTCCGGTTCCCGAGCGCAGGCGGCGGCAACGCGGTGACGGGCGATTACCTGTTCCGCGACAACGCCGGCTTCGGCACCACCGCCGGCATCTGGGGCATCCTGCGGGTGCAGTAGCTTGAAAGAGATGGCGCGGCAAACCATGCCGTGCTGCCGAGAGTGCAGCCCCCACGAGGGGCTGCACTCGTTTCGGCCAGGGCTCCGATGAAACTTGATCTAGATCATCACCGGGGCGTCTGTTTGAAGCTGTAGTTGTTTTTCTCCGAAGAAATGAAATGCTGAGGAATGAAATGCTGAAGAAGACACATTCACCGTGCATCTCGGCCAGCGCTGCGGCTCTCGCGCTTGCTCTTACCTCGGTCTTCGCGCTGTCGTTTGGGGCGGACGCTCCGAAGGCGGAAAGCGCCTCGGCGCCCAATCGCTACGTGAGGGAAGGCATCGTGATCGAGTTCAGCGTCGCCGCGGCGAAGGAGGCGAAAGGCGGCGAGCTGGTGGAGGGGCAGTTCGCGGATCTGCGCTTCAAGCTCACCGACGAGGCGAGCGGCCAGCCGCTGCGCGGCAACAACCCCGGCGCGTGGCTCGACATCGGCAGCCACATCCAGGGCCAGCCGGGCGCGGAGGTGAAATCCTGCCGCGACAAGGTGGCGCTGTACATGAGGGGCATCGTCGGCCTGCGGCCGATGCTGGACCTGAACAGCTACTACGTCGCGGTGCTCAACCGCGACGCGAGCATCTCCATCCTCGACCCGCTGGTGTCGCTCGCGCGCGCGACGAGCACGCTCGCGCGCATCCAGATCTCCAGGCCCGGCGCCGACTGGGTGAAGAGCGCCGACGGCAAGCGCATCTATGTCAGCATGCCCTTCGCCGGACAGGTGGCGGTGATCGACGCCGACAGCTTCAAGGTGCACTCCAACATCGACGCCGGGCGCAGCCCGACGCGCGTTTACCTGCAGCCCGACGGGCGCTACCTCTGGGTGGGCAACGACGCGAAGGTGTCGGACGTGAGCGGCGTGACCGTCATCGACACCCAGACCCTGAAGCCGGTGAAGCAGCTCCTCACCGGCACCGGGCATCACGAGATCGCCGTCTCGGAAGACAACCGCGTCGCCTTCGTCACCAACCGCGACGCCGGCACGGTGAGCCTGATCGACGTGCGCGAGCTGAAAATGCTGCGCGAGGTGAAGCTCGGCGGGGTTCCGATCTCGGTGGGCTACTCGACGCTCGCGCGCGCGGCCTACGTGGCCGACGCCAAGGGCGGCAGCCTGACGGTGCTCGCGGGGCGCGACTTCAAGCCGGTCAAGAAAATTGCCCTGCGCTCGGGCCTGGGGCCGATGCGCTTCACCCCCGACGGGCGCCACGCCTTCATCGTCAATACCAGCGAAGACCTGGTGCACGTGATCGACACCTCGAGCAACGAGCTGCTGCACGACATCCCCGTGTCGGGGCAGCCCTACCAGGTCGCTTTCACGCGCGCGTTCGCCTACGTGCGCTCGCTCTCCGACGAGCGCGTGGCGATGATCAACCTGCTATCGCTCGGCCGCGGCAACAAGCCCTCGGTGCAGTTCTTCGCGGCCGGCTCGGTCCCGCCCAAGGCGGGGGGCGAGCTGCCCCTGGCCGACACGCTCGCGCCGGCGATCGGCGACGCCGCGGTGCTGGTGGTGAATCCTGCCGACAACACCGTGTACTACTACATGGAAGGCATGAACGCGCCGATGGGCAGCTACCAGTCCTACGGTGCAAGCGCGCGCGCGGTCACCGTGATCGACCGCAGCCTGAAAGAGTCCGAGCCCGGCGTGTACACGAGCAAGGTGCGCATCCCCGTCGCGGGGCGCTACGACGTGGCGTTCCTGCTCGAACAGCCGCGGCTGGTGAACTGCTTCTCGCTCGAGGCGAAGGAAGACCCGCTGCTCGCCGCGCAGCGCAAGCGCATCGTCGTGGAATACCTGGTGAAAAGCCGCGAGGTGCCGCTCGGCAAGACCGTGCCGGTGCGCTTCACGGTGAGGACCGAGGGCGGCGAGCCGCAGACCGGGCTGAAGGACCTGCGCGTGCTCTCCTTCCTCGTGCCCGGACAGCACCGCAACGAGACCCTCGCGCGCGAGGTGCAGCCCGGCGTGTACGAGGCGCCGGTCGCGATTCCGGAGCACGGCGCCTACCAGATCAACGTCGCCTCCAAGCAGCTGCAAAAGGACTTCAAGGACCTGGCCAACCTCACCGTGCGCACCGCGCGCCCCGACCTCGACGCGGAAATGAAGCGCCGCGCGAAGGAGGCGAAGCCGTGAGGGCATCGTTGGTTCATCTCGCTGTCGGGATGACGCTCTGCTTTGCCGCGCGCGCCCACGATGCCGCCCAGCACCACCCCCCGGAGGCCGTGCCGCCCGCCTCGGCGAAGGTGGTGCTCAGCGAAGCGCCGCTCCTCGACCAGGGCGGAAGGCGCGTACGGCTCGCGCAGGACGTGATCGGCGAGCGCATCGCGGTGGTGAACTTCATCTACACCTCCTGCACCACGGTTTGCCCGGTGAGCTCGGCGACGTTCCAGCAATTGCAGCAGCGCCTCGCCGCGTCGTCGCTCGGCCGGGAGGTGGTGCTGGTGTCGATCACGGTCGATCCCCTGCGCGACACGCCCCAGCGGCTGCGCGAATACGGCGCGCGCTACCGTGCCGCCGAGGGCTGGACCTGGCTTACCGGCGCGAAGCCCGACGTCGACGGCGCGCTCAAGGGCTTCGGCGCGTACACGCCAAACTTCGAGGACCACCCGGCGACGGTGCTGGTCGGCGACGCGCGCGCCGGCAAGTGGACGCGGTTCTACGGTTTCCCATCGGTCGACGATCTGGTTGCGCGCATCGAGGCGATGCAGCTGGCAAGAAAGGAATAGCGATGTCCGCACTTCTCAAACTCGCATCTCTCGCCCTCGCGGCCGCAGTGGCCTTCGGCGTCCAGGCGCAGCAGGCGAAGCTCTCGCCGGCCGAGCGCGAGGCGAAGGCGCGCGAGTACTTCACCGACACCAAGCTCAAGACCCAGGCCGACCGCACGGTCAGGTTCTACAGCGACGCGCTGAAGGGCAAGGTGGTGCTGATGAACTTCGTCTTCACCCAGTGCGGCGACGCCTGCCCGCTGATCACCGCGAAGCTGGTGCAGGCGAAAAACGAGCTCGGCGACGCGTTCGGCCAGGAAGTGCGCTTCGTGTCGATCAGCATCGACCCGCAGCACGACCGGCCGCAGGATCTCGCGAAATTCGCGCGCAAGTTCGACGCGGTGCATCCGGAGTGGCTGTTCCTGACCGGCGAGCCGGCGAACATCGAAGCCGTGACGAAAAAGCTCGGCGCCTGGACCGACGACGTCGAGTCGCACTCCACGGCGATCATCATCGGCAGCCCGCGCCAGGGCAAGTGGAAGAAGGTGCGGCCCGACGCGCCGGCGAAGGCCATCGCCGAGGAGCTGCGCCACCTGGTCGCCGGCGAGATCGAGGCGCGCAAGCTCGCGCAGGCGGGCTCCGCCGGGCGCTGATGACTCACCACTCTCCGCGAGCCCTAGCGAAGGCCTGAAGAAGTCGTCCCCGCGAAAGCGGGGACCCCGTCTAGGGGTTCGACGCGATCGGCGAGATTGCTTGTTGCGCCTACATACAGCGTGCCGTAGGGGGTTTGCCGGCGAGGATGTAGGACCAGCTTAACTGGGTCCCCGCCTTCGCGGGGACGACCATTCAGCTTTCTGAGAGCTTCCCTAGTGGTGCTTGTGCTCGCGGCCCTGCTCGTTGTCCGACCGAGCGGGCGCGGGCCGGCTCGGCGAGCGCGTGAAGCTGGGCGCCACGCGCGCCTCGCCGGGCTTGGACGCTTGCGCGAAAAGAAGGCACTCCGTGATCTTCTCCGGCTCGACCACGCCGGGCACCCATCCCCAGACCGCCACGGCCTCGTTGCCGTACCTCGACCGAGTCGATCTTCGGATCGAGCCTGATCGAGTACATGAAGATCTCGCGCCCCATGCGCTCGCGCAGGAGCTTGTGCACCCGCACCAGGCTCGCCATGGTGAGCGGGCATCTCGCCTTGCACGAGGTGTAGATCATGTTGATGGCGACGACCCTGTCCTTCACCAGATCGTCATAGAAGCGGACCGGCTCACCCTCGTGCGTGACCAGAGGAACATTCGGCAGGTTGCGCTGCCGGATCCGCTCCAGCGGCGAATCGTCGCGGCCACCCGTTTCTTATCTGGTTGTCTGCGGCACGCGGACGCGCGACATCATGTCCGGTTCCGCAACGCGTCGCGCGGGAATAATGTTCCAAGAGCAAAAGAAATGCTGCATCCCTCGAGAGGCGAACAGCATGAGTTCGTCGGCGATGTTCACCGCACCTAGTTCCTTCCCTGGAGCAAAGCCATGAGATTGCACAAGACCGGCTTGACCAGTTCCGTGTCGGCTGCAGCTTTCCTGCTGGCCGTCACCTCGTTCGCAGCGCCGCTTCCCGGCGGTACGCTCGATCCGCTCACGATCCCGAAGTACGTGGATCCGCTGCCCATACCGGGTGTGATGCCCAAGACGGCCAACGCAACTCTCACTACGGCGGGCATCGACTACTACGAGATCGCAGTAAGGCAGTTCCAGCAGCAGGTCCTTTCCACCGGGTTCCCCAGGACCACGGTCTGGGGCTATGGCTCCGCGAATCATCCAAACACCTTTCACTATCCTGCGTCCTCGATCGAGGCGCGCGTGGACAGGCCCCTGCGGGTCAAGTGGATGAACCAGTTGGTCGCGCCGAACGGCAACTTCCTGCGCGCGCTTGCGCCGGTCGACCAGACCCTGCACTGGGCAAATCCGCCCGGAGACTGCGCCGACGGTGTGAAGAGAACCGATTGCCGCGGGCACAGCCAGCTTCCCTATGCCGGGCCCGTTCCGATCAGCGTTCATCTGCACGGCGCACACGTGAATCCGGACAGCGACGGCTTTCCGGAGGCCTGGTTCCTGCCGGCGGCGCGCAACGTCGACTGCATCGGCGCCGTGGGCTATCCGCGCACGCCGAGCACTGCCGATGACTTCTTCTGCCGCGGTTCGAACTTCGGCCAGATCCCCGATGCAGCGCTGGAGGATGGAGCGGCGCTGTTCCAATACCGCAACGATCAGCGCGCCGCGACTCTATGGTTCCACGACCATGCGCTGGGGATGACGCGCGCGAACGTCTACGCCGGACCGGCGGGCTTCTATCTCCTGCGCGGCGGCGCCACGGATCTGCCCTCGGGCGTTTCGGGCGGGCTTCCCGGCGGCGCGTTCGAGATCCCGATGGTGATCCAGGACCGCTCGTTCAACACGGACGGCTCGCTCTTCTACCCGGCGAGCCGGACCTTCTTCGACGGTTATGCCGGACCCTACATCGGGGACCCCAACGTCGCGAGCGACGTCGCGCCGCTCCACAACCCCGAGTTCTTCGGCAACGTGATGGTGGTGAACGGCAAGACGTGGCCGTTCCTCAACGTGGAGCCCAGGAAGTACCGCTTGCGTCTTCTCAACGCCTCGGACTCGAGGTTCGTGATCCTTAAATTCAGCGACGGCAACGTCAAAGTCGATTTCACCCAGATCGGCTCCGACGGCGGCTTTCTGCCCGCGCCGGTGGTGCTGAGCGAGCTTCTGATGGGACCTGCGGAGCGCGCCGACGTGATCGTGGACTTCTCGCGCTTCGCGCCCGGGGACACGCTGCGCATGCTCAACGTCGGCCCCGACGAGCCTTTCGGCGGCGCCTTCCCGGCCTCCGTGCAGGCGGACGCGAATACCACCGGGCAGGTGATGCAGTTCCGAGTGGTGGCGCGCACCGCGGCCGACACCAGCACGATTCCACCGCTTCCCGCCTTCACGCCGATCGGCAATCCGAGCAACGTCCGCCAGGTGAGCCTGAACGAGCTCGAGTCGTCGCTGATCTGCGTAGACAGGAACAATGTCTTCGTGCCCGGCGCCACGCCGCCCGCCTGCGACAGGAAGTCCGTGCCGCTCGCGCCGGTCTCGGCGCAACTCGGCACCATCGACCCGGCGAGCGGGCTCGGCATCGCGCAGATGTGGGAGTCGCCGATCACCGAGAATCCGGCGCTCAACTCGACCGAGACCTGGGAGATCAGCAACTTCACCGCCGATGCGCATCCGATCCACGTGCACATGGTGATGTTCCAGATCGTCAACCGGCAGAACATCGCGACCGGTGCGGTGCGCGGCCCCGAGCCCGGAGAGACCGGCTTCAAGGACACCGTCGTCTCGTTCCCCGGCGAGGTCACCCGCATCAAGGCCTTCTATGACATCGCGGGGCTCTTCGTCTGGCACTGCCACATCCTGTCGCACGAAGACAACGAGATGATGCGGCCGTACTGCGTGGGCGATCCGTCCAACTGCAGGCCATGACGCGGTTCCTCGCGGCGTTCGCCGTCGGGTCCGCAGTCGCGCTCGGCGCGGCGCAGGCGCAGCAGGTCGCGCCGTCGCCGGCCGAGCGCGAAGCGAAGGCGCGCGAGTTTTTCACCGACACGCTGCTGCGCACCGAGTCCGACCGCACGGTCAGGTTCTACAGCGACGCGCTGAAGGACAAGGTGGTGCTGATCAACTTCGTCTTCACCCAGTGCGGCGACACCTGCCCGCTCGTCACGGCGCGGCTGGTGCAGGTGAAGAAAGAGCTGGGCGAGGCCTTCGGCCGCGACGTGCGCTTCATTTCCATCAGCGTCGACCCCGAGAATGACCGGCCGCAGGATCTCGCCCGCTTCGCCAAGAAGCTCGATGCGGTGCATCCCGAGTGGTGGTTCCTCACCGGCGAGAAGGCGAACGCCGACCTGGTGCTGAAGAAGCTCGGCGCCTTTACCGCGGAACGCGAGTCGCACTTGACCGCGATCATCATCGGCAGCGCGAGCCAGGCGCGCTGGAAGCGCGTGCGGCCCGACGCGCCGCCCGCGATCGTCGCCCGGGCGCTGCGCGAGCTCGCCGCCCCCGCCCTTCCGTAACAGCGGGAGACCGGCTTCAAGTACGCCGTAGTATCCTTGTCGGGCTCCGTATGCCACGGCTACTTCTTTTCGTCTGGCTCGCGAACGCCTGGTGCGCCGACGAGACGGCGGGGCGCAGGCTTTATCTCGAAGGCGTGACGCCTTCCGGCGAGCCGCTGCGCGCCCTGGTCGGATTCGGCCAGACGCCGCTCTCGGGCCAGGCGGTGGCCTGCGGCAACTGCCACGGCGCGGACGGTCAGGGACGCCCGGAGGGCGGGGTGCTCCCGACTGCGATCGGCTGGGAGGAGCTCACCAAGCCTTACGGGCATGCACACGCGAGCCGCAGGCACGGCGCCTTCGATGAGCGCAGCTTCGCGCGCACGGTGAACGAAGGGCTGGATCCGGCGGGCAACCGGCTCGACTGGGCCATGCCGCGCTACGCGCTGTCGCGCGCCGATGCCGAAGCGCTGGTCGCGCATCTGAAGCGGCTGGGCGAGGAGCGCGCGCCGGGCGTGGGCGAGGCGGCCCTGCGCATCGGCACGATCCTGCCGGATCGCGGACGCCTGGCGCCGGCGGCGGGAGCGATGCGCGCCGCGCTCGCGGCCTACGCCGAAACGGTGAACCGCGCCGGCGGAATCCACCAGCGCCGGCTCGAGCTTATCGTGGCGAGCGACTACCGCGAGGCGCGCGATCGCTTCGCCAAGGAGCCGGTGTTCGCCCTGCTCAGCCCGGTCGAGCTCGAGGGCAAGGGCGAGCTCGGCGCCTTCATTCTGCGGGCGAAGCTCCCGACCATCGGGCCCTTGAGCAGCGCGCCGAACCTGATTTCCGAAAGCCACGGGTTCGTATTCCAGGTTCTGCCCGGGCCGGCCGAAGAGGCCGCCGTGCTGGTGGACTTTGCCGCGCGCCGCGCCGGCTCCGCGCTTCGCGGCGCGATCGTTGCCTCGGGCGCCGCGGCGGACGACGACGCGGCGCAGGCGGCGGATCGGCGCTGCGCCCAACGCGGCTGCGGCGAGCTCACGCGCATCGGCTGGTATGCGACGCGCTTCGACGCCGCGGCAGCAGTGAAGCGGCTCAAAGCCGAACGGCGCGAGCAGTTGTTCTACTTCGGCGCGGACGTCGAGTTCGGCCAGCTCCTCGACGAGCTCGGCCGGGCATCCGACGCGTCGTGGCGCCCGGTGGTCTATGCCCCCGGCGCCCTGGCGCGCGCGGCGCTCGGCGCGCGCGAGCGCTTCTCCGGCGCTCTTTTCCTTGTCTTTCCGGCCGCGCCCGCGGGCCGCTCGCCCCAGGCGGCGCAGGCCTGGAACGCGCTGCGGCAGGAGTTCAAGCTCGGCACGCAATACGAGGCGGCGCAAATGGCGGCGCTCGCCGCGGCGAGCGTGCTGGTCGAGGGGCTGCGCCGCGCCGGAAGGCAATTGAGCCGCGAGCGTTTCGTGCAGGCCCTCGAGAGCCTCAACAACTACGACCCTCAGGGCTACGGGCCGGTGGTGAGCTTCGGCCCCGACCGGCGCGCCGGCGCGCGGGGCGGCTACGTGGTCGAGCTCGAAGCGGGCCGCGGCTTCGTGCCGGTCTCCGGCTGGATCGCCCTGGACTGAAACCTATTTTTTGGGCGGCGGGGGCGCGTCGCGCGGGATGAACACGAACTTCCAGTCCGAGTAGCGCTCGACGCCTTCGAACTTGGCGTCCGGCGGCGCGAAGTTGCCGGTCTTGAGCGGCTTCGCTTCGGAGCGGCTGTGCACGCCGGCGATGCCGCCGCCGGGGGCGTCGATCAGGCCCCACTCGGCCTTGCCGCTCATGGGATCGGGGTACACGCGCCGCAAGTGGCGCCGCGGGACGGGGAAGCGGTTGTCCTCCACCAGGTCTTCCAGGGCTCGCGGATAGCGCGGCTTTCCCGCGGGCGTGCCGGCGTAGTAGCTCATGAAGGCCTGGCGGTATTGGTTGCCGACGAACAGGAGCTCCTGCTCGCGCTCGCGCTGCGCGGCCGTACGCCAGACGTCGCCGGTCGCGGCGAGCGCGACACCGAAGAGCGCCATCGCGATCAGGATGCCGAGATAGGTAAACCCTGTTTCACAGCGGGAAGTGAACACGGGGCGTTCACAGCGCGCTGTATGGGCGGCCATCGTTCGTCGTTCCGGAGGCCCCGCTCTTCACGTCGTACACCGCGCCCTGATCCGGCGCGGGCGGTGCGACCAGCACCCAGCTATCCGCGCGCTCGGTGATCGGATCGGGCGGAATCTTGCGCAGGTAGCGGCGCGCGACCAGCTCCTCCAGGTTGGCGGGATAGCGCCCGGTGTCGCCGAAGAATTTGTCCACCGCCTCGCGCATGGTGGCGAGGTCGGCTGCGAGCACCGTCTCCTTGGCGAGGTCGACGCGGTGGAGGTAGCGCGGCGCCGCGAGCGCGACCAGGCCGCCGATGATCGCGAGGACCACGAGGAGCTCGATCAGCGTGAAGCCGCGCTTGCCTACCATGTCTTGTACGGCGTGCCGTTGAGCGCGTTGCCCTCGGCGCGCGAATACACGTCGAAGACATCGTCGCCTTCCTCGGGCGCGTCCGGCGGGCTCGCGTAGCTCCGCTTGCCCCAGGTGTTTTCGGCCGGCGCGGCCTGATCCGGAAAGGTCGGGTCGCGCGGCAGGCGCCGAAGGAAGTAGATCGGGCGCCGCTCGGGGCTGCGCGCGTCGGGCACGCCCTCGACCAGCGCGCCGAGCTTCGGCGGGTAGCCCGACTGCTGCGCGAGCCTCACCAAGCGGCCCTCGTCGGAGGCGCGCTTGTAGGCGTCGATGGCGCTGCGGATTTCGCGCAACGCGGCACGCAGCTCGCGTTCCTTGCTTCGCTTCACCGTGAGCTCGACCAGAGGCACTGCCGCGCCGGCGAGCAGCCCGACGATGAGGAGCGTCACCACCAGCTCGATCAGCGTGAAGCCGCCGCGGCGTACGGGGGTCACGGCTCGGCCCTCATTGCTCCACTCTCAACTCGTGCTTGGCTCCGGCGGCCGACTCGAGCGGCCGTCCGCCGGTGCCGACCGGCGAGGCGACGGTGAGCTCCACCGGGATCGCGGCCGCCTCGGTCACCGCCTTGAAGGTCACTTCCACGATCGGCGCGTCGCCGGTCACACCCGAGGCGCCGCCGCGATTGATGCTGACGAGGATGCGGCCGCGCGCCGGATCGACCTTGTGATTGAACACCGTGCGCGCCTCTCCCTGGCCGAGGAGCGAGCCCTCCTTCACCTCGACCACCGCCAGCTTGAGCGGGTCGTAGGCGATCTGGAGAGACGCGCTCGCCATCGGCTCGCTCGACTTGGCGTTCAGGCTGAGCGTCACCGGCTCGCCCACGCGCGCCGCTCCCGGACCGATCCAGCTGAACTCCACGCTCGGCGCCTTGGGCGGCGCGGCTGCGGCCGGAGCTACGGCTGCGACCTGGGCTGGCGGTGCGCCCTCGGCCGGTTTCGGGGCCGCTGAAGCGGGGCTCGCCGGAACCTGGATCGACGGCACGTCGGACGTCGTGGTCCGCAGCGTGATCGGCTGGGTGCGGAAGGCGGCCTCGGTGCCCGACCAGAACTCGGCCACCTGCGCATCGGCGCGGCGCACGTTGCGCACCACGCGCGGCGTGATCGACAGGATGATCTCGGTCTTCTGGCGATCGTCGAGATTGTTGGAGAACAGGCGCCCGAGCACCGGCAGATCGCCGATCCCCGGGACCTTGGCGGCGCTCGAGCGGTCGTCGTCGCGGATGAGGCCCATCAGCATCTGGGTTTCGCCATCCGCGAGGCGCAGCACGGTGCTCGCGTTGCGCGTGCCGATGTCGTAGACCGTGGTGCCGTTGGCGGTCGTGCGCCGGTTCGCCGCGGTGCTCACCTCGAGGGCGACGCGGATCGCGACCTGGCCGTCGAGATGCACCTGCGGCTCGATGTCGAGCTTCAGGCCGACGTCGAGGTAGGTCACCGTTTCGGTCGTGATCGGGGTCACCGCCGAGGGGGTGATCACGGCCGAGATCACCGGCAGGCGGTCGCCCACGAGCACGCGCGCCTTCTCGCGGTTGCGCACGCGGATGCGGGGATTGGACAGCAGGTTGGTGAGGCCCTCTTCCTTGCGCGCCGTGAGCGTCACGCTCGGGGAGGGCGACACGGTGGTGGTCGAGTTGCGGCCCAGGTCGCGGCGCAGGTCCTCGAGCGTGAGCACGCCGCCGGTGGTGTCGATCACACCGAGGCTCACCTGGTCGGGCCACTTGATGCCGAGCTCGGTGAGGCGGCTGCGCGCCACCTCGAGCACCTCGAGCTCGAGCACCACCTCGGGCTCGGCGCGGTCGTGCGCGGCGATCAGCTTCTCGGCAATGCGGATCACCTCCGGGGTGTCGCGCATCACCAGCAGGTTCAGCTTCTCGTCGATGAACACGTCCTTGGTCTTGAGCATGGTGCGCACGAGGTTCAGCGTCGTCTTCACGTCGGCGTTTTCCAGGTAGAAGGTCTTCATCACCAGGTCCTGGTACTCGCGCTGCTTGGCCGGCGTGTTGGGGTAGATCAGCACGGTGTTCTCGGACAGGACCTTCTTTTCCAGCTGGTTGGGCAGCAGGATGAGATCGACCGCGTCCTCGACCGATACGTCGCGCGCGAAGATGGTGGTCTTCAGGTCGGCGCGCACTTCGCGGTCGAAGATGAAATTGATGCCGGTCGAGCGCGACAGGCCGTCGAACACCTGCCGCAGGTTGGCGTCGCGGAACTGGACCGACACCGGCTTGGTGAGGCGCGAGCGCAGCACCGGACCGACGAACCCCGCCTTCACGCGCTGCTCCTCGATCTGGCGCTGCAGCACCTGCGCGTCGCGCTGCCCCGGGTTCTCCATCAGCACGACGCGCAGCCGCTCGGCCGCGCCGTCGACGTCGCCGCTCTTGAAGGCGGCCTGCGCCTGCGCCACCGTGGCCCCGAGCCTTTGCTCGGTTTCGATTGCGCCGATGCCGGCGCGCGCGCGCGGCTCGCTCGGATTGACCACGAGCGCGCGCTCGTAGAGCTTGCGCGCCTCGTCGGGCTTGCCGGCGAAGCGCAGCTGGTCCGCGGCGCGCAGGATGCGGTCGCTCGAGCGCTCGCGCGCGCGCAGCAGGTCGAGGCGGAAGCGCTGGTTGTCGGGCTCGACGGTCGCGGCCGCGTCGAGCTTGGCGATGCCGTCCTCGAACTTGCCGGCGTCGACCAGCTCCTGGCCCTCGCGGTTCAGGCGCTGGCCGGTTGCGCACGCGGCCAGCAGGAACACCGCGACCATGGCAAGGCGTTTCATTTTGGGTTTCCCAGGCTGAGCGTCTGTTTGAGCTTGAGCGGCAGGTACGTGAACACCATCTCGTCGGGGCCGACGGCTTCCACCTGATAGAGCGCGTTGACGATTTCCCCCTCCGACACGGCATGCACCTTGTCGCCTTCGACGATATAGAGCACGCGCTTGCCGCCGGCCGCCTCGAACGCGCCGAGGAAGGTGAAGGGCAGCGGCGGCGCCACCACCGGAGCCGGCGGCGGGTCCGCGAGCTCGGGCTCGGGCGCGATGAGCTTCGGGCGGGGCGGCGGCGGGGGCGGCGGCTGCCAGGAGTGGGCGGCAAACGCGTCGCGCTCGGGGCGCGGCTGGGCGTCGCGGCGCAGGAGATCGATGCGCACGCTCTCGCTCTTCGCCGCGGGGCGCTGCGCCGAGGGCGGGCTTTGAGCGGCAACGGGTTGAGCGGCAACGGGCGCTTCCAACCGGTCGCCGCCCGCGGCGAAGAGCCCGAGGCTCGCCGTCACCGCGGCGATGAGGCCGGCCCGCAGCAGCATCTCGCGCCGGGTCGCCATCACCGGCCTCCCGAGGCGAGGACCGCAGCCGCCGTCGATGGCGCCTGGAGGTGCAGGGTCAGCGAGATTTTCGCGTCGATCATGCTGTCGCCGACCTTCTCGCGCTGCAGGGCGATGCCTTCCAGCGCGAGCGCGGGAATCTCGTCCAGCACGCCGGCGACGAAGCCGCGGATCTGCGGGTAGCCGCCGCGGACCGGCAGCAGGATGCGGTAATAGGCGAGGCCGAGGACCTGGTCGTCCGTCATCCGGTAGCTGCCCTGGGCGAGCTCGAGCTTCTCGCGCTCGGCGACCGCGTAAAGCGTGCGCAGCCACTTCGGCGCGGATTCGAACGGCGGGAAAAAGCCGACGAAGCGATCGATGTCGTCGCTCGCGACGGCGGCGGGCGCGGCCGGCCGCGCGCGCTTTTCGACCTCGCTCGCGCGCAGCTCGAGCGCCGCCAGCTCGCGGCTCGCCGGGCGCACCGCCGAAAAATGGAACACCGCGGCGCCGGCGAGCAGCGCGAGGCCGAGCCCGCCCACCCTTCCGAGCCGGTGCACGAGCATGCGCAGCGCGTAAACGAACCTGCCGGAGCTCATGGCGTCGCCACCCACGATGCCGTGACGACGAAGCGCACGGGCTTTTCGGGCACCTGCGACAGCACCTCGTGGCTTTCGAGCATGACCCGCTGCAGCGACTGCGCCGCCTGCAGTCGGTTGACGTAGTCGAGCATCGCGTTCTTTCCCTTCGCCTCGGCGGTCACGCGCAGCACCCCCTTGCGCGGGTCCGGCTCGATGGCGAGCAGCGCCACGTCGGGGGCCTTCGCCGACTCGAGCGCGAGGAACACGCGGTCCCACCTGCGGGAGAGCTCGTGGGCGACCTCGTTCGAGCGCGCCACGGCCTCGCCCTGCTTGCGCGCATCGCGCGCGGGCTCGGCGCCGCGGCGGGGAGCGCTCAGCCTGCCGAGCCCGGCTTCGATGCGTTCGGCGCTGGCGAGAAGCCGCTGGTAATCGCCGACGATGAGGCCGACCGCCGCAAGGCCGAGCACGAGCATGAGGAGGCCGCTCCACGACGCCCCGGATTCGGTGGCCGCGAAGTCGAGCCGCATGGGCGCGAGCCGCTTCACGCGAGGGCCTCGACCGTCGGCTCGGGGCCGGGGAAATGCGCCACCCAGCACGGCAGGCGCGCGGCGGCCGGATCGTCGGCCATCGCGGCTTCGCGCGCGAGCGCCTGGCGCAGGGCCTGGCGCGGCTGGTCACCGCAGCGCTCGGCCGCGAGGCTCCGCCATTCGCCGTCGATCTGCAGGCCGAGCACCAGCCGGCCCGGCTCGGTGACGGCGAACCAGCACGAAGCCGGCAGGCGGCGGTACGCGGCGTTGAAGCCCACCGCCCAGGCGGGCTCGATCGCCGAGACGCGCACGCCGTGCGCCTGCGCGGCGCCGGGGATCGCGTCGAGCAGCGCGGCGTCGAGCGCGCAGGCGAGGCGCTGCTCGCCCAGCCGCGCCGGCGCGACCCGCACGCGCCAGCCGTCGACGCGCTCGCCATGGGTACCGCGCAGCACGTGCGAGGCGAGCGCCTCCTCGGCTGCCCGCCCGACGACGGCGGTGCTGAAGGGCACGAGGGCGAAGCGGGCGAGGGCGTTCGACACGATGATGCGGCAGCGCGTGCCGCGCCGCAGGGCGCGCATCGCCTCGCCCAGCGTCGCGATCGGGCCGCGCAGCAGCAGGCGTTTTTCCCTACGCCACAGCGGTAACACGGTTGATCTCCTGGAGCGTGGTCTCGCCGGCGCGCACGAGGTCGAGCGCCGCGTCGCGGAGCGGCCGCAGCCCGGAACGCGCGGCCGCTTCTCGCAGCATCGGTGCGGGCGCCCGCGAGACCAGGAGCTGCGCGAACTCGTCATTGATGCGCAGCACCTCGCCGATCGCCTTGCGCCCGCGGTAGCCGGTGCCGCGGCACGCGCCGCAGCCGCGCCCCAGCCTGAATTTCCATTCACGTGTTTGGTCCCGGCTCAAACCCGATTCGAGAAGCAGCTCCTCCGACGGCAGCTCTTCCTGAGCGCAATGCGTGCACACCAGCCGCACCAGGCGCTGCGCGACCACGCCTTTCAGCGCGGAGGCGAGGCTATGGGCGTCCGCGTTCATGTGCAGGAAGCGCCCGATCAGGTCGAACGCGTTGTTGGCGTGCACGGTGGTGAACACCAGGTGGCCGGTGAGCGCGGCCTGGATGGCAATCTGGGCGGTCTCCGGGTCGCGGATCTCGCCGACCATGATCTTGTCGGGATCGTGGCGCAGGATCGAGCGCAGGCCGCGCGCGAAGGTGAGGCCCTTCTTCTCGTTCACCGGGATCTGCAGCACCCCGGGGAGCTGGTATTCGATCGGGTCCTCGATGGTGATGATCTTGTCCTCGGCGCGGTTGACCTCGGAGAGCGCCGCGTAGAGCGTGGTGGTCTTGCCGCTCCCGGTCGGGCCGGTGACGAGGAGCATCCCGTAGGGCTCGCGCGAGAGGCGCCGCAGGGCATGCATGCAGCCTTCGTCGAAGCCGAGCTGGTCGAGCGTGAGGCCGAGGATGCGGTCGGCGAGCGCCTGCTTGTCGAGGATCCGCAGCACCGCGTCCTCGCCGAAGATGCTGGGGAGGATCGACACGCGCACGTCGATCTCTCCGCCGCGCATCGTGACCTTGAAGCGCCCGTCCTGCGGCACGCGCGTCTCGGCGATGTCGAGCTCGGACATGACCTTGATGCGCGAGATGATCTGCTCGGCGTGCTCGCGGCCCGAGAGCAGCGCGACCTGCGACAGCACCCCGTCGATGCGGTACTTGATGGCGAGCTCCTTGGCGCGCGACTCGATGTGGATGTCGCTCGCGCCCGCCTTCATCGCGTCGTACAGGGTCGAATTCACCAGCTTCACGACCGGGTTCGCGTCCTCGCTGATCGACACCAGCGAGAGATCCTCGGCGCCGGGCTCGCCCGGGCTCTCCGGCGCCGCGACATCGACCACGCCGTCCATCGCCCGCAGGCCTTCCTCGTGGCGCGCGAGATACACCGCGAGGTCGGCGGGATGGGCGAGCAGCCATTCGAAGGGCTCGGCGATGCGCTCCTCGGCCCAGGCACGCAGGTCGGCGGCGAAAGGGTCGCCGAAGGCGAGCGCGAGCGCGCCGCCTGCGCCGCGGACCGGCGCGCAGCCGCGCCGCGCGGCATCCGCGTAAGGCAGCACGTCGAACGCGCTTTGCGCGCGCTCGAGATCGGCCATGGTGGCGGCGCGGTAGCCGAGCGTGCCGGCGAGGCGCGCGATCAGCTCGCCCGCCTGCAGCCCGCTGCGCTCCTCGAGCACGTCGAGCACCCGGCGGCCGCTGCGCGCGGCTTCGCCGCGGGCGGTGCGGATCGTGTCAACGTCGAGGGTCATTGGAGCGCTCCGGCGAGCTCGAGGATCGGCATGTACATGAGCAGCACCACGGCGCCGATGACGGCGCCGATCGCGAGCATCAGGATCGGCTCGAACAGGCGCATGAACCAGTCGACCCAGCGCGCGAGATCGTCCTCGAGGTACGCCGCGATGCGCTCCATCAGCTCGCTCATGCGGCCGCTCCTTTCGCCCACGCGCAGCATGCGCAGCGCGACCGGCGTCGTCAGCCCGTGCTCGGCCATCGCGTGCGAGATGGTGCGGCCCTGCTGGATGTCGGCGAGCGCGAGGGCGAGCCGCGCCCGCGGCTCGGGGCGCAGCAGCCCGGAGGCGCTGCGCATCGCCGGCACGATCGGCATGCCGCTGCGCAGGAGCATCGAGAGGGTGCGGTAGAGGCGCGCAAGGTCGTAGATGCGAAGCCGCTCGCCGAAGCGCGGCACGCGCCAGAGCTGGCGCAGGATCGCAGCCCGCACGCCTGGCTGCGCGAGGGCAAAGAGCATGGTAGCGGCGGTAGCGGCGGCCGCGGCGGCGGCAATGAGCGCGTTGTCATTGAGCAGGCGCCCGAAGCCGAGCATGAGCTCGGTGATCCAGGGCAGCTGGCGCCCGAGATCGTCGTACACCGCGCTGAACCGCGGCACGACATAGGCGATCAGGAACGCCGCCACCAGCGCGCCCACCGCGAGCAGCAGCGCCGGATACACCGAGGCCGCCACGACTTTCGCGCGGATCGCGTCGATCTGCTGCTGATAGCGCACGTAGCGCGCCAGCGCCTCGGCCAGATCGCCGCTCTTCTCGCTCGCGCGGATCGTGGCCACGTAGAGCGCCGGGAAGGCCTCGGGCTGGCGCGTCAGCGCGGCCGAAAAGCTGGCGCCTTCGAGCAGCGCATCGGACACACGCTGCAGCACGTGGCGCAGGTCGTCGCGCGACTCCTTTTCGACCAGCGCCTGCAGCGCCTCGGGCAGCGTGAGCCCGGCTTCGAGCATCACGCGCATCTCCTGGCTGAAGAGCTGCAGCGGGAAGCGGCGCGCGCGGCGCCCCCAGGGGAGAAATGCGGGCAGCGCTGAGAATCGCCGGCGAACGGCGAGCACCGCATAGCCCCGGTCCTGCGTCAGCGCCCGCGCCTGCCTCGCGTCGTCGGCCTCGACCGCGAGGGTCTGCACGCGGCTGCCGTCTACCAGGGCGGTGACTTGATAGCGCATTGTCTGAAGGGCCCGAGCGCCGAGGGAGGCGCACCGGCCGGCGCTGGCCGGAGGTGCGTATTACCGACGCGGCTGGAGCAGTACGGCGCCAGCAGCAACTCGAGCGGCGCTAACCCGCGCACTGGCTTGAACTCTCACGTGTTTCTACTCGGGAAGTCTATCGCCGCGAGCGCGTCTTTCCCTGCGGTGTTTTGTCGCACCCGAGTTGAGCCAGGACAAAAAAGTGCGCGAAAGACCGGGGTCCGACCCCGCTTCTTCTCAGTGCTGGGAAAGCGCGGAGGAAAGCAGCTTCGCGGTGATGTCGACGATCGGAATCACGCGGTCGTAGGCCATGCGCGTGGGCCCGATCACGCCGACCGTGCCGACGACCTCGCCGTCGACCTTGTACGGCGAGCTCACCACGCTCACGTCGTCGGGAGCGTTCACGCCCGACTCGCCGCCGATGAAGATCTGCACGCCCTGGCCGCGCAGCGAGAGGTCGAGGATCTGGATGAGCGAGCTCTTGCGCTCGAAAAGCTCGAACAGCTGCTTCAGCCGCGTCACGTCCTGCGCCAGCTCCTGCACCGAGAACAGGTTGCGCTCGCCGGAAATGATGTACTGCTCGTTGCCTTCGGCGACCGCCTTGTTGCCGGCCTCGAGCGCGGCCGAGAGCAGCCGGATCATGTCGTGCTTGATCTCGCGCAGCTCGCCGTGCAGGCGCTGGCGCACGTCCTCGAAGCTCTGCCCGGCGTAGTTCTGGTTCATGAAGTTCGCCGCCTCGACGAGCTCGCCGGGCGTGAACTCCCGCTCGGTGAACAGGACCCGGTTCTGGACGTCGCCCTCGGGCGTGACCACGATGAGCAGGACGCGCTTCTCCGAAAGGCGCAGGAACTCGATGTGGCGGAAGGTGAGGGCGCGGCGCCGCGGCGTCATCACCACGCCCGCGAACTGCGTGAGCTGGGAAAGCAGCTGCGAGGCGGCCGTCACCACGCGCTGCGGGTTGTCCGGATGGAGCTCGGTTTCGAGCTGGTGCAGCTCGCCCGTGTCGAGCTGCTTCACGATGAGCAGCGTGTCGACGAAGAAGCGGTAGCCGAGCGGCGTGGGCAGGCGTCCGGCCGAGGTGTGGGGGCTGGCGATGAGCCCCATGTCCTCGAGATCGGACATCACGTTGCGGATGGTGGCGGGCGAAAGATCGAGCCCGGAATACTTCGACAGCGTGCGCGAGCCGATCGGCTGGCCTTCGGCAATGTAGCGCTCGATCAAGGTCTTGAGCAGGATCTGGGCGCGCTTGTCGAGCATGGTTCATTGTACACTCGGCGCCATGGGAGGATTCCGGCGCGTCGCCCTCATCGGCAAGCTGCCCAGCGCCGGCATCGCCGCATCGCTTCGCGAGCTCACCGACTACCTGCGGGGGCGCGGCTGCGAAGTGCTGGTCGAGCAGCACACCGCCCAGGCGCTTGGCGTGCGCGGCGCGGATTACGAAACGCTCGGCAAGGGCAGCGACCTCGCCGTCGTCGTCGGCGGCGACGGCGCGATGCTCGCCGCGGCGCGCAACCTGGTGCGGCACCACGTTCCGGTCGTCGGCGTGAACCAGGGCCGCGTCGGCTTCATGACCGACATCGGCCACCAGGACATGAAGAGCGGCATCGGCGCGATCCTCGACGGCAAGGGCACGCTCGAGGAGCGCACGCTGCTCGACGCCGAAATCCTGCGCGGCGGCACCGCGGTGCTGCGCACGATCGCGCTCAACGAGGCGGTACTCGGCAAGGGCGCCGAGGCGCGGCTGATCGAGTTCGAGGTCTCGCTCGACGGCGAGTACCTCTACACGCTGCGCGCCGACGGCCTGATCGTCGCGACGCCCACGGGCTCGACCGCCTACGCGATGTCGGCGCAGGGCCCGATCCTGCATCCCGCGGTGCCGGCGTTCGCGCTGGTGCCGCTCAGCCCGCATACGCTCTCCGCTCGTCCGGTGAGCGTGAGCGACCGCAGCACCATCGAAATCAAGCTGCTGCGCGGCGTCGACGTGCGCGCGCACTTCGACGGCTTCTCGCTCACCGACATGGCCGAGGGCGACCGCCTGGTGCTCAGGCGCTCGGCCGACACGGTGCGCTTCGTCCACCCGCCGGGCTACCGCTACTTCGCCACGCTGCGGGAGAAGCTGCGCTGGAGCGAGGTGCTCGACAAGGGGCGCGAGTAGCTTGCTGCGCGCGCTGGAGATCCGCGACTTCGTCATCGTCGAGCGCGCGAGCCTCGAGCTCGAGCCCGGATTCTCGGTGCTCACCGGCGAGACCGGCGCGGGCAAGTCGATCCTGGTCGACGCGATCGAGCTGCTGGTGGGCGCGCGCGCCGAAGCCGGCGTCGTCAGGGAAGGCTGCGAGCGCGCCGAGCTGTCGGCGGAATTCGAAACCGAGTTGTCATCCTGGCTCGAGGAGCGTGACCTCGCGGGCGATCCAGGACGGGTGATCGTGAGGCGCACCATCGACCGCTCCGGGCGCACGCGCTGCTTCATCAACGGGCACAGCGCCACGCTGGCGCAGCTGAAGGAGCTCGGCGAGCTCCTCGTCGACATCCACGGCCAGCACGCGCACCAGTCGCTGCTGCGCGGCCCCGCGCAAAGGGACCTCGTCGACTCGCACGCCGAAGCGACGGGGCTCGCGCGCGAGGCCGCCGAGGCATTCCGCGACTGGAACCGGCTCGAGCGGCTGGCCGAGGAAGCGCAGAGGAGCTTCGCCGCGCGCGAGGCCGAGCGCGCCGAGACCGCCGAGAAGGCGGCCGAGCTGAAGAAGCTCGCCCTGCGCGAGGGCGAATGGGGGCTCGTGAGCGCGGAGCAGGCACGCCTCGCGCACGGCTCCAGCCTGCTCGCCGGCGTGCAGTCTTCGCTCGAGGCGCTGACCGAGGCCGAGGGCGCGGCGCTCGCCCAGATCTCGGCGGTGGCGACGCGCCTGCGCTCGCTTTCCGAGCACGACGGCCGCCTGAACCCGATCGTCGAGCTGCTGGAATCGGCCGAAGCGCAGGCCGGCGAGGCGGTGCGCGGGCTGCGCCACTACGCCGAGCGCGTCGACCTCGACCCCGAAGCCCTGCGCCAGGCCGAGGCGCGGATCGAGGCGCTGCACGCCGCCGCGCGCAAGCATCGAGTCCGCCCCGATGAGCTCGGCGCGCGGCTCGCGGAGCTGGAGAAGCGCCTGGCCGAGCTCGAGCTCGCGGTCAACCCCGAGGCGCTCACACGCGAAGTGGCATCTTCGCGTCGCAGATTCATGGACCTCGCCGGGCGGCTTTCGGTAAAAAGAGCCGCAGCCGGACAGGCGCTTTCGAAGTCGGTGACCGCGGGGATGCAGCAGCTCGCCATGGCGGGAGGACGCTTCTCGGTTTCGCTGCGCAAGCTCGAGGCGCCGGCCGCGGGCGGGGCCGAAGAAGTCGAATTCGAGGTCGCTTCGCATCCCAGCCTGCCGCTGCGGCCGCTGGCGAAGGTGGCCTCGGGCGGCGAGCTTTCCCGGATCAGCCTCGCGATCCAGATGGTCGCCGCCAAGGCCTCGCCGGTCGCCACGCTCGTGTTCGACGAGGTCGATTCCGGCATCGGCGGCGCGGTCGCCGACACCATCGGCCGGTCGCTGCGCAAGCTCGGAAGACAGCGCCAGGTCCTCTGCGTCACCCACCTGCCGCAAGTCGCCGCGGGCGGCAACGAGCACTGGTCCGTGACGCGCTCGGGCGTCAAGGTGAAGGTCGTGAAGCTCGACCGCGATGCTCGCGTCGCCGAGCTGGCGCGCATGCTCGGCGGCGCCGAGAACACGGCGCGCCGGCATGCGGAGGAGCTGCTTGCTGCTGCCTAGGCCTATAACCTGCCGACGCAGGCAATCGCGCCCGCGACGGCCGTGTTGATCGCGGTTGCGTCCGCGAGCTTGGGCTTCGCGGCTCCGGCGAGCGCCGTGGCCTTGTCGGAGATCTCATCGAGCTTGTCGACCGCGTCGGAGAACTTGCTCTCCGCGACTTTCGCGTTGGCCGCTTCCAGCTTGGCGAGCAGGTTGGTCTGGTCCGTGGTTGCGTTCTGGCCCGTGAACGCGGCGCCCCGGATCGCGGCCTCGACGGCATTGAGCTCGAATGCGCATGCGCCCGTGAAATGATCCGCCCTTGCGACGCTGGTCCATGCGCCCATGGCCACCATAAGCAACGTCAACACAAGCGCTTTTATGTTCGTCATATGCCACCCTGTTTCAAGAGTTAAAGAAGAATCCCCCATGGGAATTTATTCTGACCGTCCAGCGGACGACCGTCCAGCGAACTATTAGAAATAGCCTTGCCGGGCGTAGACGGTTTGATCTAGATCAAACCATCTACGAGCGGAAGGGACAGTCCTTTTTCGTGCAGTCGGCGTAGAGCGCGAGCGAATGCCCGTGCAGCTCGAAGCCGCGCTGGCGCGCGATCTCGTTCTGGCGCTTCTCGATCTCCGGATCGTAGAACTCCTCGACCCGGCCGCACTGCAGGCACACGAGGTGGTCGTGATGGCCGCCCTGGTTGAGCTCGTACACCGCCTTGCCGGTCTCGAAGTGCTGCCGCGAGAGCAGTCCCGCGTGCTCGAACTGGGTCAGTACGCGGTAAACGGTGGCGAGGCCGACATCGATGCCTTCGCCGAGGAGCGCCCGATAGACGTCCTCGGCGGAAAGGTGGCGCACCTTGCTCGACTCGAAGAGCTCCAGGATCTTGCGCCGAGGCAGCGTGGCCTTGAGGCCGCTGTCCTTCAGGCTTTGGACGCTGTCCATTCGGCTACCATTATAGGCGGATGATGCGCCGCTCCCGGATCCGCACCCCGATCCGCGCCTTGCGCGCGGCAACGCTCGCCGCGGCGCTCGTCGCCGGCTGCGGCTTCGTGCCGCGCATCCCCGGCATCACGCCCTACCGGATCGAGATCCAGCAGGGCAATTACATCTCGCAGGAGATGGTGGCGCAGCTCAAGCCGGGCATGACCAAGGAACAGGTGCGCTTCATCCTCGGCACGCCGATGGTGACCGACATCTTCCACTCCGACCGCTGGGACTACGTCTACTGGCGCCAGCCCCCATCGGGGGCGCGCGAGCAGCGCAAGCTCACCGTGCTGTTCGAGCAAGGCCAGCTCGCGCGGGTCGACGGCGACGTGGTGCCCTCCGGAGGACCGACCCGATGAAGATCGCGATCGCCGGAGCCGGCGGCCGCATGGGCCGCACGCTGATCGAGGCGGTCCTCGCCGACCGCGGCTTCAGCCTCGCTGCCGCGTTCGACGTGCCCGGCAGCCCGGCGCTCGGCCAGGAAGCCGGAGACATCCGGATTACTTCGGACCCGACAACGTCGGCGGCCGCCGACGTGCTGATCGACTTCACCCGCCCGGAAGGCACGCTCGAGCATTTGCGCCACGCGAGGGCGATGGTGATCGGCACCACCGGATTTTCCCCGGCGCAGAAGAAGGCCATCGAGGAGGCGGCGAAGCGCATGCCGATCGCCATGGCGGCCAACTTCGCCGTCGGCGTCAACGCCGCGTACAAGCTCGCCGAGACGGCGGCGCGGATCCTCGGCGACGGCTACGACGTCGAGATCATCGAGGCGCACCACCGCCACAAGGTCGACGCGCCTTCCGGCACCGCGCTCAAGCTCGGCGAGGTCGTGGCGAAGGCCTTGAATCGCAAGCTTTCCGACGTGGCGCGGCACGGCAGGGTGGGGGAGACCGGCGAGCGCCCCGAGAAGCAAATCGGCTTTCACGCGATCCGCGGCGGCGATATCGTGGGCGAGCACACGGTGATGTTCGCGGGCCAGGGCGAGCGCCTGGAAGTGACGGTGCGCTCTCAGAGCCGCATGACCTATGCTGCGGGCGCCCTGCGCGCGGCCAGGTTCCTGCAGAACCGGGCTCCCGGCCTCTACGACATGGCCGACGTTTTGGGTCTATAATCCCTTCTTCAATGAGGCGGGAAGCGCGGCACAAAAGCTTTGTGCCTAAAGCTTCCCGCTTTTCGCATCCGCACCCGGAAAACGATGTCCACAGCCGACGCCGCCGTCCTGGTCCTCGCCGACGGAACGGTCTTTTACGGTCGCTCCATCGGCGCGCGCGCCTGCGCCGTGGGCGAGGTCGTCTTCAACACCGCCATCACCGGGTACCAGGAGATCCTCACCGACCCGTCGTACTGCCGGCAGCTCGTCACGCTCACGTACCCGCACATCGGCAACACCGGCGTCAACGGCGACGACGTGGAATCGGCGCGCGTGTACGCCGAAGGGCTCATCGTGCGCGACCTGCCGCGCCTGCATTCCAATTTCCGCGCGGGCGGCGATCTCGCTTCGTACCTGGGCGCCGCAGGCGTTCCAGGGATTGCCGATATCGATACGCGCAAGCTCACCCGGATCCTGCGGGAGAAGGGCGCCCAGAACGGCTGCCTCATGGCAGGAGAAATCGACCTCGAATCCGCGCACGCCAAAGCCAGGGCGTTCCCGGGCCTCGCGGGCATGGACCTCGCCAAGGTCGTGACCACCGAGCGGCCCTATGAATGGGGCGAAGGGCGCTGGCATTTGGGCAAGGGCTACGAGCGCAAAGGCGATGGCCGCTTCCGGGTCGTCGCCTGCGACTACGGCATCAAGCACAACATCCTGCGGATGCTGGTGGACCGTGGCGCGCGCGTTACGGTAGTTCCCGCCCAGACGCCGGCACGCGAGATCCTGCGGATGAAGCCCGATGGAGTATTTCTCTCGAACGGCCCGGGCGACCCCGAGCCGTGCGACTACGCTATCGAAGCGATCGGCGAGATCCTCGATGCGACGCGGCTGCCGGTGTTCGGCATCTGCCTCGGCCACCAGCTCATGGGGCTCGCCTCGGGCGCGAAAACGATGAAGATGAAGTTCGGCCACCACGGCGCGAACCATCCGGTGAAGGACCTCGACACGGGGCGCGTGGTCATCACCAGCCAGAACCACGGCTTTGCCGTCGATCCTTCTTCGATATCAAAAAATTTGCGGCCTACGCATGTTTCTCTCTTCGACGGTTCCCTCCAAGGTCTCGCGCGCACCGACCGGCCGGCGTTTTGTTTTCAAGGGCACCCTGAAGCGAGTCCCGGGCCGCACGACATCGGGTACCTCTTCGACCGCTTCGCCAAGCTGATGAGCGATGCAGGAAAGTAAGAAGCTTGCCTAAACGTAACGACATTAAGAGCATCCTCATCATCGGCGCCGGGCCGATCGTGATCGGCCAGGCCTGCGAGTTCGATTATTCGGGCGCGCAGGCCTGCAAGGCGCTGCGCGCCGAGGGCTATCGGGTGGTGCTGGTGAACTCCAATCCCGCCACCATCATGACCGACCCGCAGATGGCCGACGCCACCTATATCGAGCCGGTCACCTGGCAGATGCTCGCGCGCATCATCGAGAAGGAGCGCCCGGACGCGCTGCTTGCCACCATGGGCGGGCAGACCGCGCTCAACTGCGCGCTCGACCTCGCGCGCGAGGGCGTGCTCGAGAGCTTCGGCGTGGAGATGATCGGCGCCTCGCGCGAGGCGATCGACAAGGCCGAGGACCGCGAGAAATTCAAGAAGGCGATGACCGGGATCGGCCTCGCCTCGGCGCGCTCGGCGCTCGCGCATTCGATGGGCGAGGCCCTGCAGCTGCAGGCCGGACTGGGGTTTCCCGTGGTCATAAGACCCTCCTTCACCCTGGGCGGAAGCGGCGGAGGAATCGCCTATAACCGCGAGGAGTTCGTGGCGATCTGCGAGCGCGGGCTGGAGGCCTCGCCGACCAACGAGCTCCTGATCGAGGAGTCGCTCATCGGCTGGAAAGAGTTCGAGATGGAGGTGGTGCGCGACCGCAGGGACAACTGCATCATCGTGTGCTCGATCGAGAACCTCGACCCGATGGGCGTGCACACCGGCGATTCGATCACCGTGGCGCCGGCGCAGACCCTCACCGACAAGGAATACCAGCAGATGCGCGACGCGTCGATCGCCGTGCTGCGCGAGATCGGCGTCGACACCGGCGGCTCCAACGTGCAGTTCGCGATCAACCCGGCCGACGGCCGCATGGTGGTGATCGAGATGAATCCGCGGGTGTCGCGCTCGAGCGCGCTCGCCTCCAAGGCGACCGGCTTCCCCATCGCCAAGGTCGCGGCCAAGCTCGCCGTCGGCTACACCCTGGACGAGATCGCCAATGACGTCACCGGCGGGCTCAGTGGGCAATTCATGCCGGCCTCGTTCGAGCCGACCATCGACTACGTCGTCACCAAGGTGCCGCGCTTCGCGTTCGAGAAGTTCCCGCAGGCGAACGACCGCCTGACGACGCAGATGAAGTCGGTGGGCGAGGTGATGGCGATCGGCCGCACGTTCCAGGAATCGTTCCAGAAGGCGCTGCGCGGCCTGGAGGTCGGCGTCGACGGCCTGAACCAGCGCACGCGCGACCGCGAGACCCTGGAGCGCGAGCTCGGCGAGCCCGGCCCCGAGCGCATCTGGTACGTCGGCGACGCGTTCGAGAACGGCTTCACCCTCGACGAGGTCTACCGCCTCACGCGCATCGATCCCTGGTTCCTCGACCAGATCAAGCAGATCGTCGAGCTGGAAATGGACTTGGACGACAAGAAGCTCGAGGACATCGATTCTCGAACCCTGCGGGAGCTGAAGCGCAAGGGCTTCTCGGACCGGCGTCTCGCCTATTTGTTCAATACCAATGAAAAAGCGGTGAGGGAAAAACGCCACAAGCTCGGGATCCGCCCGGTGTTCAAGCGCGTCGACACCTGCGCCGCCGAGTTCGCGACCCGCACCGCGTACATGTATTCCACGTACGAGGAGGAGGACGAGGCGCAGCCGACGAGCCGCAGGAAGATCATGGTGCTCGGCGGCGGGCCGAACCGCATCGGGCAGGGCATCGAGTTCGACTATTGCTGCGTGCACGCCGCGCTCGCGCTGCGCGACGACGGGTTCGAGACGATCATGGTCAACTGCAACCCCGAGACCGTGTCGACGGACTACGACACCTCCGACCGGCTCTACTTCGAGCCGCTCACGCTCGAGGACGTGCTCGAGATCGTCGCGACCGAGCGGCCCTGGGGCGTGATCGTGCAGTACGGGGGGCAGACGCCGCTCAAGCTCGCGCGCGAGCTCGCCGCCGCCGGCGTGCCGATCATCGGCACCAGCGCCGACTCGATCGACGTCGCGGAGGACCGCGAACGCTTCCAGCAGCTGCTGACGAAGCTGAAGCTGCGCCAGCCGCCCAACCGCACCGCGCGCTCGGCCGAAGAGGCGGTGAAGCACGCCGAGGACATCGGCTATCCGGTGGTGGTGAGGCCGAGCTACGTGCTCGGCGGCCGCGCGATGGAAATCGTGCACCAGCAATCCGAACTTGAACGCTACATGAAAGAAGCGGTGAAGGTATCGAACGAGTCTCCCGTCTTGCTGGACCGCTACCTCACCGACGCCATCGAGGTTGACGTCGACTGCGTGAGCGACGGCGCCGAGGTATTCATCGGCGGCATCATGGAGCACGTGGAGCAGGCCGGCGTGCACTCGGGCGACTCGGCCTGCTGCCTGCCGCCGCATTCGCTCGCGAGCCACATCGAGCGCGAGCTGCGCCGCCAGACCAAGGTGATGGCGAAGGCGCTCGACGTGATCGGCCTCATGAACGTGCAGTACGCGATCCAGCGCGACACGGTGTACGTGCTGGAGGTGAACCCGCGCGCCTCGCGCACCGTGCCGTACGTCTCCAAGGCGACCGGGCTGCCGCTCGCCATGATCGCCGCTCGCTGCATGGCTGGAAAGACTCTGAGAGAACAAAAGGTCGGAGAGGTGACGCCGAGCTATTTCTCGGTGAAGGAGGCGGTGTTCCCGTTCGCCAAGTTCCCGGGCGTCGACACCATCCTCGGCCCGGAGATGAAATCCACCGGCGAAGTGATGGGCGTGGGCGAGACCTTCGGCGAAGCGTTCGTGAAGTCGCAGATCGCCGCGGGCGTGAAGCTGCCGCAGGGCGGGCGCGCCTTCATCAGCGTGCGCGACGGCGACAAGGTCGCGGCGGTCGGCATCGCGCGGGACCTCGTCGAGCTCGGCTTCGCTCTGCTCGCGACGCGCGGCACGGCGAAGGTGCTCGCCTCGCACGGCATTGCCGTCACCCCGGTCAACAAGGTCGCCGAAGGCCGGCCGCATATCGTGGACATGATCAAGAACGGCGATGTGAGCTTCATCGTCAACACGGTGGAGGCGTCGCGCACCGCGGTCTCGGATTCGCGCGCCATCCGCACTACGGCGCTGGCGAAGCGCGTCACTTACTACACCACCGTGGCGGGCGCCAAGGCGGCCTGCGCCGGCATGAAGCACCTGGCGCAGCTCGAGCCCTACCGCTTGCAGGACCTGCATGCCAAACTAGACTCAGCGATGGTTTCCTGACATGCCCAAGACCCCCATGACCAAGCGCGGCGCCGAGCTGCTGCGCGAAGAGCTGCACCGCCTGAAGACCGTCGAGCGGCCGGCCAACTCGGCCGCGATCGGCGAGGCGCGCGCGCACGGCGATCTTTCGGAGAACGCGGAATACCACGCGGCTCGCGAGCGCGCCGGGTTCATCGAGGGGCGCATCTCCGAGCTCGAGGCGAAGCTCGCCAACGCCCAGGTGATCGACCCGAAGCTGGTCGACGCCGAAGGCCGCTGCGTGTTCGGCGCCACGGTCGAAGTCGAGGACGAAAGCGGCGACGCCTCGACCTGGCAGATCGTGGGCGAGGACGAGGCCGACATCAAGGCGGGGCGCATCTCGGTCAGCTCGCCCATCGCGCGCGCGCTCATCGGCAAGGAGTCGGGCGAATCGGTCGAAGTGCAGACTCCCGGCGGCGTCAAGCGCTACGAAATCATGGACGTGCGCTACGAGTAGTTCACGGTTCTAGCCCGAGAAGGTCCCGCTGCGCGCATTGGACCTTGGTCTAATGTTCAGCGCGGCCGTGCTGGAGCAAGATTCGTACTGCGGTCCAAAGCGCCAGAGGGCTGGAATACGCCGAATGCGCGCCTGTTAGCCATTAACGGAGTCTCTATGACGCGCAAGCTCGGCTGGTTGCTTCCAGTTGCCTTGGCGGCAGCTTGCGGCACGCTGAAGAACCCTGACTCTTCCCAGGTGTCCACGTATTGCACGGCCGAAACCGGCTATCGCGTCGGATATCTGTCGAGGGCCTATTACGGTGTTTGTCCGAAGGAAGCCGAAGCCGCATTTCTGGCGGGCTTGCAGCGCGGACGAGGCTATCGTCTCAATCCACCCCAGGTGCAGCCGTATTACGAGCGGATGGAACAAACCGAGAAGCAGCTGCTCGCTGCGTCGACCGAGGCGGAGCGTGCCCAGCTGAGGGCGCAGCTGCGTGACATCGAGTGGTGGGCGATCCACATCATCAACAATCCGGGAACCTACATGTCGGCATCATGACCAAACTGACCTGGACCCTTCCTTTCATTTTCCTTTCGGGCTGCGCGGCGTTCACCGACCCCGATCCGACCAATCTCTCCACCTACTGCACTTCCGAGACGGGCTTTCGCGCCGGGTACCTGTCCAAGGCGTATTACGGCGTCTGTCCGAAGGAGACCGAGGGCGCGTTCCTCGCCGGGCTGCAGCGCGGACGCGGCTATCGTCCCAACCCGCCGCAGGCGCTGCCTTATTACGAGCGCATCGAGCAGACCGAGAAGCAGCTCATGGCCGCCACGTCCGAAGCCGACCGCGAGCGCCTGAAGGTGCAGCTTCGCGAGGCCGAGTGGTGGGCGATCCACATCGACAACTGCTCGTGCTCGTATGCAACCGGCGGCAGCGGGCTCCAATAGCGCAATCATGACCAAACCGACCCGGGCTTTTGCTTTCATTTTCCTTTCGGGCTGCGCGGCGTTTAGCGATCCCGATCCGACCAACCTCTCCACGTACTGCACATCGGACACCGGTTTCCGCGCGGGGTATCTGTCCAAGGCGTACTACGGCGTTTGCCCGAAGGAGACCGAGGGCGCGTTTCTTTCCGGCCTGCAGCGTGGACGCGGTTACCGGGCCGCGCCGCCCCAGTCGCTCCCTTACTACGAGCGCATGGACACCATCGAGAAGCAATTGCTCGCGACCAACGCCGACACCGACCGCGAACGGCTGAAGGTCCAGTTGCGCGAGGCCGAGTGGTGGGCGATCCACATCGCGAACTGCTCGTGCTCGTATTCTTCGGGCGGCAGCGGACGCAATTGAGGGTCGTGGCCTGACGTGAGGGCGCTCCTCCGAAGCGTGCCGGTCGTTCTGCTTTCAGCATGCGCGGGCCTCGAAACCCCGGATCCGACGAACCTCGCCACCTACTGCACGGGCGAAACCGGCTACCGCGTCGGCTACCAATCGCGGGCCTACTACGGCGTCTGTCCGAAGGAGACCGAGGCGGCGTTTGTCGCCGGCTTGGAGCGCGGACGCGGGTACCGCGCCAATCCGCCCCAGGCGCTGCCGTATTTCGACCGCATGGAGCGGACCGAGAAGCAACTGCTCGCCGCGTCCGGCGCCGAGCGCGAACGCCTGCGCGAGCAACTGCGCCAGATCGAGCAGATGACGCTGCACATCGTCAACGACCCGGCTTCGTACTCGGCCGGGCGCTAGGGCGCGAGCTTCAGGTGAAATGACTTCGGGCGGGTGAAGGTCTCAAGTCCCAGCCTGGAGAGCGTGCAGCCGCGGCCGGAATCCTTGACGCCGGTCCACGCCAGCGCCGGGTCGAGGTAGTCGCAGCGATTCATGAACCAGGTGCCGGTCTCGACGCGTTCGCCGATGCGAAGCGCTGCGTCCCGGTCCAGCGTCCAGATCGAGGCGGTGAGGCCGTAACGGCTGTCGTTCATGAGACGGACTGCTTCCTCGTCGTCGGCCACCGGCTGGATGCCGACCGCGGGGCCGAAGGTCTCCTCGGTCATCAGCGCCATGCCGTGGTGCACGTCGACCAGCACTTCGGGCGGCAGATAGGGCGTGCCTTCCTTGTCTTCGAGGTTCAAGAGCCTTCTCGCTCCCCGATAGACGGCATCGGCGAGCTGCGCGCGCACAACCTCGGCCGCGGCGGTGCGCACCACCGGACCGAGATTGGTCTCGGCCTCGAGCGGATTGCCGAGGCGGTAGGCCTTTGCAAGGTCCACGAAGGCCTCGACGAACGGCTGGAAGATCGCGCGGTGCACATAGATGCGCTCGACCGCGCAGCACGATTGGCCGGAATTGAAGTAGCTGCCGTCGACGAGGTTCTCGACCGTAGCGGCGAGCGGCGCGTCGGGGCGCACGTACGCCGGGTCCTTGCCGCCAAGCTCGAGGCCGGTGCCGACGAAGCGCTCGGCCGCGGCGCGCTGCACCGCGTGGCCGCCCGGCACCGAGCCGGTAAACGCGACGTAGCCGATGCGCGCATCGCCGACCACCCGGGCGGTGCTCGCGTGGTCCATGTGAAGGAACTGGAACACGCCCTGCGGCAGCCCTGCCGCGCCGAAGGCTTGCGCGTAGCGTTCGGCGACGAGCGGAGTCTGCGCCGCCATCTTGAGGATCACGCTGTTGCCGGCGAGCAGCGCAGGCACCACCGCGTTCACCGACGTGAGCCAGGGGTAGTTCCACGGCGCGACCACCAGCACCACGCCGTGCGGCTCGCGCCGGATGAAGCGCTCGAAGCCCTCTTTTTTCTGCACCTTCAGGTCCGCGAGCGCTTCCTCGGCGATGGCGCACAGATACAGCGCGCGCTCCTGGAATCCGCGACGGATTTCGTTCGGGCTCTGCGCGCGGGGCCGGCCCATCTGCCAGGCGAGCTCCGCGCCGAGCTCGTCGGCGCGCGCGACGCACCATTCGACCATGCGGCGCACGATCGCGGCTCGCTCGGCGATCGGCACGCGCCTCCAGCCGGCTTGTGCGCGCATTGCCGCGTCGAGCGCGTTTGCGATGGTTTGGGCGTCGGCGAGTTCGCGCTCCACGTACACCGAGCCGTCGACCGGCGTGACGGTGAGCTGCCTCATTTCGCCTCATTTCCCTCATTTCGGCGCCGCGCCACCACCAGATTCCCCACCGAGACCTGCACCGGCTCGTTTCTCTGGTTGAGCGTCGTGGTGCGCAGCTTCACCATGCCTTGCTCGGGGCGCGACTTCGACGGTCGCACCTCGAGCACTTCGGCTTCGATGCGCAGCTCGTCGCCCGGGCGCACCGGCCGCGGCCAGCGGAACTCGTCGAACCCCGCGCCGACGATACCGCCCGCGGGCTTGAGGTCGCTTTCCACCAGGAGCCGCATGGTCATCGCCGCGGTGTGCCAGCCGCTCGCCGCGAGCCCGCCGAAGAACGTCGCCCGCGCCGCGGCGTCGTCCAGGTGAAACGGCTGCGGATCGAACTCGGCGGCGAAGCGCTTGACCCGCTCTTCCTCGACCCGCAGCGTCGCGGAGTGGAATTTCTGACCGACGGAGAAATCTTCCAGATAACGCATCAGCGCGCTATGGTACCGGACGGAGGAGTCCATCAATGCGCTTCCCGGCGGCGTACCTTGCAGCGTACCTATTGGGTGCGTGCCTGTTGGCGGCGTGCCCGTTCGCGGCACGCAGCGCCTTTGCCCAGGCCTACCCGGCGAAGCCCGTGCGCATCATCGTGCCGAGCGCGCCCGGCGGCGGCTACGACTTCGCCGGGCGGCTCCTCGGCGACAAGCTCGGCGCGGAGCTCGGGCAGCCGTTTATCGTGGAGAACCGCGTGGGCGCGGGCACGCTCGTGGGAACGCAGGCCGCCGCAACCTCCGCGCCCGACGGCTACACCCTGCTCATGGGCGGGCTCGCCAACATGGCCTTCAACCTGGGCCTGCACAAGGATCCGCGCTACGACCCGGTCGCGGATTTCGCGCCCGTGGCGCTCGTCGGCGCCTTCACCTACGCCCTGGTCGCCCGCAAGGACCTCGCGCAGAACACGCTGCCCGAGGTGCTCGACTTCGCGCGCGCCCATCCGGGCAGGCTGACGATCGCGACCTCCGGAATCGGCACCGGCCAGCATATCAGCGCCGTGCTGCTCAAGCGGCTCGCCGGGGTCGACCTGCTCGAAGTCGCCTACAAGGGCGCGCAGCCTGCCTATGTCGATCTGCTGGCCGGGCGGGTCGATCTGTTCTTCGACAACACCACGACCGCACGGCCGTTCATCGCCGATGGCCGGGTCAAGCCGATCGTCACTTCGGGTGCGGCGCGCGACCCGCTGTTGCCGCACGTGCCTACCGGGCGCGAAGCGGGCGTCGAGGGCCTGGTGCTCGACAGCTGGATGGGCCTCTTCGCGCCGGCGAAGACGCCCAAGGCCGTGGTGGAGCGCCTGCGGGCCGCGACCCTGAAGGTGATCGACCTGCCCGACACGCGCCAGCGCTTCCAGAGCGGCGGCTGGCGCGAGATCTCGATGTCGCCCGAGGAGACCGCGGCATTCGTCCAGAGCGAAGCGCAGAGGTGGCCCGCGCTCTTGAAGCAGGCCGGGATCAATGCGCAGTAAGGGAACCGAACGATGGAAATGAGCGAGCGCGGACTTTCGGAAGAGCAGAGGATGATGCGCGAGAGCTGCCGCGCCTTCGTCGACGACTTCGTCACGCCTTTCATCCGGCGCAACTGGCAGCGCGAGTGGCTGATGGACCCGGGCGCGCGGCTTCCCGCCGAGATCCTGCGCGAGGCCGACCGCATCGGCATCCGCACGCTCGGGGTGCCCGAGGAGTTCGGCGGCCTGCAGCTCGATCCGGCGACCGAGGTGCAAAGCTTCGCCGTGGTCGCCGAGGAGATTGCGCGCGGCGACTCGGGGCTCGCCGACAAGCTGGTGCAGAACTGGAAGGTGTCGGTGCTGCTGCGCAACCTCGCGCCGCGGCAGCTTCAGGAAAGATGGTTCGCGAAATTGACCGCCGACCCCGGTTTCCTGCTCGCGCATTGCCTCACCGAGCCGCGCGGCGCGTCCGACCGCTGGCTTCCCTACAACGTGCCGGAGGCGGCGATGCACACCCGCGCGGTCCTCGACGGCGAGCATTGGGTGATCGACGGCCGCAAGCAGTTCATCAGCAACGGCTACGACGCGAGCCTCTTCGTGGTTTACGCCAACACCGATCCCAAGGCCGGCATGCTCCAGGGCACCTCCAGCTTCCTCGTGCCGCGCCAGGCCAAGGGCCTGACCGTCGCGCGCTGCAACGAGACCATCGGCTGCCGCTTCATGAACAACGGCGAGCTCGTGTTCGAGCACCTGCGCGTGCCGCGCGACCATTTGCTCGCCGAAGGCGACGCGCTCGGCAAGGCGGGCGTCTATTTCCGTCCCGGCAAGATCATCCAGGCAGCCAAGAACCTCGGCGTCGGCATGGCGGCCTACGAGCGCACGGCGGAGTACGTGCAGAGCTACGTGCAGGGCGGCCGCATCCTGATCAAGCACCAGGCGGTGGCGCTGCGTCTCGCGGACATGGCCACGCGCCTCACCGCGGTGCGCGCCCTGGTGCGGGAGGCGGCGCGCGCGGTCGACGAGGGTGCGCCGGAGGCCGATGCGCTGTGCAACATGGCGAAGGTGTTCGCTTCGGAGGAAATCATGAAGGTCGCGCAGCACGCCATGGAGCTGCACGGCGGCAACGGCGCCATGCTCGACTTCGGCATCGAGAAGCTGTTCCGCGACGCCTCGATCTTCCTGCACATGGACGCGACCGCCGACATCTCGCGCTTCAAGATCGTGAAGTCGATGTTCCCGCGCACCGCGGGCGCGTATGCCGGGCCCGAGGCCTGATCCGGTCGGTCTAGAACGTGAAGAATTGGCAATGCAATGGTCACGTTCCTCCGGCAGAATGGACATCATGACTCGCGCGCCCGGCAGCTCTCTCGGTAATCCAAACTACCAGGGCCCGTTCGGCAACACTCTGCTCCACGGTGCCGTAGTCAGCGGCGACCTGCGCGAGGTGAAGCGCCTGCTTGCCGCGGGCGCCGATCCCGGAATCGCCAACCGCGACGGCAAGACGCCGGTGCAGGCCGCGGCGCTTCTCGGCCACGCCAGGATCAAGGACCTTCTGCAGAAGGCAAAGCCCGGCCGGCGCTGAGCGGCCGAATCTCCTGTCTCGGCCAGGCGACAATCGTTACAGACGTAACATCCGATGCGCGGCCGCCAGTGCCCGGTGACATTCGCGGCGCACAATGGTGCCGATGACCCCCGACGAACACCGCGAGCAGCTGCTCGACGAGGCGCTCGAAGCCACCTTCCCCGCGAGCGATCCGCTCGCGATCACGCTGCCATCCTCAAGCGATGACGACGAGAACGATGACTAGCGCGAGAGCGATGGAATCCAGCCAGTAATCCTGCGCATCCATAACGGGGTCTGAGGGGTGGTGACCTTGCCGCCGTGGCTGAGAATCCACAGGGCGAGCGCGATCAGCGTGCCGCCCGGGAGCAGGATCTCCACCAGGAGATAGGGCGCCGCACTGCGCGCGGCCAGGAGCAAGGTTTTCATGCGCTCCAGCGTGATGCCAGTGCGTAACGGGCCGATTGCCGATCCGGCCGCGCGGGGTTACAGCCGAAACCGTTCGCTATTTCTTATCGGGCCAGGCGCGCATCGCGGTCTCCGCGATCGCAGCCAGCCGCTTGCGGCTCGCACCGCCGCGCGCCTGGAGCGACATGCCCTGGAACACGGCGCTGTAGAAGTCGACCAGCGCGGAGCTGTCGCTGCCGCGGGCGAGCTCGCCCTCGTCGACGCCTCGGTCGATGCGCGACTTCAGCATCGCACGCACGCTTGCGCGACGCTCCGCGAGCTTTGCCTGCAGCGCTTCCGAGGAACACTGCATCGCAGAGAACACCAGCATAGAGCCGCGCGGCGCCCCGGCGCGCGCCAGCTCGCGCGCGGCCTCGGTGAGCAGGCGCCGCACGGCGGCCTTCGCCGTCGGCTCCTCGTCGAACCACCTCGCCATCGACTCGACGCGGCGCTGCTGGTAGCGCCCGAGCGCCTCCAGGTACAGCCCCTCCTTGTCGCCGAAGGCCGCGTACAGGCTGGGCGGGTTGATGTGCATGGCGCGCGTGAGCTCGCTCACCGAGGTCGCTTCGTACCCCTGCCGCCAGAAGACGTGCATCGCGCGCTCGAGAGCGCGACCACGATCGAAGGAGCGCGGCCTGCCGCGCGGCTTGCCGGTATTCACACGGCCCATATTACATGTGTAGCAGTCGTTACGGAATGTGAAAGAGTCCGGTGGATGGCGAGGCCTACAGTGCCGCGGATCGGTAAGGATCGCTACAGAAAGGACTCCGTTCCATGAGCTCAGTTCAATCCGTCGGACGCCGCAGCGTGCTCGCCGCCGCGGTGGCGGTCGTTGTTGCAGGCGTCGGAGCCGGCGCATTCGCGCTGCGCTCGACGGGTGCCGAGAGCCGGGCTGCCGCGGCAGCGCAGCCGCAGGCGCTGCCGGTCCCCGTGCAGGTGATCGAGCAGCGCGAAGTAACCACCTGGGACGAGTTCTCCGGCCGCCTCGAGGCGGTCGAGCGCGTCGACGTGCGCTCGCGGGTCGCCGGCGCGGTCAAGTCGGTGCACTTCGTCGAGGGCGCGCTGGTGAAGAAGGACGACCTCCTGATCACCATCGATCCGGACCCCTATGCCGCGGAGGTCGAGCGCGCGCAGGCCCAGGTGGTGGCGGCGCAAGCGCGGCTCACCTACACGAAAAGCGAGCGCGAGCGCGCGAAACGCCTCTGGGACGAGAGCGCCATCGCGCAGCGCGAGCTCGACGAGCGCGTGAACGCCGAGCAGGAAGCCGACGCCAACCTGCGCGCGGCGCAGGCGGCGCTGACTTCGGCAAAGCTGAATCTTTCCTATACCCGAGTGCGGGCCCCGGTTTCGGGCCGCGTCGGCAGGCTCGAGGTCACCGTCGGCAACCTGGTCCCGGCGGGACCCGGCGCCCCGGTCCTCACCACGCTGGTGTCGGTGAATCCGATCTACGCCAGCTTCGACGCCGACGAGCATGTCGTGCTGCGCGCCCTCAAGGAAGGGCAGAAAGACATCGCAGTCGAAGCCGAAACCGTCACCAACGGCGGCCGGCAGCTGCGCGGGCGTCTGCAGCTCATCGACAACCAGGTGAACACGAAGAGCGGCACGGTGCGCGTGCGCGCAGTGTTCGACAACAAGGATGGAAGCCTGATCGCCGGGCAGTACGTCAAGCTGCGCATGGGCCGGGCAAAGGCCGAGCCCGCGATCCTGGTGAGCGAGCGTGCGATCGGCACCGACCAGGACAAGCGCTTCGTGATCGTGGTCGGCGCGGACGACAAGGCGATCTGGCGGCAGGTGACGCTCGGCGCTGCGGCGAACGGTCAGCGCATCGTCGCCAGCGGCCTCGAGCCGGGCGAGCGCATCGTGGTCAACGGCCTGCAGCGCGTGCGGCCCGGCGCGCAGCTCGCGCCGCAGCCGGCCCAGCCGGCCGCCCCCGAGGCGGCTCAGGCGGCTGCATCCGGGGCGGCGAAATGAATCTCTCGAGATTCTTCATCGACCGGCCGATCTTCGCCGGCGTACTGTCGGTGCTGGTCCTGCTCGGCGGCCTGATCTCGCTCAACCTGCTGCCGATCTCCGAGTACCCCGAAGTGGCGCCCCCGTCGGTCGTGGTGCGCGCCACCTATCCCGGCGCGAGCCCGAAGGTGATCGCGGAGACCGTGGCCACGCCGCTCGAGGAGCAGATCAACGGCGTCGAGAACATGCTCTACATGAGCAGCCAGGCGACCTCGGACGGCGCCATGACCCTTACGGTCACGTTCCGCATCGGCACCAACCCGGACCTCGCGCAACAGCTGGTGCAGAACCGTGTGGCTCAGGCAGAGCCGCGCCTGCCGGAGGAAGTGCGCCGCCTCGGGGTGACGACAGTGAAAAGCGCGGTCGACCTGACCATGGTGGTGCACCTCGTATCGCCCAACGAGCGCTACGACATGACCTACCTGCGCAACTACGGCGTGCTCAACGTCAAGGATCGCCTGGCGCGTATCGAGGGCGTCGGCCAGGTGCTGATGTGGGGCAGCGGCGACTACTCGATGCGCGTCTGGCTCGATCCGCGCAAGGTCGCCGAGCACAACCTGGCGGCGGGCGACGTGGTGCGCGCCATCCGCAGCGAGAACGTCCAGGCGGCCGCGGGGATCGTCGGCGCGTCGCCAAACCCGGACCGCATCGACCTGCAGCTCTCGGTCAACGCGCAGGGCCGCCTGCAGACCGAGGAGCAGTTCGGCGACATCATCGTGAAGACCGAACCCGGCGGTGCCGTCACGCGCCTGCGCGACGTCGGGCGTATCGAGCTCGGCGCCTCCGACTACGCGCTGCGCTCGCTGCTCGACAACAAGCCGGCGGTGGCGATCGGCGTGTTCGCCGCGCCGAATTCGAACGCGATCCAGATCTCCGAGAACGTGCGCCGCACGATGGCCGAGATCAAGAAAAGCATGCCCGAGGGCGCGGACTACGAGATCGTCTACGATCCTACGCAGTTCGTGCGCGCCTCCATCAGGGCGGTGGTGCACACGCTGCTCGAGGCGACCGCGCTGGTCGTGCTGGTGGTGATCCTGTTCCTGCAGACCTGGCGCGCCTCGATCATTCCGCTGGTGGCGGTGCCGGTATCCATCGTCGGCACGTTCTCTCTGCTCTATCTCTTCGGTTTCTCGATCAACGCACTCTCCCTGTTCGGCCTGGTGCTCGCGATCGGCATCGTGGTCGACGACGCGATCGTGGTGGTGGAGAACGTCGAACGCAACATCGCCGAGGGACGATCCCCGCGCGAGGCCACCTACCAGGCGATGCGTGAGGTGACCAACCCGATCATCGCCATCGCTCTCGTGCTGGTGGCGGTGTTCGTGCCGCTTGCCTTCATCAGCGGCCTGTCGGGCCAGTTCTACAGGCAGTTCGCATTGACCATCGCCATCTCGACGGTCATTTCGGCGATCAACTCGCTGACGCTGTCGCCGGCATTGGCCGCTCTTCTCCTGAAAAAACACTCGGGGGAAAAGAACGCGTTCTTCCGCGTGTTCAATCGCTACTTCGGCGCGATGTCAAATGCCTACAGCCGCAGCGTCGGCGGCGTGCTGTCGCGCAAGGCGCTGATGATGGGCGTGTATGTCGTGCTGCTCGCGGCGACCGGGCTGCTGTTCCGCGCCGTGCCCGACGGCTTCGTGCCGCAGCAGGACAAGCAGTATCTGATCGGCTTCGCGCAGCTTCCCGATGGCGCGACGCTCGACAGAACCGAGGACGTGATGCGCCGCATGGGCGAGATCATGATGAAACAGCCCGGCGTGGAGAACGCGGTCGGCTTCCCGGGCCTGTCGATCAACGGCTTCACCAACAGCTCGAACTCCGGGATCGTCTTTGCAGCCCTCAAATCATTTGATCAAAGGAAAGACGCCAGCCTCTCCGGCGGCGCCATCGCCGGCAGCCTCAACAAGCAGTTCGCCGGCATCCAGGATGCCTTCATCGTCATCTTCCCGCCCCCGCCGGTTCCGGGCCTGGGCCAGACCGGTGGCTTCAAGCTGTATCTCGAAGACCGCGCGTCTCTCGGCTACGAGGCACTCGACCAGGCGACCAAGGCCTTCATGATGAAGGCCTACCAGGCACCCGAGCTCACCGGCATGTTCACCACCTACCAGGTAAACGTACCGCAGCTCTACGCCGACATCGATCGCACCCGCGCGCGCCAGCTGGGCGTGCCGGTGACCGAGATCTTTGACACCATGCAGGTCTACCTCGGCAGCCTTTACGTCAACGATTTCAACAAGTTCGGCCGCACGTATTCGGTGCGGGTGCAGGCGGACGCGCAATACCGCTCGCGCGCCGAGGACGTCGGCTTGCTCAAGGTGCGCTCGAACACGGGTGAGATGGTGCCGCTCTCGGCGCTGATGAACGTGCGGCCGGCGGCCGGTCCCGAGCGCGCGATCCGCTACAACGGCTTCCTTGCGGCCGACGTCAGCGGACGCAACGCCCCTGGCTTCTCGTCGGGTCAGGCGCAGGACGCGATCGAGCGCATTGCCGCCGAGACCCTCCCCCCCGGCATCGGCTACGAGTGGACCGAGATCACCTACCAGGAGATCCTCGCCGGCAATTCGGCGATCTGGGTGTACCCGCTCGCCATCTTCCTTGTGTTCCTGGTGCTCGCGGCCCTCTACGAGAGCCTGGCGCTGCCGATCGCGATCATCCTAATCGTGCCGATGAGCCTGTTCGCCGCGCTGACGGGCGTCTGGCTCACGCACGGCGACAACAACATCTTTACGCAGATCGGCTTCATGGTGCTGGTGGGACTCGCGGCGAAGAACGCGATCCTGATCGTGGAATTCGCGCGCGAGCTGGAATTCGCCGGGCACACTCCGGTGCAGGCGGCAATCGAGGCGAGCCGGCTGCGGCTGCGGCCGATCATCATGACTTCGATCGCCTTCATCATGGGCGTGCTGCCGCTCGCCCATTCGGTCGGCGCCGGCGCCGAGATGCGCCAGGCGATGGGCATCGCGGTGTTCGCCGGGATGATCGGCGTCACCGCCTTCGGCATCTTCCTGACGCCCGTGTTCTACGTGCTGCTGCGCGCCCTGACCGGCAACCGGCCGCTCAAGCGCCACGGGGAGATTCCGCACGATGCGGTCGCCTTCGCGGGCGGCGGCGTGCAGGCGAGCCCGTCATCGCCGGTGACCAAGCGGGAGGCACAATGAAGTTCGCTTCAGTTCTTTTGGTCTTGCTGCTCGCGGGCTGCGCGAGCTCGCTGCCGAAGATCGAGCCGGAGAAGCTGCCGCAGCCGCCGGCAGCCTTCAAGGAAGGCGACGGCCGCTGGACGCAGGCGCCGCCCGCCGAGGCGCTGCCGCGCGGGGAATGGTGGAAGGCGTTCTCCGACCCGGTGCTCGACGATCTCGTGGAGCGCGCGAACCGCGGCAATACGAGCATCCAGGTCGCCGCCGCGCGGCTGGCGCAGGCGAAAGCCTTCGTGCGCGCCACCGACGCCGATCGCTCGCCGCAGATCGGCGTGGGCGCGAGCGCGACGCGGGCGCAGGGCATCGTCGGCGGCGTGGCGGTGGGGCAGCCGCGGAATATCTTCGCCACCGGCGTCGACTTCTCCTATGAGGCGGACCTGTTCGGCCGCCTTTCGCATGCCACCGACGCCGCCGCCCTCGACGCCCAGGCCCGGGAGGGCCTGCTGCAGAGCGCCCGGCTCCTGGTGCAGGCGCAGGTCGCGCAGACCTACCTGGCGCTGCGCGCGCTCGATGCCGAACGGTCTCTGGTCAGAAGCACCGTGGGCGCGTACCGCGAGACGCTCACGCTCACCGAGCGGCGCTGGCGCGCGGGCGACGTCGCCGAGCTCGACGTCGCGCGTGCGAGCACCGAGGTTGCCGCGACCGAGTCCGATGCGCTGGCGCTCGACCGCCAGCGCGCCGGGCTCGAGCATGCGCTCGCGGTGCTGCTGGGCGAAGTCGTATCGAGCTTCTCGCTGCCGGTCGCGGAGTGGAACAGCGCGCTGCCCGTCATCCCGGCCGGCCTTCCGAGCACGCTGCTCACGCGCCGGCCCGACGTGTCGGCTGCGCAGCAGACCATGCTCGCCGCGCAGGCGCGCGTCGGCGTGGCCAAGGCGGCCTATTTCCCGCGTGTGGCGCTGACCGGAACCGCGGGCTACGCCTCGACCGACATCTCGGATCTGTTCGAATGGTCCTCGCGCGCCTGGCTGCTCGGCGCGATCGCCTCGCTGCCGGTGTTCGACGGCGGGCGGCGCAAGGCCGGTATCGAGAGCGCAGCCGCGCAGCTCGAAGGCGAGGTGGCGCGCTACCGCGAGCAGATCCTGGTCGCCTTCAAGGACGTCGAGGACGAGCTCGCCTCGCTGCGCCTGCTTTCGGAGCAGGCCGAAGCGCAGGGCCGCGCGGTGCAGTCCTCGAGCCGCAGCACGGCGCTGTCGGACGTGCGCTACCGCAGCGGCTACGTCAGCCAGCTCGATCTCCTCGACGCGCAGCGCAGCGAGCTGCGCAACCGGCGCCAGGCGCTGCAGGTACGCTCGGCGCAATACCAGAGCACCGTCGCGCTCGTGAGGGCGCTCGGCGGCGGGTGGAATTGAAGGCTATTGCGGGGTCACGTAGGCCGCGGTGAGGCCGCCGTCGACCAGGAACTCGGTGCCGGTGACGTAGGACGATTCGTCCGAGGCGAGCCAGAGCGCCGCCTGGGCGATCTCGTGCGCCTCGCCGAAGCGCCCCATCGGCAGGTGCACGAGGCGGCGCTTCTTCTTCTCCTCGGTGTCGAGGAAGCTCATGAGGAGCTCGGTCTTGAGCGGTCCGGGGCTGAGCGCGTTGACGCGGATGTTCTCGCGCGCGTGGATCACCGCGAGCTCGCGCGTCATCGCGAGCACCGCCCCTTTGCTCGCGGTGTATGCGATCTGCGGCGTGGCGGCGCCCATGCGCGCGACAAACGAGGCGGTGTTGATGACCGAGCCGCCGCCGGCGCGGCGCAGCGCCGGGATGCCGTGCTTGCAGCCGAGGAACACGCCTTTCGCGTTGACCTCGAGCGTGAGGTCCCACACCGACTCGTCGGTGGCGATCGCGTCGTCGTCCTTCGCGTGCATGATGCCGGCGTTGTTGAACAGCACGTTCAGCCGGCCGAACTCGCGCTCGGCCGCGGCCACCATCTGCTCGCAGTCGCGCGCCTTGGAGACATCCGCCCTGAAGGAGTTGGCTTTGCCGCCGCGCTTCCGAATTTCCGCCACGGTGTCCGCCGCGGCCTGCTCGTTGACGTCGACAGCGAGGATCGCGGCGCCTTCCCGCGAAAAGAGCAGCGCCGACTGGCGCCCGATGCCGCTGCCTGCGCCAGTGATCAGCGCGATTTTGTCCTTGAGCCTCATATGTCCTCTAGGGAAAAGCGAAAGACCCCGACGCTGGAAAAACGTGGTCTGTCCCTGTTTGAAAGGTTCAGATCCGCTCGAAGTATCTCCTGCGCTCCCAGTCGGTGACTGCCTTGTCGAACGCAGCCGCCTCCGTGCGATAGAAATGAGTGTAGTGCTCGACCACGTCTTTGCCGAACGCGCGCCTGGCGAATTGACTGGCTTCGAACGCATCCACCGCCTGCGAAAGGGTGTAGGGAACGCGCGGCAGCGCTTTGGCGGCATAGACGTCGCCGACGAAGCACTCGGGCGGCTCGATCCGGCTGGCGATACCGTCCAGGCCCGAGGCGAGCGCGGCCGCGAGCGCGAGGTAGGCGTTGCAGTCGGCGCCCGGGATGCGGCACTCGATCCGCAGCCCCGGGCCGTCGCCGACGACGCGGAAGCCGGCGGTGCGGTTGTCGTAGCTCCAGGCGAGCCGCGTCGGCGCCCAGGACGCGTCGACGTAGCGCTTGTAGGAGTTGACCGTCGGCGCGTAGAACACCATCAGCTCGGGGACGTGCGCCAGCCATCCGCCGAGAAAATACTTGAATTCATCGGATACGCTGGCGCGTCCCATTTGCTTGTTTCCGCAAAAAGCATTGCGGCCGTCGCGCCACAGGCTCAGGTGGATGTGGCAGCTCGAGCCCGCGCCGTCGGCGGCGAACTTGGCCATGAAAGTGACGCTCATCCCCGCGGCCTCGGCGATCTCCTTCAGGCACTGCTTGAACACCACGTTGCGGTCGGCCATGTCGAGCGCCTCGGCATAGCGGATGTTGAGCTCGTGCTGCCCCCGGCCCCATTCGCCCTTGGAAGTCTCGACCGGGACGCCGGAGAGCTTGAGGTGGCGCCGCGCCGCGGCGTGGAACCCCTCGGTTCGCGTGCCCTGCAGGATGTGGTAGTCCTCGAGGTACCAGCCGGCGGGCTCGAGGTTGCGGAAGTCCTGCTGCGCGGCTTGCCGGTAGCTCGTCTGGAAGAGGTAATGCTCGAGCTCGGTCGCGGCATAACCGGTGAAACCCGCGGATTTCGCCGCCGCGACCTGCCGGCGCAGGATGGAACGCGGCGCGACCGCGACGTAATCGTGCGTCTTCTCGCTCTTCACGTCGCAGACGACGAATGCGGCCTTGTCGAGCCAGGTCGCGAGCCGCAGCGTGTCCATGTCGGGAACCATGTGCACGTCGCCGTAGCCGAGCTCCCAGTTGGCGAACTGATAGCCGGGCACCGGCTCCATTTCCATGTCGACAGTGAGGAGATAGTCGCAGGCGTGGCCGCCGTGCCTGGCGATCTCGTCGACGAACATCTCGGCGTCGAAGCGCTTGCCCATCAGCCGGCCGTAGTGATCGGTGAAGCCGGCGAGCACGGTCTCGATCTCGCCCTTCGCCACCATCGCCTTCAGCTGCTCGAGCGTCAGCATTCCCCGTTGCTTACTCATCGTTCTTCTTCCTGAAGAGCACGAAGACTTTTCCGATGTGCTGCACCTGTTCCGCGCCGGTCCGCGCGCAGATATGGTCGAAGGCGTTGTCGCGCTGCTCGCGATCGAGGCTCGCCGCGCGCACCT
>JBIOYV010000067.1:0-14570 GCA_044870335.1 Burkholderiales bacterium | reverse complement strand
ACGCCGGCGAGCGCCTCCTCGGCGATCTCGGGATTGTTGCGGAACGACATCAGCACCTGCTTCTGGCGCTCGAGCTCCTGCAGCAGGTCGGACTTGAGGTCGGCGCGGCTGGCGACTTCCAGGATCTCGAACAGCGTGAGCAGCGCCATGTGGTGGTCGTGCGGATCGCTGCGCGCCACGAAGTGCCGCGAGCGCTCGAACAGGTCCTCCAGCCGCAGCAGGGTGCGGATGCGCTCGCTGAGCGGGTACTCGTACGTGATCACTGGGCTGCCTGGCTGTATTCGAGGTACTTGCGGTGAAGCGCCGCGACCTGCTCGCGCAGGGCTTCAATGGTACCGCGATTCTCGATCAGGTCGTCGGCCGCGGCGAGGCGCTGGGCGCGCGTCGCCTGCGCCGCGACGATGGCCCGGACCTGCGCCTCCGGCAGGCCGCTGCGGCTGCGTACGCGCTCGACCTGCAGCTGCTCCGGAGCATCGATCACCAGCACGCGGTCGACGCGGTTGCGATAGTCGGGCGACTCGACGAGCAGCGGCACGACATGGATCACATAGGGCCCGCGCGCGCCGGCGATGAGCCGGCGCGACTCCTCGCGAATCAGGGGATGCAGCAGCGCCTCGAGCGCCTTCTTCGCCGCCGGGTCGGCGAACACCCGGGCGCGCATCCTGTCGCGGTCGAGGGCGCCCGACGCCGCGAGGACTTCGGCTCCGAACACTTTTCGGATTTCGCCCATGGCCGCACCGCCGGCCGCGGTGAGCTCGTGCGCGATGGCGTCGGTGTCGACCACGGTTGCGCCCAGGCGCTCGAACTCGGCGGCGGCGGCGCTCTTGCCGCTGCCGATGCCGCCGGTGAGGCCCACTACGAAGCTCATCCCAGCGGCCGCAGCATGGGAACACGCGCCGCGATCTCGTTACCCCAGAACAGCGCGATCACGCCGGCGACGGCGATGTACGGTCCGAAATGGAACTTGAATTTCCAGTCCCAGCCGCGGCGCGCGGCGAACATCTGGGCGGTCCCGAAGACGAGGCCCACGAACGAGGACAGGAGAATCACCATGAAAAGCTCGCGCCAGCCGAGGAAAGCGGCGACCGCGGCGGTCATCTTGAAATCGCCGTATCCCATTCCCTCCACCCCGCGAACCGCCCGGAAGATCGCGTTCACCGTCCAGAGCACCATGTACCCGGCGACGGCGCCTGTGACCGCCTCGGCGAGCGGCACGAACGTCCCCGCCAGGTTGACGAGCAGGCCGAGCCACATCAGCGGCAGCGTGATGTCGTCGGGCAGGTAGCCGGTCTTCTGGTCGATCGACGCGAGTGCGATGACGCACCAGAAGAACACCGCGGCCGCGAGCGCCTTGAGGCCGAAGCCGAAATGATAGGCGCAATAGAACGCACCCACGCCCGCGATCAGCTCGACGATCGGATACCCCGGGCTGATGCGCACCTTGCAGCGGGCGCATTTTCCCCGCAACGCGAGATAGCTGAGGACCGGGATATTCCGCAGCGCACCGACGGCATGGCCGCAGGCGGGGCAGTGCGAGCGCGGAAGCGAAAAGCTCAGGCGTCCCGCCAGGGCCGCCCTGGTCAGCCCGCGCACCTCGTCCGCAACCCGCGTCCTGCCCGGCTCACCGCTCAGCGCCTCGGCCTCCTCGAGCATCTCGGGAATCTGGCCCAGCCACTCGCGCTCCATCATGCGCGGCAGGCGGTGGATGACGACGTTGAGGAACGAGCCCACGCACAGGCCGAATACCAGCGCCACCCAGGGAAACGCGGCCGGCTGAGCGAGCCAGCCGAGCGAGGACATGCGCTAGACGGCCTGGCCGAGTTTGAAGATCGGCAGGTACATGGCGATCACCATGCCGCCGATGAGGGTGCCGAGCACCACCATGATCATCGGCTCCATCAGCGACGACAGCGCCTCGACGGCGTCGTCGACCTCCTGCTCGTAGAAGTCGGCGACCTTGCCGAGCATCGAGTCGAGCGCGCCGGTTTCCTCGCCGATCGAGCACATCTGCACCACCATCGACGGGAACACGCCCGAGTTCTGCATCGCCACGGTGAGCGAGGTGCCGGTCGAGACTTCCTGCTGGATCTGCTTGGTGGCCACCGCGTAGACGTAGTTGCCCGCGGCGCCGCCGACCGAATCGAGCGCCTCCACCAGCGGCACGCCGGCGGCGAACATGGTGGAGAGCGTGCGCGTCCAGCGCGCGATGGACGACTTCCTCACCAGCTCGCCAAAGAGCGGCAGGCGCAGCAGCAAGCGGTCCATGAAGATCTGCACCGCGAGCGAGCGCTTCCAGGACTCGAGGAAGCCGTAGACCCCGCCGCCGATCGCGGGGAAGATGATGTACCAGTACGCCACGAACCAGTCCGAGATCGCCATGACCAGCAGCGTGGGCGCGGGCAGGTCGGCGCCGAAGCTCGTGAACACCTGCTTGAACGCCGGGATGACGAAGATCATGATCACCGCGACGATGATGAACGCGACCGCGATGATGGCGATGGGATAGAACAGCGCCGCCTTGATCTTCGACTTGATGGCGAGGATCTTTTCCTTGTACACGGCGAGGCGCTCGAGCAGGTTCTCGAGTATCCCGGCCTGCTCGCCGGCCCCCACCAGGTTGCAGTAGAGGGCGTCGAAGTGCAGCGGGTACTTGCGGAACGCGGTGGCGAGCGGCGAGCCGGTCTCGACTTCGAGCTTGATCTCGTTGAGGAGCTTCGCCACCGCCGGGCTCGCGGCGCCCTTGCTCACGATCTCGAACGACTGGAGCAGCGGCACGCCCGCCTTCATCATGGTGGCGAGCTGGCGGGTGAAAAGCGCGATGTCCTTCTCGGTGACCTTGCCGCGCCGGCCGATGCGCTGCTTCTTGACCTTGGTGACGAGAATGCCTTGCCGGCGCAGGGTCGCGTTGACCACGGCCTGGCCGCCGGCGCGCATCTCGCCCCGCACGATCTTGCCTGCCTTGTCCTTGCCCTCCCAGGAAAAGACGATTTCCTTGGGCCTCGCCACCGCAGCTGCCGTTGCCATTCCCGCTCCCTGGGGTCTCCTCAGCTGGGGCCGAGCATAGCGTTCCGGCAGCCTTTTGTGAAGCGTGAAAAGTCGCGTCTAAGCTTCTGACACCTCTGTATTTTCCACCGGGTCCGGCGGACGGAAAATCCGCACAGTTTTGACCGTCCGGCCCTGGGCGTGAACGATTTCCATGGGCACGTTGCCGATCTTGATCGAGACATCTGCCTCGGGGATGTCCTGCAAATGCTCCAGGATCAACCCGTTGAGCGTTTTCGGGCCGTCGGTCGGGAGGGCAAGCCCGAGCGAGCGGTTCAGCTCCCGGACCGGGGTCGTGCCCTCCGCCGCCGCCGTGCCGCGCTCGTCCCAGGCCAGGGTTCCTCCCGCAGTGGGGAGCGAAGTGGTGAACTTGCCGATGATTTCCTCGAGGATGTCCTCGAGCGTTACGAGGCCCATGAGCTCGCCGTACTCGTCCACCACCAGCGCCATGCGCTCGCGGTTTTCCTGGAAGTACTGAAGCTGCGCGAGCACCGGCGTGGTCGCCGGCACGAAGTAGGGCTGCACCACCAGCGACTCGAGCAGCGCCTGGTCGAGCACGCCGTCGCGCAGCGGCGCGAGCACGCGCCGCAGATGCAGCACGCCGACCACCTCGCCGAGCGCGTCGCGGAACACCGGCAGCCGCTGGTGGTAGCTCGTGGCGAGCTGGTGCGCGATGGTCTCGATGTCGTCCTCGAGCTTGATCGACTCGATGCGCGCGCGCGGCACCATGATGTCCTGCACTGTCACCGCGCCGACGTCGAACAGGTTCAGCAGGATCGCCAGGTGCTTCTTCGGCATGAAGCTCGACGACTCGAGCACCAGCGTGCGGATCTCCTCGGTCGAGAGCTTGGGCGCGTCGGCGTTGCCGCCGGTGCGCACGCGCAGCATCCAAAGAAGCGGCCCTACGAAGAGGTTCACGAACCACGCCGCCGGGTCGAGGACCCGCAGGGTGAGCTTGATCGGGTAGGAGAGGATGAGCGCGGTGCGCTCCGGGAACGTGGCGCCGATCACCTTCGGCGTGATCTCGGCGAACACGATGATGAGGAACGAGATCACCAAGGTGCCGATGGCGTAGGCGAGCTTGTCGTGGCCGAGGAAGCGCACCGCGACCAGGCTGGAGAGCGTGCTCGCCGCCGCGATGACCAGCGTGTTGCCGATCAGGATGCCGCCGAGCAGGCGGTCGGTGCGCTTGAGGAGCTCGGCCACGCGCGCCGCGCCCGAGTCGTTGCGCGCGACCAGATGCTTGAGGCGGTAGCGGTTGAACGCCATCATCGCGGTCTCGGCGATGGAGAAGAACGCAGACAGCACCAGCAGCACCGCCAGCGCGCCGATCATCCAGCCGGTGGAAAGGTCGTCCACTATGCGCGGTGCAGGAGCACTTCCAGCACGAAGCGGCTGCCCACGTAGGCGAAGAGCAGCATCATGAAGCCCGACAGCGTCCAGCGCAGCGCGGTGCGCCCGCGCCAGCCGTAGAGCACGCGACCGGCGAGAAGCAGCCCGAAGGTCAGCCAGGAGAGTACCGCGAACACCGTCTTGTGGTCGGCGCGCAGGGCGCGGCCGAAGAGCGTCTCGGAAAAGGCGATGCCCGTGACGAGCGTGAGGGTGAGGAACACGAACGCCGCGCCGATCACGCGGAACAGGAGCTGCTCGAGAGTGAGGAGCGGCGGCAACCCGGCGAAGAAGCTGCCCTTCTGATGAAGCCGCCGCTCGACGACCGCCATCAGCGCGGCGTGCAGCAGCGCAATGATGAAGAGGCTGTAGGCGATCATCGCGAGGGCGAGGTGCAGCTTGAACGCGGTGGCGTTCGCGTGCGCGCCGGCCGAGGCGAGGCCCGGGAACAGCGCCGGCAGCGGCACGGCGACCGCAGCGAGCGGCAGCACGAGCGGCTGCATGCCCTCCAGGTCGTAGAACAGGCTCTCGATCCAGTACAGCGCTACGCCGAGGAACATCATCACCGAGAGCGCCTGGGCGAAGCCAAAGCGCAGCTCGCGCGCGAAGATTCCGTCGTAGAGGAGCCAGCCGTGCAGCGCGAGCGGCGCGAGGATGGCGGCGCGCTCCCAGGAGCGCAGGCCGCGCTTCGCCTCGGTGCCGCGCCAGCGCGTGTTCCAGAAGTGCCACGCCAAGCCCACGTACATGGCCGAGGCGATGCCGTGAATTACAATGTCGGGCACTTCCCCAGTTTATCACCCATGCTCGACAACCTGACCGCGCGCCTCACCAAGATCGTCAAGCAGATCCGCGGCGAGGCGCGCCTTACCGAATCGAACATCCAGGAGGCGCTGCGCGAAGTGCGCGTGGCGCTGCTGGAAGCGGACGTGGCGCTGCCGGTGGTGAAGCATTTCATCGACGCGGTGCGCGCCAAGGCGCTCGGCGCGGAAGTCGTCGGCAGCCTCAGCCCGGGGCAGGCGCTCGTCGGCGTGGTGCACCGCGAGCTGACCGCGCTCATGGGCGAGGCCGCAGCGGGCCTCGATCTCGCGACCCGGCCGCCGGCGGTGATCCTCATGGCCGGACTGCAGGGCTCGGGCAAGACCACCACCACCGGCAAGCTCGCGCGGCTCCTCGGCGCGCAGAAGAAGAAAGTGGCCGTCGTTTCGACCGACGTGTATCGGCCGGCGGCGATCGAGCAGCTCAAGGCGGTTGCCGCCCAGGTGAACGCGCAGTTCGTTCCCTCGGCGGTGGGGGAAAAGCCCGTGGACATCGCGCGCCGCGCGCTGGAGTACGCGCGCACCCATTACCAGGACGTGCTGCTGGTCGACACGGCCGGGCGGCTCGCGGTCGACGAGGAGATGATGCGCGAGATCGCCGAGGTGCACGCGGCGCTCGAGCCGGTGGAGACGCTCTTCGTGGTCGACGCGATGCAGGGCCAGGATGCGGTCAACGTCGCGCGCGCGTTCAACGAGCGCCTGCCGCTCACCGGAGTCATCCTCACCAAGCTCGACGGCGACGCGCGCGGCGGCGCGGCGCTCTCGGTGCGCCACGTCACCGGCAAGCCGGTCAAGTTCGCGGGCGTCGGCGAGAAGCTCTCGGGGCTCGAGCCGTTCCATCCCGAGCGCATGGCGGCGCGCATCCTCGGCATGGGCGACATCCTGTCCCTGGTGGAGGAGGCGCACGCCAAGATCGACCTCGAGGAAGCCAAGCGCGTCGCCGAGAAGGTCAAGAAAGGCAAAGGCTTCGACCTCGAGGACTTCAAGCAGCAGATCGCGCAGATGAAGAAGATGGGCGGGGTCGCCTCGCTCATCGACAAGCTGCCGGCGCAGCTCGTCGGCCAGATCGACCCGGCGCAGCTCCAGGACGACAAGCAGTTCCGGCGCATCGAGGGCATCATCAATTCGATGACCCCGCAGGAGCGCGCGAAGCCGGAGCTCATCAAGGCCTCGCGCAAGCGCCGCATCGCCGCCGGCGCCGGGGTGCCGGTGCAGGCGGTGAACCAGCTGCTCGGCCAGTTCGAGCAAATGCAAAAAATGATGAAGATGATGCGGGGCGGCAACCTGCAGCGGATGATGCGCAACATGAAAGGGTTCCTCCCGGGGATGCGCTGAGCGGGGGGACAATCCCCGCATGGCGGATCAAGCCACCCGTACGCTCGTCTGCAGCGTCCTTTTCATCGACATCGTCGGCTATTCCAAGAAGGGCGTCGCCGACCAGGTCAAGCTGAAGCGCGTCTTCAACGAGCTGCTTACGGCGGCGCTGGAGCAGGTGTCCCCGCGCGAGCGCGTGGTCGTGGATACCGGCGACGGGGCGGCAATCACGTTCCTCGGCGATCCCGAGGGCGCGCTCTTCGTCGGGCTCGCGGTGCTCGACAAGGTCGGCGAGATCCCGGTGCGCCTGGGGATCAACCTCGGGCCGGTCTCGCTCGTCAAGGACATCAACGGCCGCGACAACGTCCTCGGCGACGGCATCAACGCCGCCGAGCGCGTGATGAGCTTCGCCGGTCAGGGTCAGCTCCTCGTGTCGCGCTCGTTCTTCGAGGTGATGTCGCTGCTCTCGGCCGACTACGCGTCGCTCTTCAAGCAGGAGAGGTCGCGCCTGGACAAGCACAACCGCGCCCACGACCTCTTCGCCGTCACCGACGCCGTGCGCGTCGGGCGCCGCGTGCAGGAAGCGCAGGCGCGGCTGCGGCGCAGCCAGCGCCGCGCGGTTCCGCTGCCCGAGGACGACGCGCCCGCGCAGTTGTTCGACGCCGGCACCCATTTCATCGTCTCCGCCCGCAGCCAGGCGAAGGTGCAGGAGGCGGTGAAGAAGCTCGCGGCCGAGGGCTGCCAGCTCCTGTCTCCCATGGCGCAGGTCGGCAGCAAGTGGGTCGCGAGCGTCGGCAACCCGAGGCTCACGGTGCAGGCGAAGGTGGAATCCTTCGGCTTCAAGCGCATCATCACCGGCCCGACCGTCGAAGCGGTCCGGCTCAAGCTGCACGATCTTCTCGAACGCGGGGCGGTGCTGGTTCAGGACGCCGAGCTCGCCGACGGCGTCTGGACCGCCGTGTGCGAGAAGACTTGAATGGGTCCCCGCCTTCGCGGGGACGACTTCTTCAGGCCAGCCCTAGTTTCCGCTGAACCAGTTGTACCCCTTGTCTTCCCAGTAGCCGCCCGGGTTGTCGTTCACCACGAAGATCTCGGTGATGTGCTTCGGATTCTTGAACCCGAGCTTGGTGGGAATGCGCAGCTTCATCGGGAAGCCGTACTTCGGCGGCAGGATCTGGTCGGCGAAGCGGAACGCGAGCAGGGTCTGCGGATGGAGCGCGGTGGCCATGTCGATGCTCGAGTAGTAGTCGTCGCCGCAGTTGAAGCCGACGTACTTCGCCGTGAGGTCGGCGCCGACGCGCTGGAGGAAGTCGCTGAAACGCACGCCGCTCCACTTGCCGATCGCGCTCCAGCCCTCGACGCAGATGTGGCGCGTCACCTGCGACACCTGCGGCAGCGCATAGAGCTCCGGAAGCCGCCACGGCTGCGGCTCCTTGATGAGCCCGCCGAGCTGGAGCTTGTAGTCGGTCTCGTCGATGATGCGCACGTCGCTCTCCGGGTAGTACCCGTTGAACGGAAACGGCCGGGTGATCATGCTTTCCGGGTACTCGGGCGCGAGCTTCGTCGGATCGAAGAGCCAGCCCTGCGCTCGGTCATTCCACCGCGACATCCCTTCGAGCACCTCCTGGACGCGCTCGTCGCTCGTGATCTCGCAGCCTGCCAGGAGCGACAGGGCCCCGATGGAGAGGCTCTGCCTCAGGAACAGTCGCCGCTCGAGGTTTTCCACCTTGGGATGTTTGAGGGCGATGCGGCTGTTTTTCATGAAGACCTCCGGAGTCGCCCGGTAATCATGGTGGGAAAGGTGCGCGGCACGAGCACCACCATGACAACGTGCACGACCACGATGAAGACGACGAGCGACATGGCGAAGAAGTGGAGCAGCCGCGCGCCCTCGTAACCGCCCATGAGCGCCGCGAGCTCCTGCAGCTGGACCGGCTTCCAGATCGCGAGTCCGGAAAGGATCAGCACGACGAGGGCCAGAATGAGCACCAGATACGCGGCGCGTTGCGCGGCGTTGTAGACGCTCAGATCGCCGTGCGCCAGCCGACCGCGCAGCGCGTGCGCGATGTCGCTCACGACCGCTCCCGGTGAGATCGGCAGGAGCTTCCGGCGAAAGTGACCCGAGACGATCCCGTAGACGACGTACACGAGGCCGTTGAGGGCAAGCAGCCACATGGCGGCGAAATGCCATTGCAGCGCGCCGGCGAGCCAGCCGCCCAGCGTGAGCGCCTCGGGGAAAGTGAACGACTCGAAAAGCGGCGAGGCGTTGTAGATGCGCCAGCCGCTCGCCACCATCACCAGGATCGCCAAGGCGTTGATCCAGTGGGTGATGCGCACGACCAGAGGGTGGACCTTGACCCAGTTCGCCATTCGCCGTTCTCCTCGAGCCTCCAAGTATCGTCTTCGTCGCCGCCGCGCGCGAGTGCCTTACAAAAGCCCGCGCAGGACGTTGTCGCTGGGGCGAAAAGTCCCGTATAATCCGCGCCTTTTCGCAGTTTACGAGGCATTTTCCAATGGTGGTGATTCGACTGCAGCGCGGCGGCGCGAACAAGCGCCCGTTCTATCACGTGGTGGTGGCCGATTCGCGGCGCGCGGCGTCGGGCAAGTTCATCGAGCGGCTGGGTTTCTACGACCCGAAGGCGCCGCAAGGCCGCGAGGCACTGCGCGTGAATATGGAGCGGGTCAAGCACTGGACCGGGCAGGGCGCGCAGCTCTCGCCTACGGCGAAGCGCCTCGTCAAGCAGTTTGCAAAGAAAGCCGCCTGACGGGCTGATACCGATGGGCCGCGTTGCCGGTTCGTACGGCGTGCGCGGTTGGGTGAAGGTGGCCCCCGAGGACGGCGCTGAGGAATGGCTGGCGGGCGCGAAGGAGTGGTGGATCGGCGCCGAGGCGTACGCGGTGAGCGGCGCGAGGATTCACGGCGCCACGGTGGTGGGCAAGCTCGAGGGGCTGGAAAGCCGCGAGCAGGCGCTGGCGCTGAAAGGCCGGACGGTGGCGCTGCGGCGCGATGCGCTGCCCGAGCCGGAGGAGGGCAAGTACTACCTCGCCGACCTGGTCGGTCTCGAGGTGGTGAACGAGCAGGGCACGCCCCTCGGCGTGGTGACGCGAACGTACTCGAACGGCGCGCACGACGTGATCGAGGTGGCGGGCGACAGGACGCGGCTGATTCCGTGGGTTGCCGCGGTGATCAAGGAAGTGGACTTGCTGAAAAGGCGAGTCGAGGTGCAATGGGGGGCGGACTGGTGATCCGCTTCGACGTGGTGACGCTGTTTCCGGAGATGTTCGCCGCGGTGGCGGGCAGCGGGATCACGAGCCGGGCGCTGGATGCAGGGCTGTGGTCGCTGACGACGTGGAATCCGCGCGATTTCACGATCGATCACTACCGCACGGTCGATGATCGGCCGTACGGCGGCGGCCCGGGCATGGTGATGCTGGCCGAGCCCCTGGAGCGGGCGCTCGACGCGGTGGCGAAGAGCGGCGGATCGAGGCGCACGATCTACCTTTCGCCGCAGGGCAGGAAGCTCGACCACCGCAGGGTGATGGAGCTGGTGAAGGAACCGGCGGTGACGTTGCTGTGCGGCCGCTACGAGGGCGTCGACGAGCGGCTGCTCGCGCGCCGCGCCGACGAGGAAATCTCGATCGGCGATTTCGTGCTCTCGGGCGGCGAGATCGCGGCGATGGCGCTGATGGACGCGGTGGTGAGGCAGTTGCCGGGCGCCGTGGGCGACAGCGCTTCGGTCATGGAGGAGTCGTTCGCCGACGGGCTGCTCGACTGCCCGCAGTACACGCGCCCCGAGAAGTGGCCGCCAGATGAGCGGGGCGTGACGGTGCCGGAAGTGCTGCTCTCCGGGCACCACGCGAACATCCGGCGCTGGCGGCTGAAGCAGGCGCTGGGGCGGACCTGGCTGAGAAGGCCGGACCTGCTGGAAGCGCGCAGCCTGAGCAACGAGGAAAGATTGCTGCTGGAGGAATTCCGGCAAGAAAGCGGAGCGAAGTCATGAACCTGATCCAGACGATCGAGCAGGAAGAAATCAAGCGGCTGGGAAAGACCATCCCGGATTTCTCGCCCGGCGACACGGTGATCGTGAACGTGAACGTGGTCGAGGGCGAAAGAAAGCGCGTGCAGGCGTTCGAGGGCATGGTGATCGCCAAGCGCAACCGGGGCCTCAATTCCTCGTTCGTGGTGCGCAAGATCTCCTCGGGCGAGGGCGTCGAGCGCACCTTCCAGACCTATTCGCCGCTCATCGCCTCGATCGAGCTGAAGCGCAAGGGCGACGTGCGGCGCGCGAAGCTCTACTACCTGCGCGAGCGCTCGGGCAAGTCGGCGCGCATCCGCGAGCGCACCGGCGGGCATGAAGCCGAACCCGCGAGCGAGTAAAGAGGCATAAGGTCGGGTAAGAAGCTTAGAATCAGGGCTATGCGCCGCGAAGCCGCAGCCATCAGCCCGATCGTCGAGATCATCGGCGCGATTCGCGCCGGCGAGATCGTCATCCTGGTCGACGACGAAGACCGCGAGAACGAGGGCGACCTGGTTTTCGCCGCCGAGTTCGTCAGCCCGGAGAAGATCAACTTTCTCGCGAAGCACGGCCGCGGGCTGGTGTGCATGCCGATCACGCAGGCGCACGCCCTGCGGCTCGGCCTGCGCCCGATGGTGGAGCACAACCGCTCGCGGCACGGCACCAACTTCACGACATCCATCGAGGCCGCCGAGGGCATCGCCACCGGGATCTCGGCGCACGACCGCGCCCTGACCATCAAGGTCGCCGCCTCGGAAAGCGCGCGTCCCGAGGACATCGTCCAGCCGGGCCACGTGTTTCCGCTCGTCGCGCAGGCAGGCGGGGTGCTGGTGCGCGCCGGTCATACCGAGGCCTGCTGCGACCTCGCGCGGCTCGCCGGCCTCACGCCGGCCGCGGTGCTGTGCGAGATCATGCGCGACGACGGCTCGATGGCGCGCCTGCCGGACCTCATCGAGTTCGCCGCCGCCCACGGCCTGAAGATCGGCACGATCGCCGACCTCATCGAGTACCGCAGCCGCAACGAATCCCTGGTGCAGCGCCTCGGCGAGCGCGAGATCACCACGCCATGGGGCGCCTTCCGGCTGGTGTCGTACCGCGACCTCGTGCTCGGCTCGGTGCACCTCGCGCTGGTTCTCGGCACGCCCGGTCCGCAGGACGAAGCGCTGGTGCGCGTGCACGAGCCGCTCTCGGTCCTCGACCTCCTCGACGCCGGCCAGGGGACGCACAGCTGGGGCGTGGGTGAGGCGCTCGAAGCCATCCGGCGCGCGGGCTCCGGCGTCGCCGTGCTGCTCAACTGCGCCCAGTCCACCGAAGCGCTCGAAGCGCGGCTCGCGGACGCCGGCGGCGACCAGCGCGCCTCGCGCCCGGTCGATCTGCGCGTGTACGGCATCGGCGCGCAGATCCTGCGCGAACTGGGCGTGCGCCGCATGCGCCTCATGGCGGCGCCGCGCAAGATGCCGAGCATGGCCGGCTTCGGCCTCGAAGTGGTCGGCTACGTGAAAGGCGCCTCGGGCAAGGGGTAGGCCGGCATGCGCCTCGGCATCGTCGCCAGCCGCTTCAACGAAGCCATCGCGGCCGAGCTGCTCGAGCGCGCGCAGGGGACCGCGCGCGAGCTGGGCGTGGAGTCCTCCGTGGTCAGCGTGCCGGGAGCGCTCGAGATTCCGCTCGCGCTGCAGTGGATGGCGCAGTCGGGGCGCTTCGACGCGCTCGCCGCCGTGGGCGTGGTGATCCGCGGCGAGACCTATCATTTCGAGATCGTCGCCAACGAGTCGGCGCGCGGGCTGATGGACGTGGCGCTCGAGTTCGGCCTGCCGATCGCCAACGGCATCCTCACCACCGAGGACGAGCCGCAGGCGCTCGCGCGCCTCGACAAGGGCGCGGAGGCGGTGCGCGTGGCGGTGGAGATGTGGAAAATGAGGGCTCGGCTCAAGGGCGAAGGTGCATGAAAACCGCTAGGCGCCAGGCGCGCGAGATCGCCCTGCAGGCGCTCTACGCGTGGCAGCTCTCCGGCGACGATCCGCTCGCGCAGGCGCGCACGCTGGAAGGCTTCGAGCGCACCGACGCGCGCTTCGTCGAGAGCCTGCTCTCCGGCGTGCTCGGCCAGGCCGAGGCGCTGCGTGCGCTGATCGCGCCGCATCTCAGCCGCGAGTTCGCCAGGCTCTCGCCGATCGAGCGCGCGATCCTGTACATCGGCGCCTACGAGCTGGTCTGGCATCCCCAGACGCCGTTCAAGGTGGTGCTGAACGAAGCCGTGGAGCTCGGCAAGAGCTTCGGCGCGACCGACGGCTATCGCTTCGTCAACGGCGTGCTCGAAAGAATCGCGGCAGCGACGCGTCCCGACGAAGTGGCGCGTAGTAAGACGAACGTCTAAACAGCAGGACCGACGCCTGAACGAATTCGAAATCATCCGTCGGTTCTTCGATCGGCCGCCGAAGAAGACGCTCCTGGGCATCGGCGACGACTGCGCGCTGCTGCGGCCCGACGCGGGGCTCGAGCTCGCGGTGACCACCGACATGCTGATCGAGGGGCGCCATTTCCTGGCCGGGGCGGACCCGCGCGCGCTCGGGCACAAGGCGCTCGCCGTCAACCTTTCCGACCTCGCGGCGATGGGCGCGGCGCCGCGCTGGGCCACGCTCGCGCTCGGGCTGCCCGCCGCCGACGAAGGCTGGCTCGCCGCGTTCTCGGCCGGGTTCTTCGCCCTGGCGGAGCGCCACGGCCTGGACCTCATCGGCGGCGACACTACCCGCAGCCCCCAGGTCACCATCGCGGTGACGGCGCTCGGCGAAGTGCCTTCGGGCGTGGCGATGTATCGCGCTAGCGCGCGCGCCGACGACGACATCTGGGTTTCCGGCGAGCTCGGCTCCGCGGCGCTCGCGCTGACCCATCCCGAGATCGGCGCGGCCGCGACGAGGCTCAACGAGCCCGAGCCGCGCGTCGAGCTCGGCGAGCGCCTGCGCGGCATCGCGCGCGCCGCGATCGACGTGTCGGACGGCCTGGCGGGCGATCTGCAGCACATCCTCGAGCGCTCGCATGTGGGGGCGCTCGTGCAGTATGCCGAGATCCCGCGCCTCGCCGCCTTCGCGCAATTGAACGACCCGCAGCTCGAGAAGGACTGCGTGCTCTCGGGCGGCGACGACTACGAGCTCCTGTTCACCGCACCGCGCGAGCGGCGCAGGGAAATCGACGCGCTTTCCCGCGAGCTCGGCGTGGCGCTCACGCGCATCGGCGCCATCCAGAGCGGCCAGCCCCGCCTTGCGATCGTCGACGCGGCGGGCAAGGCGATGCCGTTCCGCGGCGGCTTCGACCACTTCGCGCAGCGATGATCGTGCTCCGGCCCACGCCGGCGTTCGCGTACTCCCATCCCGCGCACATCGTCGCGTTCGGTTTCGGCGCGGGGCTGGCGCGCGTCGCGCCTGGAACGATCGGCACGCTGGCCGCCTGGGCTCCGGGATGGCTCCTCGCCGGCGCCCATCCGGCGGTCATTTTTCCGCTCGTCGCGGCGCTGTTTCTCCTCGGCGTATGGGCGTGCGGCGTGACCGGGCGCCACCTCGGCGTGCACGACCACGGCTCGATGGTATGGGACGAGATCGTCGCGTTCCTCCTCGTGGCGGCGCTGCTTCCGCGCAGCCTCCAATGGCAGGTTGCGGGCTTCGTCCTGTTCCGCGGCTTCGACATCGGGAAGCCCCCGCCGATCCGCTGGATCGAGCGGCGCTGGCAGGGCGGCTTCGGCGTGATGTTCGACGACCTCGTCGCGGCCGGCTACACCCTGCTGGTCCTCGCCCTCGTGCAGCGGTTGTTTTTCTGATGGACGAGCTCGCGAATAGGCTTGGTGTGCGCCTGAAGCGTGCAAATGAGATGCTCGCCACCGCCGAATCGTGCACTGGCGGCTGGGCGGCGCAGGTCGTGACCTCGGTGGCGGGATCGTCGGCCTGGTTCGAGCGCGGATTCGTCACCTATTCCAACGCGGCGAAGCAGGAGCTGCTGGGCGTGGGGG
>JBIOYV010000066.1:0-15776 GCA_044870335.1 Burkholderiales bacterium | reverse complement strand
GGAAATCGGGCTCTGACCCCGATTTTTTTCCTAAGCGCTCTTCAGTGCGTGCAGGGCGAAGAGCCCCTTGCGGTCGGTCCAGGTCTTCTGGGTGACGTAGCCGGCGCGCGCGGCGAGGGCGCGGAAGCCCTCGATCGAATACTTGTACGAGTTCTCGGAGTGGATCGACTCGCCGGTCTCGAACTCGAAGCGGTGCCGGCCGATGCGCACGCTCTGGCGCGCGAGCGACACGAGATGCATCTCGATGCGGCCGACCGCGGCGTTATAGAACGCGTAGTGCTCGAAGCGCTTCAGGTCGAAGTCGGCGCCGAGCTCCCGGTTGATGCGCGCGAGGAGGTTCAAATTGAACGCCGCGGTGACGCGGCGCGAGTCGTTGTAGGCGGCGTGCAGCGCGTTGGCGGCCTTGCGCAGGTCGACGCCGACGAGCATGCGCGCGGCCTGGCCGCGCGTCATCGACAGGAACGCGTGCGCCTCCTCGGGCGAGAGGTTGCCGATCGTCGAGCCGGGGAAGTAGACCACGCGCGGCGCGCGCGCGCGCGGCAGATCGACCGGACGGGAGAAATCGCCGTTCACGGGAGCGATCTCCAGCCATGGAAACTCGCGCCCGAGGCGCTCGGCCGCACCGCGCAGCGCGGCTTGCGAGATGTCGACCGGGAGGTACGCCACCGGGCGCAGCGCGCGGATGAGGAGCCGCGTCTTCAGGCCCTCGCCGCTGCCGTACTCGATCAGCTCGCAGCCGCGTCCGGCGAAGCGCGCGATCGAGGCGATGTTGTTACGGGTGAGCGCGAGCTCGGCGCGCGTCAGGTAGTACTCGGGCAGCCTGCAGATGCGCTCGAACAGGCGGCTTCCGGCGTCGTCGTAGAAATACTTCGGCGGTAACGACTTCTGCGGGAGCGACAGTCCCGCGACGACGTCGTCCAGAAAATCTTTCAGGCTACACCGATGCGCGAGCCGGGCCGGTGCCCGATCTCGCGGGAGATGCGGTCGGCGGTCTCCTTGACGAGCGGCCCCCACTGCAGCTTCATGCGCTCGGCGGGCGAGGATAGCGACAGCGCTGCGACCAGCGCGCCGTTGTCGTCGCGGATCCCGGCGGCGACGCAGCGCACGCCGATCTCGGCTTCCTCGTTGTCGGTCGCCCAGCCCTGGCGCTGGATTTTCTCCAGGTCGCGCTCGAGGAGCTGCACGCTGGAGAGCGTGTTCTTGGTGTGCGGCGCGAGCCCGGTGCGCTTCGCGTAGTCGCGCAGCCTCGCGAACCCCTCCTCGAGCAGGAAGAGCTTGCCCGCCGCGGTGACGTGCAGCGGCGCACGCGCGCCGATGACGTGCACCACGCGCATCGCCGCGCGTCCCGACGAGCTGCGCTCGACGTAGACGATCTCGTCGTCGTGGCGCACCGAAAGGTTGGCGGTCTCGCCGGTGTGGGCGTGCAGCTCGCGCATGAGCGGTAGCGCGAGCTCGCGCACGCTGATGCGCGACTTCACGAGATTCCCGAGCTCGAGAAGCCGCATGCCGAGGCGATAGCTGCCGGGCTCGACGCGGTCGACCAGGCGATCGGCCGACATCGCCGAGAGGATGCGGTGCGCGGTGGACGGGTGCAGGCCCGTGTACTGCGAGATCTGCTTGAGGCCGAGCGGCTCGGGATGCTTCTCCAGCACGTCGAGCAGGCGCATCATGCGCTCGACGACCTGGATCGGATTCTTTTGCTCGTCCTTCGCGGCTGCCATGGGAAGCGCCATTGTAGAATGCGGCGCCATGCCTGTGGTGACCTGCATCGAGGACCTGCGCGAGCTCTCGAGAAAACGGGTCGCGCGCGCCATCTTCGAGTACGTCGACGGCGGCGCCTACACCGAGTCCACGCTGCGCGCGAACCGCGCCGACCTGGAGCTGCTCACGCTGCGCCAGCGCGTCGGCATCGACGTCGACAAGCGAAGCACGCGCGGCACGATGCTCGGCGAGCAGGTGTCGATGCCGGTGGGGCTCGCCCCGGTGGGACTCACCGGCCTCAACTGGGCCGACGGCGAGATCCTCGCGGCGCGCGCCGCGCAGCGCTTCGGCGTGCCGTTCACGCTCTCGACGATGTCGATCTGCTCGATCGAGGATGTCGCCGGCGGGGTGGACAAGCCGTTCTGGTTCCAGCTCTACGTCATGCGCGACCGCGGCTTCGCCGCCTCGCTCATCGAGCGCGCCAAGGCCGCCGGCTGCTCGGCGCTGGTGCTCACGCTCGACCTGCAGATCCAGGGCCAGCGCCACCGCGACCTCAAGAACGGTCTTGCCGTTCCTCCCAAGCTCACGCTCGGGACTGCGCTGGACATCATGATGAAACCCGCGTGGGCCCTCAACGTGCTGCGCGGGAAGCGCAAGTCCTTCGGCAATCTCGAGGGCCGGATCCCCGATGCGAAGAGCCTCGCCACGCTGTCGCAGTGGATCGCCGGCCAGTTCGACCCGACGCTGTCGTGGAAGGACGTCGAGTGGGTGAAGAATCTGTGGGGCGGAAAGCTGGTGCTGAAGGGAATACTCGACGCCGAGGACGCGAAAATTGCCGCGCAGAGCGGCGCCGACGCGATCGTGGTGTCCAACCACGGCGGGCGCCAGCTCGACGGCACGATGTCGTCGATCCGGGCGCTGCCGGAGGTGGTCGACGCCGTCGGCGAGCGCATCGAAGTCTGGTTCGACGGCGGCATCCGCGGCGGACAGGACGTGCTCAAGGCGCTCGCGCTCGGCGCGCGCGCGACGCTGATCGGCCGCGCCTTCGCCTACGGCCTCGGCGCGATGGGCGAGGCCGGCGTGGCTCGCGCGCTGGAGATCATCCAGCGCGAGCTCGACGTGACCATGGCGCTCTGCGGCCTGCGCGACGTGCGTGAAGCGAACCGCTCGATCCTGCGCGGTTGAAGAATCTTCTTCAGGTTTCCCCCTAGGGCTACGACAGGAACTCCCCTATAGGTGCCGCGGCGCGCGGCGGCTAATCTTCGATCGCGTTGCGGTCGGGGGCCGGCCCGCGGCCTTTCAGGCAGGGGCGTTCAAGAACGCCTTCAGCGGTGCTCGCAGGCCAAGTTGCCTCGCTCGAGCAGGGTTGGGGGATCCGGGGACCCGCTGGCAGGTTCTCGACCGCGCGCGCTCAGCCGCCCGCGCGCCGCGCTGCGCGCCTGGCGAAGCGCGCCGGGCTCAGCGCATCGCACAGAGTCCCTTCCATGGGCAGGGGCTCGCCCTCGAGCTCGGAGGCGATGAGCTCCGCAGCGAGCGTCGACCAGAGAAGTCCGCGCGAGCCGTACGCGAACGCCCCGTAGGTCTTTTCAGACAGATTTCCAACTACGGGGAGCCGATCGGCCGCCACTGCCCGAAACGCGACTCGGCCGTGCACCGACTTCGGATCGAACGTGAAGCCGGGAAGGATGCCGGCCGCGCGCTCGAGGTTGCTCGCATGGCTTTCCACCCGCAGCGCAGGATCCTCGTCTTCGAGGTCGTAGGTGGCGCCGACTACGCAGAGCTCGTCGAGCGCCGGAAGCACCATGCCGCCGCGCAGGACCACCGCGCGCGGCGCATCGACGCTCGCGGCCGAAACGTAAGTGACCTGTCCGCGCACCCGGCGCAGCCTGAGATGCGGCAGCGGGTGCAGCCGCAGCGCCTCGCCTGCATTTGCCAAGATTACGTAGTTGTCTTTAGGGAGCGCTGTGACCACCGTATTAAACCGGCGCTCGAGGCGCTCGCCGCACGCGAGGAGCTGCGCCTCGGCGAGCGAGGCCGGCTGGACCCATCCACCGCGCGGAAACCACAATCCGCCTGCCGCCACCGGGACACCGGCATGCGCCGCGGCTTCGTCGCGCGACACGAGCTCGGCGTACTCGGGCGGGAGAGCGAGCGCGGCGACCGAGCGGCGCTGGGAAAGCGTCTCTTTATCGTCGCGCGCAAGCTGGAGCACTCCGCACTCGTCCCAGCGCGCTTCCAGCGAAGGCCAGCGTTGCAGCGAAGCGAGAAACGCTGCGCGCGTCACGCGCGCGAAGATGCTGTCGTCGGGCGAGACCAGCGGATGAAACGCGCCGGCGTGGTTCCCCGACGCTTCCCTTGCCGGCCCGGCGTGGCGCTCGAGCAGCGTCACGCTCCAGCCCCGCGCGCACAGCCGCTCGCAGACCGCGGCCCCGGCGAGGCCAGCGCCGATGACGGTGGCACTCTTTCTATCCGGAGTCGAAAAGATCCTTCCTGATTCGGTATAGCGGGCGACGAGCATCTCCTTCTTTTCGCCGAATCCAGCGCGCTTCTCGACCGCGAAGCCGGTTTCCTCGAGCGCATGGCGCACCGTCGCGGCGACGCTCCAGGTCGCCGCCGTGGCGCCGGGAGCGGCGAGGCGCGCGAGCGAGCGCATGAGCGCGGGGGTCCACATGTCCGGGTTCTTCGCCGGCGCGAAGCCGTCGAGATAGAAGGCGTCGGCCGCGAGGCGCAGGTCGCGCGCCACGCCGACGTCGGCGAAGAAGAGCGTGAGCACCACGCTCCCGCCGTCGAGCTCGATGCGCTGCGCGCCAGGCACGAGCGCGGGCCATTTCGCTTCCAGCTCCGCGGCTTCGCCGCGGATTTCCGGCAGGCTGGCGAAGATCGACTTTGCGTCCGCGGCCGCGAACGGATGCTTCTCGATCGATACGAAATGCAGCCGCCGCGGTCGGCGCGGGTCGCCGCGCCACGCCTGCCAGGTGGCGAGAAAGTTGATTCCCGCGCCGAACCCGGTCTCCAGGATCACGAAGCGTTCGCGCCCGGGCCAGCGCCCGGTCACGTCGTTACCGTTCAGGAACACGTGGCGTGCCTGCCCGACGCCCCCCGCCGTGCTGTAGTAGACGTCGTCGAACGCCTCGGAATACGGCACGCCCTGCTGCGTGAAACGCAATCGCGCCGGAATGAGAGGGACGGGCACGGCGTAATTCTGAAGGGTTCAGAAGCGAGAGGGTTTAGACTCTCACCATGAAATATTGCCGCACGGACGCGAAGGCCTACGCGCGCGAGCACCTGCGCGGCATCTGGGCGGCGGCGCTCACACCCTTCACCCCGGAGCTGCGCCTCGACGAGGCGGGCTGGCGCCGCAACTTGCGCCACTGGTACCGCGACCTCGGCATCGACGGGATCTTCGTCAACGGCAAGCAGGGCGAGTTCTACGCCATGACGAACGAGGAGCGAAGGCGCACGGCCGAGGCGGCGGTCGACGAGAAGGCGGGGGGCGTCATGGTGTCGTGCTCCGATCAGAGCCTCGAAACGGTGCTCGATCTGGCGCGCCACGCCCAGGCGATCGGCGCCGACTACATCGTGGTGCATACGCCGCTCCTCTACTTCGGCGCGCATACCCCCGATACGCTCTTCAACTACTATCGGCGCATCGCCGAGGCGGTGGAGATCGGCGTCGTGCTGTGGAACCAGCCGCCCGACTGCGGCTATCTGCTCGAGCCCGAGGTGTGCCTGCGCATCGCCGAGCTGCCCAACGTGGTCGCGATCAAGTACAGCGTGCCGCGCGAGACCTACGCGCGGCTCTCGCGCATGGCGGGCGAGCGCCTGATCGTCAGCACCTCGAACGAGGAGGACTGGCTGGACAACATCGTCGAGCTCGGCTGGCAGGTGTATCTCTGCTCGACGCCGCCGTATCTCCTGCAGACCGCGCTCGACCGGCGCATGCATGAATACACCCGGCTCGCCTTCCAGGGCGAAGTCGCCCAAGCGAGGAAGATCCGGGGGAGCCTCGACCCGGTGAGACAAGCGCTGAAAAGCTCGCGGCCGCAGGGCAAGGCGGCCGCGCACCAGAAATACTGGCAGGAGCTCCTCGGCCAGGCGGGCGGCGCGGTGCGGGCGCCGCTCCTCGAGCTGACCGGCGAGGAGAAAGCGGCCACGCGCGCCGCGTTCGAAGCCTGCGGACTCAAGATCAAGGAAAGCACCCAAGAAAGGACTGCGGCATGAACAAGCCCGCCGAACTGAAGCTCGGCACCGTTCCGGTCTGGATCAATGGCAAGCCGGTCTCCACGGCGAAGCGCTACGGCGAGGTGTTCAACCCTGCCACCGGGCAGGTCACCAAGCGCGTGGTGTTCTCCGACGCGTCGATCGTCGACGCCGCGGTGAAGGCGGCGAGCGCCGCGGCTCCGGCCTGGCGCGACACGCCGCCGTTGCGGCGGGCTCGCGTCATGCAGAAGTTTCTTCAGTTACTCCAGACACACCAAAAGGATCTGGCGCGCATCGTCACCGAGGAGCACGGCAAGACGCTCCCCGACGCGACCGGCTCGGTGCAGCGCGGGATCGAAGTGGTCGAGTTCGCCTGCGGCATCCCGCATCTCCTGAAGGGCGAGTACGCCGAGAACGTCGGCACGCAGGTGGACACGCACACCGTGCGCCAGCCCGTGGGCGTCTGCGCCGGCATCACCCCGTTCAATTTCCCGGTGATGGTGCCGCTGTGGATGTTCCCGATGGCGATCGCCTGCGGCAACAGCTTCATCCTCAAGCCTTCGGAAAAAGTGCCCTCCGCTTCGGTGCGCATGGCGGAGCTCTTCCAGGAAGCGGGGCTTCCCGACGGCGTGCTGAACGTGCTGCACGGGGACAAGGAAGCGGTCGACGCCATCCTCGCCCACCCGGGGATCCAGGCCGTGTCGTTCGTCGGCTCGACGCCGATCGCCAGGTACATCTACGAGACCTGCGCGCGTCACGGCAAGCGCGTCCAGGCGCTCGGCGGCGCCAAGAACCACGCGGTGGTGCTGCCCGACGCCGATCTCGAGTTCGCCGCCGACGCGCTCATCGGCGCCGCCTACGGCTCGGCCGGCGAGCGCTGCATGGCGATTTCCGCGGTGGTCGCCGTGGGCGCCGCGGGCGATCCATTGGTTCGTTTGCTGGAAAAAAAGGCGAAAGCCATCAAGGTCGGCGCCGGCGATGCCGAAGGGGTCGACATGGGCCCGCTGGTCACCGGCCCGCACCGCGACAAGGTGGCCGGCTACGTCGAGGCGGGGCTCAAGGAAGGCGCGCGCCTGGTGGTGGACGGCAGAGGCTCGGCCGTTCCGAAGGAAGGTTTCTTCCTCGGCACGAGCCTCTTCGACCACGTGAAGCCGGAAATGAGCATCTACAAAGATGAGATCTTCGGCCCCGTATTGATTATTTTGAGAGTTGAAACCCTTGACCAGGCGATCGAGCTGGTCAACCGCAATCCGTACGCGAACGGCACGGCGATCTTCACCGAGTCCGGCGGCGCGGCGCGGCGCTTCGAGAACGAGATCCAGGTCGGCATGGTCGGCGTCAACGTGCCGATCCCCGTGCCGGTGGCGTACTTCTCGTTCGGCGGCTGGAAGAGCTCGCTCTTCGGCGACCTGCACGTGCACGGCGTCGAGAGCGTCAAGTTCTATACCCGCACCAAGGTCGTGACCACGCGCTGGCCGCACCAGGACACGCCGGCGCCGGGCTTCCACATGCCCACGCTCGGATAATGGAAACAATGGTGACAGTCACCTTTTTTCCCAGGTTCGTTAGAAGCGTCGCCACCGCGTTAGCCCTGTCGTTCACGGTGGGAGGGCAGGCGCAGCAGGCGCAGGAATATCCCTCCAAGGCCATCCGGATCATCGTGCCGCTGTCGGCGGGCGCGGGCGCCGACATCGCGGCGCGCATCATCGCGCAGCGCATGAACGAGCATTGGAAGCAGCCGGTGATCGTCGAGAACCGTCCCGGCGCCGGCGGCCAGATCGGCACTTCGGCGGTGGTGAAGGCCGAGCCCGACGGCCATACCCTGATGGTGCAGTCCTCGTCGCATTCGGCGAACCCGGCGATCTACAAGAGCCTGCCCTACGACCCGCTCACCGACCTCGTCGACGTCGCCATGCTCGGCAAGACGCCGTACGTGATGGTGAGCGCCGGCAACGGTCCCTACAAATCGCTCAAGGCGCTGCTCGACGCGGCGAAGGCGAGGCCGGGCGAGCTCGCCTTTGCGTCGGCGGGAATGGGTACGTCCACGCACCTCGCCTCCGAGTACCTCCTCGGCCTCGCCGGCGTGCGCATGATCCACCTGCCTTTCAAGGGCTCGCCCGAAGCGCTGCAGGACGTCCTCGGCGGCCGTGCGGCGTTCTACATGGCGCCGGTCAACGTCGCGGTGAACCTCGTCAAGGAAGGCAAGCTCAACGCCCTGGGCGTCTCCACCACCTCGCGCGCCGAGGTCCTGCCCGAGGTGCCCACCATCGCGGGACAAGGCCTGCCGGGCTACGAGGTGACGCTGTGGTTCGGCATGTGGGCGCCGAAGGCGACTTCGCCCGAGATCGTGCGGAAGCTCAATGAATCGGTAAACGCGATCGTGTTCGAGCCGGTGGTGCGCGAGCAGTTCACCAAGCTCGGCATCCAGCCCGCGCCGATGAAGCTCGAGGAGTTCTCGCGCTTCGTGCGCAGCGAGATCGAGATGTATCGCAAGGTCGTGAAGGCGGCGAACATCCAGCTGCAATGAAGAAGCTCGCGGTCGTCGTGCTCGGCACCGCCACCCCGGGTGGAGGCTTCCCGCTCTACGGCGATGCGTTCGCGGAAGTGGTCAACGCGCAGGACTCCGCGCTGCAAGTTCAGCCGCGCAACACCAAGGGCAGCGGCGAGAACGTTCCGCTCCTCGAGGCCGGCAAGCTCGACATCGCGCTCGTCGCCGGCGAGGTCGCGAACGCGGCGCTCGCCGGGCCCGACACCCGGCTTCGCATCATCACCGCGATCTACGCGAACGCCGGCATGTTCATCGTTCCCGCCGGCAGCCCGGTGCGCGCCATTGCGGACCTCAAGGGGCGTCCGGTGGTCCTCGGCGCGCAAGCGTCGGGCATTACCGTGCTCGGAAGAAATGTGCTGCAGGCGCTCGAAGTGGAGGTCCAGCCCCTCTATCTCGAGAAGGCGGCCGACGGCCCGCCGATGCTCGCCGACGGGCGCGCGGCCGCGATCTGGGGCGCCGGCGTCGGCTGGCCCGCGTTCGCCGCGGTCGCCAAAGGGGGTGGGCGTTTCGTCGCCCCCGACGCCGGCCAGATCCGCGCAATCCTCGCCAGGAATCCCGGGTTGCAGGCGGTGACGCTGCCGGCGGGAAGCTATCCCGGACAGAATGCGCCTATTCCTTCGGTGGGGGCGTGGAGCTACGTGCTAGCGAACGAGGCCTTGCCGGAGGAGACCGCCTACCGGCTCGGGCGGGCGGTCCACCGGGGCGAACGCGCGTTCGCCGCACGCCTGGAGCAGGCGCGCGAGACCACCATGGCGAATACGCTGGCCGCCGCGCCGCGGCGCGAGCTCATCCATCCTGGCGTGCTGAAGTATCTGCGCGAAGCCGGGATTCCCGGCGGGCGCTGACCAGCGAACGGCCCAAGCGCACGAGCGCATAGTCGACAGCGTCGCGCAGCGGCTGCCCGCCGTCGGCGGCCCAATCCCGGTATTTTTTGAACTCGGTCTGCGTCTCCGCCTCGTGCTCCTCAAGCACCTTGCCATCGCCGCTGCGATAGAGGCGCGAGCGGGCGCGCAGGACCAGCGCCATTTCCTTCTCGTGCGCCAGGATCTCGAGCTCGCTTACGCCCACCTCCAGGATGGTCCCGTCCTGGACGTCTCCCGCCTTGCCGAGCGGCAGCTTGAGCTGCTCCGAGGTTTTGGAAGCGAGACCGTCGGTGAAGCGCATATCGGCAATCGCCTGCTCGATGGTGCCGCGTGCACTGGCGGTGCGGCCGAGCGGGTCGCTGGTCGCCGCCTGGACGGCGGCGCCGGCGACGCCGCCGACCAGCCCGCCGACCACCGCCACCGGCACGACGACCATCATGCAGAGCGGGCCGCCGATGGTGCAGAGCATGCCCGCCGACGAGTACGCCGACATCGCGCCGATCCCCGCGCCGCCGGTCGCGCCGATGACCGCGCCGTCGGCGTACCTCACCTGGCTGCCCTGGAACTGCGCGGCGGGCTCGAGCGGCGAAGCGACGACCGCGGCCGGCTCGGCCGCGACCGCGTCAGGGTTCGGCCGGTGAGGCGCGGTGACGCCGCAGCCCGCCAGAACCGCGGCGCAGAAAAGGGCGAGGGGAGTACGCATCCGCGTTGAACGCACCCACGGCGGGTTCCGTTGACCGGGTGGGAAAAAGCCGTTTCGTTCAGAATACGGCGCGTGAAGCTCGGAGAGTGGTCGCTGCATTTCTACAGGCTGCCTTATGTGCGGGACATCCAGTGGGTGTACGCGGCCGAGAACAGCGGCGACTACGTGCTGCTGAAGATCGTCGCCGACAGCGGCGCGGCCGGGATCGCCGAGGGCGTGATCAAGCCCACGCGCACCGGCTATTCGCCGCGCTCGCTCGCGGTCGCGCTCGAGGACGTTATTCTGCCTCAGCTTCGCCAGGTCGACCTGGCCGACGCCAAGGCAGTAACCACGGCGCTGGCGCGGATTCCCGAGAACCGGTTCGCGAAGGCGCTGGTCGACAACGCCTGTTGGACGCTGCGCGCCGCGGCGAAGGGCATGCCGCTGTGGGCGCTGTGGGGCGGCAGCCGCGAGGTCGAGATGTGCTGGATGGTGACGCGCCAAACCCCCGCGCGCATGGCGGCCGAAGCCGCCGAGGCCTGCGACAGGCACGGCGTGCGCACGCTCAAGCTCCAGGGCGGGCAGGGCTGGGAAACCGATGCGCGCATGCTCGCCGAGGTGCGCGCGGCCGTCGGCAACACGGTCGAGCTCATGGTCGACGCCAACGGAAGCTACGCGCGCGAGGAAGCGCTCGAATACGTGCGCACCCTCGCCCACGCGGGCGTCACCGTGGCCGAGGATCCGTGCCCGCTTGCTCCCGACGCGGGCTACTCGGCGCTGCAGCGCGACTGCGGATTGCCGATCCTCGTCGATCTCTCGTGCGCTTCGGCCGACGACGCGCGCCTCTATGCCGGACGCGGCGCGCGCGCTCTTGCGGCGAAGCCCGCGCGCATCGGCTTCAGCGAAGCGCGCGCGATCGAGAGCGTTGCCGCGGGCGGCCATGCGCGCCTTGCGGTCGCGGTGTATTACGAAAGCGCCCTGGGCACGCTGATCTCGCTGCAGCACGCGGCGGCGGTGAAGAATCCGCGGCGCATCCCCGCGTCGCATTCGTTCTTCATGCTGCTCAAATCCCAGGTCACGCGCCTGAGCCCCCAGATCCGCGGCGGCAAGATCGAGCTCCCGAACGACGCCGACCTCGAGAAATTCGTCGACTGGAAAGCCGTCCAGCGCCTGCAGTTCTAATCCACCAAGAATCGGGGTCAGACCCCAATTCCGAAAATCGGGGTCAGAGCCCTATTTCCGTCAACGCTGTGCGCGACGACTCGTTATCTTGCACATGCCGAGGCCACTGCGGCTCATCCTTCCTGGAGTTGCCGTCCATATTGTCCAGCGCGGTAACAATCGCGTTGCCTGCTTCCGGCATGACAATGATTACCTGATGTATTTGGCGCATCTACGTCAATTGTCCGAGAAGTATGACTGCGCCATCCATGCCTACTGCCTGATGACGAACCACGTACATATCCTGCTCACGCCTCAAACATCGGATGCGTGCACCGGGCTCATGCGTGACTTGGGGCAGCGCTACGTCCAATACTTCAATCGGTGCCATGAGCGGACCGGAACCCTATGGGAAGGCCGCTTCCGGTCCTGCATTGCCGAATCAGCGCTGTACGTGCTGGGGTGCTATCGATACATCGAACTGAACCCGGTACGCGCCGGGATGGTTAATCATCCTTCCAGTTATCTGTGGTCGAGTTACGCCGCGAACAGCGGCATGCGGTCCGACCCACTCATTTCCGGCCATGCCGAATATCTTGCGCTTGCCACCGATGCACACTTGCGTGAGGCGGCGTACCGAGGGCTGTTCGATCAACGGCTTGAGCCTGGATTGCAGAAGGCGATCCGCGATGCAACCAACGGGGGCTATCCACTGGCCAGCGAAGGCTTCAAGCACAACGTGCTCGCGCCGAACGGGTTCAGAACTGAACCGGGCCAAGCCGGTCGCCCGGCCAAGTCGCCGGAAGCGATCTACGCCCTAGAGCCGGAAATAGGGCTCTGACCCCGATTTGTTCAGTGCAGGTGGGGTTTTTTGAGGAAGTCGTTGCGATCGCCGGAGTGCACGACGAGGTCGACCAGCGCCGACTTGCGCAGGACCTTGAGGGGAACGATGGCGCCGGCGGGCCCGAGGCGCCAGATGCGCCGCCACAGGTCGGCGAGCCCCGCGGGCTTCTCGCCGGCCACCTCGACCACGACGTCGCCCACCTTGACGCCCGCGCGGTCGGCGGGCGTCCCCGATCCGACTCCCGCGACGACGAGCTTCGGGCCGGCCTCGGTGGTGTACATGCCGAGCCAGGGACGCGGCTCGCGCCTTGGGCGGCCAAGCTTCAGCATGTCGTCCAGGATGGGCTCGAGGTAGTCGATCGGCACCAGCATGTTTCCCTGCAGCATGCCGCCGTCGACCTTCTCCTGAACCAGCAGCGACCCGATGGCGAGGAGCCTGCCGTCCGCGCCGATGAGCGCGGCGCCGCCCCATTGCGGATGCGCCGGGGCCGTGTAGATCGCCTCGTCGAGCACGTACTCCCAGTAGCCGGCGAACTCGCGCTTCGCGAACACCGTGGCGCGCAGCGCGCGCGCCCGGCCGCCGTGGCCCGCGATGACCACGTTCTCGCCGATGCGGCAGGAGCCGGCGGAACCGCGCGCAAGCGGCCGCACGCCGAGCTTCGCGAGGGGCTGCACCAGCCCGAAGCCGGTGGTCTGATCGTAGCCGAGCGGAAACGCCGGCACCACGACGCCCTTGTTGGTGGTGAGCCAGATGGTGCTCGCCTCGGTGACGAGGTAGCCGATGGTGAGGACGAGGCCGTCGTCGCGGATCACGACGCCGTTGCCGACGCGCTCGGTGCCGAGGATCTGCGCAGTGAACGCGTCCTCCGGGATCTCCGCGCGCAGCTGCACGACCGCGTCGAGCGCCCCGTCCAGGTCGAAGCGCCAGTCCTCAGGACGCGGGCGCATCTCCACCGGGAACTGCCAGTCGCTTTTTTGCGCCATGATGAATGGGGGCCCGAAGGCCGATTCTACTAGAGGCGCGCGCCGGTGGCGGCGTCGAAGAGATGCACCTGCTCGAGGCGCGGCGCGAGGAACGCGCGCTCGCCCGGCCCGATGCTCGAGCGGCCGTGGGTCATTAGGGTGAGCGTCTGGTCGCCGACCTTGACGAGGAGCTCGGTCTCTGCGCCCATGGGCTCGACCACCACCACCTCGGCGGCGATGCCGGCGCCCGCGAGATCGATGTGCTCCGGCCGGATGCCGTACTTCACCCGCTGGCCGTCGGCGGCGCGGGAGCCGGAAACGGGCCAGCGCGCCCCCAGAGCTTCAATAAAGCTATTTCGATACACACCCTCCAGGACGTTCATGGCGGGCGAGCCGATGAACTGCGCGACGAACAGGTTCGCCGGCCGGTCGTAGAGCTCGAGCGGCTCGCCGAGCTGCTCGATGCGGCCCTCGTTCATCACCGCGATGCGGTCGGCCATGGTCATCGCCTCGACCTGGTCGTGGGTCACGTACACGGTCGTGGTCTTCAGGCGCTGGTGCAGCGCCTTGATCTCGGCGCGCATCGCCACGCGCAGCTTGGCGTCCAGGTTACTCAATGGTTCATCAAACAGGAACACTTTCGGGTCTCGTACGATCGCCCGTCCCATGGCAACCCGCTGGCGCTGGCCGCCGGACAGCTCGCGCGGATAGCGGTGCAGATACGAACCCAGGTTGAGGATCTTTGCCGCGCTGGCCACACGGCTCTGGATCAACTCCTTGCGCTCACTGCGTAAGCGAAGGGAGAACCCCATGTTGTCCGCGACCGTGAGGTGCGGATAGAGCGCGTAGCTCTGGAACACCATGGCGATGTCGCGGTCCTTCGAGTCGACTTCGTTGACCACGCGGCCGTCGATGGCGATCTCGCCGGCGCCGATGTCCTCGAGCCCGGCGAGCATGCGCAGCAGCGTCGACTTGCCGCAGCCCGACGGCCCGACCAGCACCATGAACTCGCCGTCGGCGATGTCGAGCGAGATGCCGTGCAGCACCTTGGTCGCGCCGAAGGATTTCTGGATGTCTTTGAACGCGACCGAGGCCATCAGGCTTTCACCGCCCCCGAAGTGAGCCCGCCGACCATGTAGCCGCGGAAGGCGTAGTAGATCGCCGCCGGCGGCAGGCCGTAGATCAACGCCGTCGCCATCAGGATCTCCCACGGGGAGTCGTCCGAGGCGAGGAAGTGCCCGAGCCCGACCGCGAGCGGGATGGTGTTCTCGTGCGAGAGCAGCAGGAACGCGTACAGGTACTCGTTCCACGCGAGCAGCAGTGCGTAGGTGAAGATCGCGACCAGCGACGGCACCATCAGCGGCAGGTACACCAGGCGGAAAAGCTGCATCGGCGTGGCGCCGTCGATGCGCGCCGCCTCGTCGAGCTCCCACGGCAGCTTGTCGGAAGCCTGCTTCAGGACCCAGATCGCGTACGGCGAAGCGAGCGTGACCATGGCGAGCACCAGCGACCAGCGGCTGTTCAGCAGGCCGTAAGTGCCCATCGCCTTGTACATCGGCACGGCGAGGAACGCCGCCGGGATAAAGTAGGTGAAGAGCGCCGCGTTCATCACCGTTCTGCCGCCTTTGACTTTCAACCTACTGATTGCAAATGCAGCACCGGTGGCGACAGCGAGCGTGATCGCGCCGCTCGCGACCGCGATCCACAGCGAGTTCCAGATCTGGCTCCAGAAATGGTGCAGGTAGAAGTGCTCCTGCCTGAATACGGTGCCGAAGTTGCGCAGCGTCGGATGGTCGGGCCAGAGGCGCCCCGAGAACGCCGAGTCCTTGGTCGAGATCGAGAACAGGAAGATGTGGTAGATCGGGATCAGGGTCCAGAGCAGGACCGGGATCGCGACCAGCCACAGCTTCGCTTCACCGAGAAGTTTTCTGTTCGTCACTGCAGTTAAGACGTCTTCTGGTCATCAATCGATAGCCGTTTCATCATGAAGTACACCAAGGGCAAAACGAAGGGCAGCGCCACCACGATCGTCGCCATCGCGTGGTCGAGCTGGTCGAGGCGGATGTAGCGGATGCCGAGCGTGGCGAGCACGTGCGTCTTGTCCGCGGGCTGGCCGCCGGTCAGCAGGTAGACGCTGTTGAAGTCGCCCAGCGTCCAGATCAGCGACAGCAGCGTGGAGGTGATGTAGAGCGTGCGCATCGAGGGCCACGTCACGTACTTGAACTTCTGCCAGCCGCTCGCGCCGTCGACGCTCGCCGCCTCGTACAGCTCCTTCGGGATGGCGAGCCGCCCGGCCATCAGGATCAGGGTCCAGAACGGCAGCGCCTTCCAGATGTGCACCACCATCGCCATCGTCAGGCCGAGCGTCGGGTCGTTCAGCCAGTTCGGCCCGTCCAGCGCGGTGAGCCGGAACCAGACCGAGTTGATCAGGCCCCATTCCGGATTCAGCATGAAGCGGATCGAGAAGATCGTCGGGATCGCCGGCACCGCCCACGGGATGATGAAGATCACCGACAGCCAGCGGATCCACACGCGCTCGTGCACGAAGAACCCGGAGAGGTAGAGCGCCAGCAGGAATTTCAGATTTACAGCGATCAACAAGAAAAATACCGTATTCACCACCGACCGGAAAAAGATCGGGTCGGCGAAGAGCGTGGTGTAGCTCTCCGGATGGCGCGCGAGCCACAGGCCGTAGCTCACCGGGTAGAGCACGAACACCAGGAACACCAGCACGTACGGGGCGAGGAGGAGGAGGCCCCATACCTGCCACGAGGAAAGGCTCTTCCGCGGCACGGTCTCCCGCGGAAGAGCGATG
>JBIOYV010000065.1:0-8111 GCA_044870335.1 Burkholderiales bacterium | reverse complement strand
TGCGGCTGATCTCGGTGGTGAACCGGATCTACAAGGCGTGCGGTCTGAACGACCTGGAGCAGCTGGAGAACGCGCCCGAGTACGTGCCCAACACTGTCGTTACTGAAGAACTGGTTGAAAGTTTTCTTCGGGCAAGAACAAAAGAAGAAAAGGCGACCGCGTGACCAGGAGCGCCATCGTCTCGGACGAGTTTGCAAGCAAGTTCGCCACCGAGAAGGAGACGCCCTATACGCGCTGGGTGCGCGAGGAGGGGCTCGAGATCATCAGCTCCTTCTACGTGCCGAACCTGCACGCGGTGGAGCTCAAGCCCTGGCCGCGGCGCGGCGGCAGGGGCGTGTACCTGAATCACGACGCTTCGCGCACCTCGAACGACTGCTACGTGTGCGAGATCCCGCCGGGGAAAAGCCTCGCCCCCCAGCGCCAGCTCTACGAGGAGATGATCTACGTCCTGGACGGGCGCGGCTCGACCGCGGTCTGGAACGATGCGGGCAAGCGGGTGAGCTTCGAGTGGAAGGCGGGGGCGATCTTCGCCATCCCGCTCAACTGTCACCACCAGCACTTCAACGGCTCGGGCAAGGACGCAGCGCGCTTCGTGGCGGTGACCAACGCGCCGGTGATCATCAACTCGTTCAGCGACACCTCCTTCGTCTTCAACACCAAGCACGACTTCAAGGAGCGCTTCGACGGCGAGCCGGAGTACTTCGCCAACAAGGGGGAGCAGAAGGGGCTGCTTCTCGATACCAACTTCGTCGCCGACGCGATCAACCTGGCGCTGTTCGCCGCCAAGGAGCGCGGCGCGGGCGGCGGTCACACGCGCTTCTCGATGGCGCGCGGCTCGATGAACAGCCACATCTCGCAGTTTCCGGTCGGCACGTACAAGAAGGCCCACGCGCACGGGCCGGGCGCGCACGTGATCGTGCTGTCGGGCGAAGGCTTCTCCCTGATGTGGCCCGAGGGCGAGGAACCCAAGCGCTACGACTGGCGCGAAGGCTCGATGATCGTGCCGCCGAACCTCTGGTTCCACCAGCACTTCAACACCGGCACCACGCCGGCGCGCTATCTCGCCTTCAAGGCCGAGGGCGTCGCAATCCGCAACGCCCAGGGCGTGCCCAAGGCCTGGATCAGCCGCCGCCTCGGCGGCGACCAGATCGACTACGCCGACGAGCGGCCCGAGATCCGCAAGTGGTTCTCGGACGCGCTCGCGAAGCACGGCCTGAAGTCGAACATGGACAAGGCTTACGCCGCCGAGCAGGCGGAGCTTCCTCAAAAAGCCGCTTAAATAGGGACAGTCCCTGTTTCTGTAACTAGGCGTCAACCGCCACCGGGCTCTTGCCGTTTGGCCGTAATGCCGAGAACGGCGCGCGTCGTGGTGCCCGAGGTCAGCTTGCACGTTGTACAGCGTGGGCATGATCGTCGCGACTGCTTTTTCGAAGAAAGCGACTACCTGGCCTACCTTGGATATCTGCGTGAGTTCGCACTGCGCTTCGGATGCTCGATTCATGCTTACTGCCTGATGACGAACCACGTCCACCTGCTCCTGACGCCGCATGCGCAAGAGGCATGCGCACTCATGATGAAGTACACGGCGCAGTATTACGTAAACCGAATCAATAAACGCCTGGAACGCAGTGGGACGCTTTGGGAAGGGCGGTTTTACTCCTGCCTCGTCCCATTGGAGCGCTACGCGCTCGCTTGCTATCGCTACATCGAGCTCAATCCGGTCGAAGCAGCAATGGTTAAGCACCCGGCCGACTACCGTTGGTCAAGTTATGCGATCAACGTTCGGGCGACTGACGCGACGTTCCTGCGGCCGCATCCGGCATATGAGGCGCTCGGTGACGACACCGCGCAGCGCGCCGGCGCGTACGTCGGACTGTTCGACATGCCGGTAGCGCCGACTATGATCGATGAGATCCGGAAAGCGACGCGCGGCGGTTACGCACTGGGCGTGCAGCGCAAGTCACGCGGCAGGCCGCCGTCGGAGCGGAAAATAGGGACTGTCCCTATTTAAACCGTCGCGTGGGCCGAGCCCGGCTCCGGCATCAGCGCGTCCTCGGCGGCCTCGCTGAACGCGGCGTCCTTCGGCAGGATGATGGAGACGGAGCGCACGCGCTGGTGCTTCGGGTCGACGCCGGGAGGCTGGACGCCCTTGGCGAGCCCTTGCGCCGCCGCGACCAGGCGCCTGCGCGCCATGATGATGCCCTGGTCGGTGGGCACCAGGTTCTCGCGCGTGCGGTCCTGGATCGGTCCCATGCTTTCCTGCACCGAGGCGTCCTGCATCGCGAAGCCCTCGATGCCGGAGAAGCTGCGCCCTTCCTTCTGCGCCTTGCGGTCCATCAGGTAGTCGTTGTCCTTGTTGGCGACCGGGCGGTAGGTGCCGGGAATGAGCGCGACATGGATGCCCTGGCCGTCCTCGAGCGCCTGGTGCTCCTCGGGCTTGAGCGGCCGCGTGGCATGGTGGTTGGTGCTCCAGGCCCAGCAGTTCTCGTCGTCGATCGGCACCCACGAGTGGCCGCCGATGGGATGATCGCCGCGCGGCGGGATCAGGGTGAAGCTCGGCATGATCCATTGCGTGATGCGCCAGTAGTACTTGCCTTCCTCGGCGTTGCGCCGCGCGCCGATGTAGAGACCTCCCCGGGACTCGACTACCTCGAAGTGCGGCGCGAGATCCTGCAGGTTGTACTCGTGGCTTTTGCTTGCGCCCTTGAACATCGGATCGACCTTCATTGTGTAGCGGTGAAGGAACGACACGTGGCTCGAGTCGATGCCGCCTTCCATCGCCTGAAGGTAGTTGCACTCCTGCCAGCGCTTGGAGACGTAGCGCTGCGATTCGGGCACGGTAGCCCACTCGTGCTCGGGGAGCGGCGGCTGCTGCTCCTTCGGGCCCATGTAGGTCCACAGGACGCCGCCGCGCTCGACCAGCGGATAGGACTTGAGCTTCATGCGCTGGCACAGGCGCGGGTTGTCGGGCTCGGAAGGGATCTCGATGCACTGGCCCGTGACGTCGTATTTCCAGCCGTGGTAGGGGCAGCGCAGGCCGCTCTCTTCGTTGCGGCCAAACCAGAGCGACACGCCGCGGTGGGCGCAGAACTCGTCGATCAGCCCAAGACGGTTCTCGGTGTCGCGGAACGCGATGAGGCGCTCCGAGAGCAGCTTGACTCGCACCGGAGGGCAATCGGGCTCGGGCAGCTCCTCGGCGAGCAGCGCCGGCAGCCAGTAGCGCCGGAAGAGTTCGCCCATCGGCGTGCCGGGGCCGGTTCGCGTCAGGAGCTCGTTCTGTTCCGCCCGCATGTTCCGCGCATGTTCCGCAATGTCGAACGTAGTTCCGCCATATGGGGCGAGTTTAAAATAAACGCGAGCGGGCGGCTATGGATGCCGCGAGCCGGAATCGATCCAGAGCGAGGAGGAGGAAGTCATGGCACGCAAGGACCGTCGCAGATTCCTGACCGGATTCGTCGCTGCCAGCGCCGCGAGCGCCATCGCGCCGCCGCTCTCGCGCGGCGCCGAAGAGGAGCTGGCGCAGAACACGCGCGCGCCGTCGGCGCTGCCGCCCAGCGCGCGGGTCGCCGCCGCCGAAACGCAGACGCCGGGCGAGGCGGCGCCGAACCGCATCGGCGGGGTGCCGGGGTCGGACTTCATGGTCGACGTCATCAAGACGCTCGGGATCAAGTACTGCCCCTCGAACTGCGCCTCGAGCTACCGCGGCATCCACGAGTCGCTCATCAACTACGGCGGCAACAAGATGCCCGAGTTCCTCACCTGCATGCACGAGGAATCCGCCGTCGCGATGGGCCACGGCTACTTCAAGGTGGCGGGCAAGCCGCTGATGACGCTTTGCCACGGCACCGTGGGCCTGCAGCACGCGGCGATGGCGATCTACAACGCGTGGTGCGACCGCGTGCCGATGATCGTGATCGGGGGCAACGACCTCGACGCGTCGACGCGTCCGCCCAGCGTGCCCACCTTCCACTCGGCGCAGGACATCAACGCGCTGGTGCGCGACTTTACCAAGTGGGACGACACGCCGGTATCGCTGCAGCACTTCGCGCAGTCGATGGTGCGCGCCTACAAGATCGCGATGACGCCGCCCTACGGCCCGGTGATGATATCGCTCGACGCGGGCCTGCAGCAGGAGCCGGCCAAGGGCCACGGCGGCGAAAAGCTCTACATCCCGCGCTACATTCCCACCGCGCCGCCCGCGGGCGACGGCGGCGCCGTGAAGGAAGCGGCTAAGCTTCTCGCCGAGGCGCAGAACCCCGTGATCGTCGCCGACCGCATGGCGCGCACGCCGAACGGCATCAAGCTGCTGGTGCAGCTCGCCGAGGCGCTGCAGGCGCGCGTCGTCGACCAGGGCAGCCGCACGAACTTTCCGCGGACGCACTACCTGTCCGCGCCGCCGAGCGCCGTCCCGGGCGCCGACGTGATCCTCGGCCTCGAGCTCGCCGACTTCTGGAATGTGGTCAACTCCTGGACCGACAACGGCGAGCACGGCGTCGGCAGGAACTCCTCGCGCATCAAGCAGGCGACGAAGCTGATCAGCATCAACGCCTCCGACCTCATCACCAAGGCAAACTACCAGGACTTCCAGCGCTTCCAGGTGATCGACGTCCAGATGGCCGCCGACGCCGAGGCGACGCTGCCCGCGCTGATCGAGGCGGTGAGATCCGCGATCCCCGCGGCGAGGCGCAGCGCAATCGCGCAGCGTGGCGAGGCGGCGAAGAAGGCCCACGCCGACGACCAGGCGCGCACCCGTCAGGCCGCGGCGCTCGGCTGGGACGCGAGCCCGATCAGCACCGCGCGGCTGTGCATGGAGACCTACAACGCCGTCAAGGCGCTCGACTGGTCGATCGTTTCCCAGTCGGGCAACGTCAGCAACTGGCTGCAGCGCCTTTGGCCGATCGAGCAGCATCACCACTGGCTGGGCCGCTCAGGCGGCTACGGCGTCGGCTACGGCGCGCCCGCCTCGGTCGGCGCGGCGCTCGCGAATCGCGACGCCGGCCGCTTCTCGGTCAATATCCAGGCCGACGGCGACCTGATGTACGCGCCCGGGGTCCTGTGGACCGCGGCGAAGCACAAGATCCCGCAGCTCGCGGTGATGCACAACAACCGCGGCTACCACCAGGAAGTGATGCACGTGCAGCGGCTCGCGAACTTCCGCAACCGCGCGTCGAACTACGGCGGCGACCTGGGACCGGTCGGCACGCGGATCGAGAATCCCGACATCGAATACCACAAGCTTGCGGAGTCGATGGGCTGGTGGGCGAGGGGCCCGATCAAGGAAGCGTCGCAGCTCGCAGCCGCGCTGCGCGAAGCGGTCAAGGTGGTGCAGTCGGGCACGCCCGCGCTCCTCAACGTGTGGACCCAGCCGCGTTGAAGGAGCCACCGATGCGTATCCTGCTTGGCGCGTTTGTCTTCCTCGGCTTCGCCGCGACCGCAGCGTTCGCCGCCGACGCGGCGAAGGGCAAGACCGCCTTCATGAAGAACGGTTGCTGGCAATGCCATGGCGAGGTCGGCCAGGGCGGCGCCGCCGGCAAGCCGCTGGCGCCGAAGCCGATGGCGCTCGAGGCGTTCAACGTCTTCGTGCGCAACTCGAACGGCCCGATGCCGCCGTATCCCAAGGAAATCCTTTCGGATGCGGACCTCGCCGACATCCATGCCTATCTGCAGTCGATTCCTGCCGGCAAGGACTACAAGAGCATTCCGCTGCTCAGCCAGTAGATTTTGATCTTAACGACAGCAGGCCGGCGACGAAGAGGAAGGCCGCGGTCGCGAGGAACACCGGGACGGAGCCCATCGCCGCGCCCAGACCGCCGAAGGCGAGCGGCACCGCGATCTGCGTCACCTTGTTCGCCATGATGCGCATCCCCAGCGCCTCGCCCGAGCGGCCCTTCGGCGCATGGTTGTAGGTCAGGATGATGGTGAGCGGCTGCGCCGATCCCAGCGCCAGGCCGAGCGCAAAGGCGGCCATGCCGAGGAACATTGCTTCGTGCAGCGCGGGAAGCAGCGCGTAGGTCGCGGCGGCGAGGAAGAGCGACGCAGTGAGCACGCCGATCTCGGTATAGCGGTGCGCGAGGCGATGCATGAACGAGCGCACCATGAAGCCCGCCACGGCGTAGCACGAGAGCACCATGCCGATGACCGAAGGCGCAAGGCCGATGGAGCGGCCGTAGATCGGCAGGTAGAACGAGAACAGCTCGATTCCGGTCAGGGCGACGCCGCTCATGATGAGCGTGCGCCGCAGGCCCGGGATCGCGAGCAGGTCGAACGCGTTCTTCGTGCGCTCCTCGGGCTCGCCCTTCGCGGACGGCGGGCGGTAGCCCAGCATGGCGAGCGCCGGGAGGCCGGCGCAGCCCGCGAGCAGCAGCAGCGCCTCGCGAAAGCCCGCGTACTCGATGCTGAAGCCGGCGGCCGAGGGTCCGATGAAGGCGGCGATCGAGCTGCCCAGCGAGAAGGTGGCGAAATTCTTCGTGCGCTCGGCGGCGCCGAGCGAGCCGACGAGGTTGTGCACCGAGACGTGGAAAAAGATGTGCCCGAGGCCGAGAAGCGCAGCGGAAAAATACAATGCATTGAGACTTGGAAGAAATACGAGCATGACGAGCGAGAGCGCCATGGTCGTGCCGCCCAGGAGCATTGGGTAGCGCACGCCGAACCGGTCGGAGATCCTTCCCGCGTGCACTGCGAGGATGAGCGGGAAGCTCGCGTACAGCGCCCCCAGCAGGCCGACGGCGAAGGCGCCCGCGCCGAGGTCGAGCGCGTAGAGCGAAAGCGTCACCTTGCTGCCGCGCTGGGCGATCGACGTGAGCACCGAAGCGAGCACGGCGAGGTAGAGCGTCATCCCATGCAGGACACGATTCTCGATGGCGGGACGAGTATACTGAACGCGTCGAAATGCGAGTCGGGCGAAACGATCCTTGTCCCTGCGGAAGCGGCCAGAAATACAAGAAATGCCACGGTGCCGTCATCGCGGTTCAGCCTGCGCAGACGAGGGAGTGTGGAACCTGCACGGCCTGCTGCGACGGCTGGGCGGTCGGCACGATCTACGGGCACGAGATGAAGCCGGGCACGCCGTGCCATTTCCGCGGCGAGGGCTGCTGCACGATCTACGAGCGCCGTCCGGTCGAGCCGTGCCGCAACTTCGTGTGCGGGTGGCTGCGTCCCGGAAGCCCGTTCCCCGAGTCGTTCCGGCCCGACCGGCTCGGGGTGATGATCGTCGCGACGCAATGGCGGCAACGTCCGGCGTATATCCTGGTGTCGGCCGGGCGCGACCCGGACGAAGGGCTGCTCGCCTGGATGAGCGAGTTCTCGGCGCGCACCGGTGCGCCGTTCTTCTACGAGCAGGAGGGCAGCCGCTACGGATTCGGCCCGGCGGCGTTCCAGCACGAGATGCTGGCGCGGGTCGAGCGCGGCGAGAGATTATGGTGAAGGAACGATGATGGGCACCGAATCGCACTACCACAGCAAGAAGGACCGCATCTTCGTCCGCGGCATCCAGGGCCAGTACAGCCTGAAGGAGGAGCTCAAGCGCCTGCGCTCGATGCCGCGCGTGCGCAAGGCGAAGGACATCAAGTTCGTCGACGGCCCGCAGACCTTCAGCCGGCACTACGTCGAGCCGAAGGACGGGATCAGCCAGCTCTTCCACCTGCACCTCGAGGAATACGCGCCGGGGGGCAAGTCGCAGAAGCACGGCCACGTCAACGAGGCCGCCTTCTACATCCTCGACGGAGTGGGCTACGAGATCCACGACGGGGTGCGCTACGACTGGAAGGCGGGCGACATCGCCATCGTGCACAACAACTGCGTGCACCAGCATTTCAACGCGAGCCCCGACAGGCCCGCGCGAGCGCTCGTGCTCAAGACTAAGCCGATGTTCATGTTCATGAACATGCTGTTTCAGCAATTGGTCGAGCCGCGGCCGACCGAACCTGCCCCGGGTACCCCCCGCCATCAGGTCCGGGAAACGGAACTGGACTTCAACCATCCCAAGGAGGACTAGCCATGGCCTGGGACGAGTCGAAGGCGTGGAAGCGGGGGCGGCACAACCAGAGGCTGTACCAGGGGAAGCTGCAGGATGCGGCGGAGGCCCCGTCGCGGAATAGCAAGCGGAAGAAGGT
>JBIOYV010000064.1:0-16279 GCA_044870335.1 Burkholderiales bacterium | reverse complement strand
GGTCTGCTGGTCGAGCACGGTCTGGATGTCGACGTTCAGCTTCTCGCGCTCGGCCAGCAGCGCGTCGAGCTCGTGCTTGCCGAGCACCGCGCGCAGCGTGGTCTGCGCGAGCTGGCTGGTGGCTTCGCTGAAGTTGGCGACCTGGATGATGGCGAGCTGCGGGTCGACCACGCGCAGATACACCACCGCATTGACCTTCACCGAGACGTTGTCGCGCGTGATCACGTCCTGCGGCGGCACGTCGAACACGCGCGTGCGCAGGTCGACACGCACGAGCTGCTGCACCACCGGGATGACGATGATGAGACCGGGCCCCATCACGCGCTGGAAGCGCCCGAGGAAGAACACCACCGCGCGCTCGTACTCGCGCAGGATCTTGATCGACGACATGACCAGGACGGCGATCAGGATGACGAAGCCCAGCGCAAAATACGGCATGCTCAATCTCCCTCCTCAATCTGTCTCAGTTGTCCCGGCGGGTTCGACCCGCAGCACGAGGCCTTCCATCGCGGTGACGCGCAGCTTCTGTCCGCGCCGCACCGGCCGGCTCGAGCGCACCTTCCACTGCTCGCCGTGCACGCGGGCCCAGCCCTCGAGGTCGAAGTCGCCGAGCGCCTCGGCGGTCGCGCCCAGCATCTCCTCGCGGCCGCTCACTACGGCGCGCCGGCGGCTTTTCACCAGCATGCCGACCATGATAATGAGAAAGCCGGCGCTCGCCGCGGTGACGCCGGCGATGAGCGCGTACGGGATCTCGAAACCCGGCAGCTCGGTGTCCTCGATGAGCAGCAGCGACCCGAGCACGAAGGCCACGATGCCGCCGACGCCGATGGCGCCGAACGAAGGCAGGAACACCTCCGCGATCATGAAGGCGATGCCGAGCAGCATCAGCGCGAGGCCGGCGTAATTCACCGGCAGCAGATGCAGCGCGTAGAGCGCGAGGAGCAGCGCGATCGCGCCCACCACGCCCGGCAGGATGAGGCCCGGGCTCATGAACTCGAAGATGAGCGCGTAGACCCCGACCAGGATGAGGAGGTAGGCGACCGTCGGGTTCGTGATGACCGCGAGCACGCGGGTGCGCCAATCCATCTCGAGGGCCTTCACCTCGGCATTGGGCTTGCCCAGCTTGGCGAGAAGCGCGGGCACGTCGGCGGCCACGTGCTCGATGACTTTCAGCTTCAGCGCCTCCTGCGCCGGAAGGCTGACACCCTCGCGTACCGCTTTTTCCGCCCAGTCGGCGTTGCGGCCGCGCAGCTGCGCGAGGCCGCGGATGTACGCCACGGCGTCGTTCGTCACCTTGCGCGTCATGGTGTCTTCTTCTTTTTTTCCATCCTTCTGGGGAACCGCGCCGCCGATGGAGACGGGAGAGGCCGCACCGAGATTGGTTCCGGGGGCCATGGCGGCGATGTGCGCCGCGTAGAGGATGAACGTGCCGGCGCTCGCGGCGCGGGCGCCGCTCGGCGCGACGAAAACGGCGACCGGCACCGGCGAAGCGAGGATCGCCTTGATCACCTCGCGCATCGAGGTGTCGAGCCCGCCGGGGGTATCGATCTGGAGGATCACGAGCTCGGCGCCCTCCTTGGCGGCGCGCTCGATGCCGCGCTTCGCGAAATGCGCGCTCGCGGGACCGATGGCGCCTTCGAGCGGCACCAGCACCACCGGCGCCGCCGACGCCACGGCGCAGGCGCAGCCCAGGACCGCGAGCAGGAGCGCGCGCATTGCAGCGGATTATGCGCCGCCGCGGCGGCGGCGGCCTATCTACCTGCCGAGGTGCTGCGCGCTTTGCGGCGCGTCGGTCGAGGCGACGTACTGGCGGTACGACAGGTCCCGGGCACTGCCGGCAGCGCGCCGCGAGACCAAGCGCCTGGCGCGGGCAAGCCGGTCGCGGAACAGGCTGCGCCGGCCCCGGCCGTGCTGTGGGTCGAAAAGGTACATGGCGAGCGCACCCAGCCCGAATGTGACGAGGGTTCTCATGCTCTTGCCTCCTTCACCGGATCGCGGCGTCCCGCCATCGCCCCGAGCGCCGCGGCGAGGAGCGAAAGGAGCAGCGCGCCGAACGTGATCCACGCCGCACGCGTTGCCTGCGGCTTCACTTCCTCGGCCTTCTGCTGCAGGGCACCGCTCGCCCTGGCCTTTTCCACGAGCTGCGCCATGCCGTTCTTCGCCTCGAGCGCCGCCTGCGTGGGATTGCCGCGGTTGTTCTCGACGCGCTGCGCGGTCTCCTCGAGGCTCGCCTGCACTTCGCTCGCCGGCATGCCGGTGGCGGAGGCGATCTGCTCCGCGGTCTTCGGATCCTTGAGCCGCTGGAGCATCTGGTCCACGCTGCCGGATACGTCCGGCGTCGCCTGCGACGATTGAACCACCGCGCCCAGCGTCTGCACCGCGCCGCCCACGAGCTTGAAGGCGCCGCCGGCCAGCATGCCGATCCCGCTGCTCGCCAGGTAAAGTATCAGCAGGACGCTCACCACCCACACCAGGGCGCCCTCGAAGAAGCCGGTGGTGCCGTCGAAGATCGCGCCGATCCGGGTCGAAACCCAGCCGCCGATGAAGAGCGCCACGAGCAGCGAGACGCCGGCCCAGATGCCGGCTCCGGCGCCGAGCGTGCCGGTATCGGTTTCGCCGGGCTGTGCCGCGCTGATCCCCACCGCCACGCCGAGCGCGGTCATCAGGAGGAGGAATCCGAGCGCGACCAGAACGCCGCCGAAGACGCCGCCCCAAGAAACGCGCATGCCGTCGGCGCGCAAAGCGGCCGGATAGGCGATGCGCCTGCGCTCGGTCACGCGGCGGTCGTGGTAGGGAGTGTCACGGACTACGGTTGCCATGCGTCTTCCTCTCGAGAGATTCAGCGCGCGGTGTCGCCGCTCGACGCGGGCAGCGACGCGCCGCCGCGCTGGCCCAGCTCGAGCTGCATGCGGTTGCGCTGCTCGTTCGCCATTGCGTATGCCGCCTCGGCGGCGCGCAGCTCCGCCGTCTTCATCGCGATGCGCGCGCGCTGCGCAGCGAGATAGGAGAAGTGCGCCACTTTCGCGGGCGCGGCGTCGGCGCTGTGCAAATTCTCGGCATCGCGCAGCTCGCGCTCGGCGAGCTCGAGCTCGACCGGCGCGCGCGCCTGCACCTGCGGGTTCGCCGCGGCGCTGCGGTAGACGGCGCGCGCCGCCTCGAGCTCGTTGGTGGCGCGCGGCACAGACGTGCATCCCGCGCCGAGCAAGGTGCCAAGGCAAACCGCGGCAAGCGCGGCGTGCCGAATCGCTTCACGGGTCATTTCGCCCTCCTGTCCAGTTCGTCCTGCAGCCGCCTTACGCTCTGGTTCGCGTCGGCCGCAGCGTGCTGCACCCGCGCGTTGTCGGCGATGGCGCGGGCGTAGTCGGCGTCGACCTGGGCCTGCTCGGCGTAGATCCGGGCATTCGCATGGTCGCCGCGCTGCGCTTCCTGCTCGGCACGCGCAAGCTTGTACCGCGCCACCCGGAGCTCCATGGCGCCGTCTTGCACGACGACCGGCTCGGCCTTCGACACGGCAGCGCGGGCAGCGTCGATCTGCTCGGTCGGCCGCGGCATGCTGCTGCAGGCAGCGAGAGCCAGCGCGAGCACGATCGCGGCGATGCGCTGTAAATCGGACAGGTCGGTGCAAGCTTTACAGGCGGCGTAGGGCATTTCGTGGTCCTCCGGAACGCTGATTGAAGCGCAGCAATCTGCGGTCCAAGGCCGGGTTCGAAGCTTGCAAGGCAGCCTTTCGGAGCCGATATGCGCTATCGCGGACTTTTGTTCCCGCTTTTATTCCTAGCGGCGGTCGCAGCCTGCGACGCGCCGGACGAGACTTTCCGTCTGGTCACGGTGGAAAGCCAGGACCGCCTGGGCCTGTCCCTGCGTGAGCTCCCCGAAGCGACGCTCAAGTCGATCGGCCTGGGCTATGGCCTGGCGGTGATCCGCCTGGGAAAGGAAGGCGAGCGCGCCGGGCTACGCCTGGGAGACGTGGTCTACGGGGTGAACCAGACGCGGATCCGCAACCTGCAGGAGTTCAGCAGCGCGCTCGCGCAGCTGCAGGACGGCCGCCTGAGCCTGCTCGTGCGGCGGGGAAGGACGGACCTTCAGGTGCCGCTGGAGATCGGCGGGCTGCCGCCCGAGGACGGGGTGCTGCGCGTACCACGGCCCGCTACAGATACTCTTCTGCGCACCTGATGATCGCGTCGTTGTTGGGGCGCTCCAGGCAATGGCGCGCATCCTGGTGGCGCTTGGCCGTCGTCTTGCGCGTCACCTTGGCGAGCTTCGCTTTCGGCGCCGGCTTCGCCGCTTCGGCGGGCTGCGCCGCTACCGCCTTCTGCTGCTCCGGGGCCTGCGCCCAAACCGGCCTCATGAGGGGCTGCATGAGCGGCAGCGCAACCGCGAGGGCAGCAGCCAGAATGGTTTTTTTCATGGAGCTTCCTTTTTCGCCTAGCCCAAGACCGCAAGGATAGCCCGATTCACTGCAGGCGTCTCTGGTAGGCGCGGATGCGCTGTGCATTAGTTCCCAGATCGCTCCTTCCGACGCGCGACTTCGAGCGCACGTCGACGCGACTTCCGGCGTCTTCCGCAGTAATCCGCACCACCACGTCGTCGTTGAACCCGAACCAGAAGGTCGTCGCAACCGCCTCGATACGGCCTGCGGAGGGATCCTCGCGCGCGATCTGCCAGCCGGCTTCCTCCATCGCACCCTTTGCCCGCTCGAATGCGATGTTGGGCGCGACGGCGAGGTGCAAGGGGCGGATGTCCGGGTAGGCAAGGCGCTGCGCGTCGCTACTCTCGTTCGGATCGGTGCTGATGTCGTTGATCGGCGGCACCGAGCGCGCGCGCAGGTATCCCGCGGCCGGAATCGCCGCGACCGACGCGCCGAGCACCAGCGCGAAGAGCGAACGCGCGACGCCGGCGCGGCGGAAAAGGGCGATCACGCCGAGGATCGCGCCGGCCAGCCCGAGCGCTCCTGCCGCGGGCAGCATGAGGATGCCGACGCTATACGAGACGAGGCCCGACCTCACCGCAGGGCCCGATGCGCCGAGCACCGCGAGCGAGAGCACGGCAAGCCCGAGTCCGATGCGGCCGATCAATGCGCTGCCCCTAGAGCTGCGAGCTGAGCAGCCCCGCGGCGTACTCCCACAGCTTCTCTCTCAACGGACGCCCCTCCCATTCCTCCAGTGTAATGCGGCGCGAGCGCTCGAGGTCGCGCTCGAAAATGCGTTCCTGCCCGGCCGCGAACGCGCGGTCGTAGACGTTGAGGTTCGCCTCGTCGTTGGTGCTGAAAGAGCGCGTGTCGAAGTTGGTGGACCCCACCGTCACCCACAGGCCGTCCACCGTCATCACTTTCACGTGATAGAAGGTCGGCTGGTACTCGTAGATCTCGACCCCGGCGCGCAGCAGCTCGCCCCAGGTGGAGCGCGAGGCGCGGCGCACCGCCGCCGAGTCCGTGGCCGGCCCCGGCACGATGATCTGCACGCGCACGCCGCGCCCCCTCGCCTCGACGAGCTGGCGCACCTCGTTGTCGTCGGGAACGAAGTACGCGGCGCAGAGCTGGATCGAGCGCCGCGCCGCGGCGATCGACATGAGATAGAGGAGCTGGGCGCTCTCGCCGCCGCCGCCCGGGGAGCTGACGACGAACTGCGCGAGCTCGTCGCCGACCGGCCGCAGCTCGGGAAAGTACTCGGGCCCGTGCAGCACCTCGCCGGTCACCTCGATCCAGTTCTCCATGAACGCGGCCTGCATCTGCGCGACCGCGGGACCCTCGAGACGGAAGTGCGTGTCGCGCCAGTGGTTGGGGTCCTGCGCGTTGCCGCTCCACTCGTCGCCGATGCCAGCGCCGCCGGTATAGCCGACGGCGCCGTCGATCACCATGATCTTGCGGTGAGTGCGGTTGTTCATGCGCGCGATGGTGTCCCAGCGCACCGGGTTGTAGAGCTCCACGCGCGCCCCGGCTTCCTTAAGCCGGGCGAGCACCTTCTGCTCGATCTTCTGGCTGCCGAGCGCGTCGATCAGCACGTGCACCTTGACGCCCGAGCGCGCGCGCTCCTCGAGCGCGGCCGTGAACTGCTCGCCGATCGAGCCCTTCCAGTAGATGTACATCTCGAAGGTGATGGTCTTGCGCGCGCCGCGGATCGCCTCGAGCATATCGGGGAAGATCTCGTCGCCGTTCACCAGCGCGCGCGTGCGGTTGCCCGGCACGAGCGCCGGCCCCAGCATCACGTTCATGGTGCGCACGAATTGCGGATCGCCGACGCCGTAGAGCGACGCCACGCTGGTGTCGATCTTCTTGTCGCCGAGCGAGAGATTGGCGGCGAGCAGCACCCCGAGCCCGGTGGCGAGGAAGGTCAGGATCGCGATGCGCCAGGTGGTATGGCTCCACCTGCGCAGCGCGCCTAGGCGCCGAGCCAGTTCCACAGCCATCGCGCGATGAAGAAGCCGGCGACGCAGGCCGCCACGAGGAATACCGCGACGCCGGCGACGAGCGCCGCCACGAAGGCGCGGCTCGAGCGCTGCGCGGCGTGCGGCGCGTCGAGCCAGGCGTTCAGCAGGCGCACGTTGCGCTGGTTGGCCTTGTAGGCCGCGTCGAACACGTCGCCCGCGAGGGGAATCACGCCGACCAATCCTTCCAGCGCTACGTTAAACGCCATGCGCGCGAGGATGCTTCTCGGAGCACCGAGCGCGGCCGCCTCGCGCACGATATAGCTCGAAAGGACGACGCCGACCGCGTCGCCGATCACCGGGAAGAGGCCGATCAGCGCGTCCAGGCCGATGGTGAGCCGGGTTCCCGGGATCGGGATCGAGCTGTCGAGCAGCCACGCGAGCCAAGTGAGCCGCTCGCGAACCTGCCAGGTGACGCGACGATGGTCCATGCCGTTGGTCGGGCCTGCAAATCGTAGGCCTACGAATCGGGTCAGACCCCGATTCGGGCTGAAAATTCAGAAATGCGTTGCGCGCACTCCCGCGGGTTGGTCTGAAGCAAGAAGTGCGGACGGTCGACGCGCTCGAGCTCGAGGCGCTCGAAGCGGCCGCGGAACCACTCTGCGGCCCGGGCCGGCACGAGACGGTCGTCGCTCGCCTGGAGGTAGAGGCAGGGTACGCCGAACTTCCCCTTGCCCCAGGCCTGGCGCGCTCCGATGAGCGCGAGGCGGCTCGAAAGGACCTGCGGCGGCACGGCGGCGAGCGCCTCGCGCAGAAGGTTGAGCTGCGACACCGTCGCGTCCCGGCCGAGACAGAACTGTCGCAGGAGAAACGCCGGCGTGTTGCGCATGAGCGGCCCCGCGCGCGAAACCACCGGCGCGAGGCGCAGGAGCAACGGGCGCGGCGGCTCGGCAAAAGCGGCGACAAAGATGACCGCGTCAATGCGCGAAGGCACTTCTTGCAGCACGCGCAGCGCGACCAGTCCGGAAAAGGACTCGGCGAGGAGCACCGCTTTGCCGCCCGGAAGCTGGCGAACGACCCAGCGCGCATGCTCGTCCAGCGACAGCGACTTGTCGTTCGGGTATGAAACCACCTTCGTCTCGACTCCCGACAAGGTGGCGACGAGCGGGCGAAAAAGAAGCCCCGTGCCGTCGAGGCCGGGCAGCATGACCCGTTCGACCACGTGCGTATTTTCACCCGGCTTTGGGTATCATTTCGCCTTCCCCAAAGACGATCCACAGGAGACCTGCTATGGCGATCAAGGTCGGCGACCGGCTTCCCGACGGCAAGCTGATGGAATCCACCGAGTTCGATTCGGGCACGCAGTGCGCCATGGCGCCCAAGGAAGTGAGCGTCGCCGACGCCGTGCGCGGCAAGAAGATCGCGATCTTCGGCCTGCCGGGCGCGTACACCCCCACCTGCTCGGCGAAGCACGTGCCGGGCTACGCGCAGAACGCCGAGGCGCTGAAGAAGAAAGGGGTGCACGAGATCTGGTGCGTCGCGACCAACGACGCCTTCGTCATGGCGCACTGGGGCCGCGACCAGAAGGCGCTCGGCAAGATCAGGTTTCTAGCCGACGGAAGCGCCGCCTGGACCAAGGCGCTCGGGCTGGAGCTCGACCTCAACGCGCGCGGCATGGGCACGCGCATGAACCGCTTCTCGATGCTGGTCGACAACGGCGTGGTGAAGCAGCTGAATGTCGAGGCCCCGGGCAAGTTCGAGGTGTCCGACGCGGCCACGATGTTGAAGCAGGCGGGCTGAAGCAGGACCTTTCGCGGTTTACTGTCAGCGCGGCGTCGGGCTGTGCGTTATAGAGCGAAGTCTCCCTCACAGCCGAAAGGATTTCCCATGCTCAGGACCCTCCTCACCGCCGCGACGATGGCGTTCTGCACCTCCGTTCTCGCCCAAGCGCCTTCCGATGCCCCGAAACCGAAGGCTGAACGGCGCTTCGACTGCTCGAAGGCGAAGGATCCCAAGGCGTGCGAGGAACGCCTTGCCAAGGCGAAGGCCGCGCATGAGAAGGCGCGCAAGGCCTGCGACGGCAAGAGCGGCGAGGAGGGGCGCGATTGCATGCGCCGCGAGATGTGCGGCCAGGCCAAGGACCCGGCCAAGTGCGAGGCCCAGGTGAAGGAAGCCGCCGCGCGGCGCGCCAAGATCCGCGAGGCGTGCAAGGACAAGACCGGCGAAGAGCTGAAGAGCTGCGTCCGCGAGCAGCGCCACAAGAAATAGACCTCTCTCCCGGTTGCGAGGATCAAGAGGAAGCGGCCGCCGCAGCGCGTCGCCTCTTTTCCGTTCGGGGGTCGCCCCGCCGCCGTGCTGACCGCTATCCGGGGCCGGAACTGGAGCCGCAAAAGGCAGTCCTAAAGCTTTCACGACACAACGAGCGGCTCGGGGGCTGGCTGGTCGCCGTCGCGGTGGCATGGCGCTGAAGCCTCAGCTTCGATACGATCGCCTCCGGTCTCCTCGCATTGCACCTATTCGACTGGCTGCCATGACAAACCGGCTCTACGCCACGGCCTTCCTGCTGCTGTTCGCCGCCGCCGCTTTCGGACAGCAGACTGCTGCGCCGCCGCAGCCGGTCCAAAAACAAAAGGCGCCTTTGGCGCCTCTCCAGAAGGCAGCCTCAATCGAGGGCGTCACCGAATACCGCCTGGCGAACGGCCTGCGCGTTCTCACCGTGCCCGACCCCGGAAGCGACACCACCACCGTGCACATCGCCTACCTCGTGGGCTCGCGCCACGAGGGCTATGGCGAGAAAGGCATGGCGCACCTGCTCGAGCACCTGCTGTTCAAAGGGTCGAAGCGCCATCCCAGCGTGAAGGAAGAGTTCAACCGCCGCGGCGCGCGCTGGAACGGCACCACCTCGAACGACCGCACCACCTACTTCGAGACCTTCGCCGCCACCGCCGGCAACCTCGACTGGGCGCTCGGCATGGAAGCCGACCGCATGGTGAACTCGTTCGTCTCCAAGAAGGACCTCGACGCCGAGATGACGGTGGTGCGAAACGAGTTCGAGATGGGCGAGAACAACGCCGGCGCGGTGCTGTTCCAGCGCATGCAGCAGCTCGCCTTCCCCTGGCACAACTACGGCAACGCCATCATCGGCCAGCGCGCCGACATCGAGCAGGTGCCGATCGAGAACCTGCAGGCGTTCTACCGCACCTGGTACCAGCCCGACAACGCGGTCCTCATCGTCGGCGGCAAGTTCGACCAGAAGAAGGCGCTCGAGCTGGTGGCGAAGCACTTCGCGCCGATTCCGAAGCCCAAGCGCAAGCTGCCGAGCTTCTACACCGAGGAGCCGACCCAGGACGGCGAGCGCGACGTGACGCTGCGGCGCGTGGGCGAGAACCAGATCGTGTCGACCCTCTACCGCGTGCCGGCGGGCCACCACCCCGACTATCCCGCCATCGACGTCCTCACCAACGTGCTGGGCGACGTGCCCTCCGGCCGCCTGCACCGGGCGCTGGTCCAGAAGGGCCTCGCGAGCCACGCCTGGGGCGCGGAGCGCGGGCTGCACGATCCGGGCTTCGTGTACTTCGGCGGCTCGCTGCCGAAGGACGGCAAGCTCGCCCCGGCGCGCGAGGCGCTGGTCGCGACGGTCGAAGGCCTGAAGAGCGAGCCGATCCGGGCCGAAGAGGTCGAGCGCGCGCGCACCGCGCTGCTCAACGACTTCGAGAAGACCCAGCTCGACACCGGCGCCTACGTGCGCGCGCTGTCGGAGTTCGCGGCGATCGGCGACTGGCGCCTGTTCTTCCTCTACCGCGAGCGGCTGAAGAAGGTCACGCTCGCCGACGTGCAGCGCGTGGCCGAGCACTATCTCAAGCCCGCCAACCGGGTGCTCGGGACGTTCGTTCCGACCGAGGCGCCCGATCGCGCGGATATTCCGTCGTCGCAGGAATGGCTGGCGGCGCTCGACGCGTTCAAGGGCGAGTCCGAGGGCGTGCGCCTGGGCGAAGCCTTCGATCCCTCGCCCAAGAACATCGAGTCGCGCGTGGTACGCAAGAACCTTTCCAACGGCATCCGGGCCGCGCTGCTGCCGAAGGCCACGCGCGGCGGCCGCGTCATCGCGACGCTCGCGCTGCACTGGGGCGACGAGAAGACCCTGACCAACCGCGAGGTGGCGTGCAGCTTCGCCGGCAGCATGCTGATGCACGGCACGCAGACGAAGAGCCGGGCCGACATCAAGGACGCGTTCGAGAAGCTGAACGCGAGCGTCTCCGTGAGCGGCGACGGCGCGAGCATCGAGGTGCGGCGCGAGAACCTGCTGCCGACGCTGCGCCTGGTCGCCGAGGTCCTGCGCGAGCCGGCGTTCTCGCCCGCGGAGTTCGACGAGCTGAAGCGGGCGGCGCTCTCCGGCGCCGAGTCGCAGCGCACCGATCCTTCCGCGCTGGCGAGCCTGCAGCTCGCGCGGCATCTGTCGCTCTATCCCAAGGGTCATCCCAACTACACGCCCGACGTCGAGGAACGCATCGAGTGGCTGCGCGCGGCGACCCTCGAGGAGGCGGTGAGGTGCTACCGCGAGCTCCTCGGCGCCACCGGCGCCGAATTCACGGCGGTGGGCGAGTTCGATCCGGACGAGCTGGCGCGCGTGGTCGAGGAGCTGTTCGGCGACTGGCGCAGCCCGAGCCCGTTCGTGCGCGTGCCGTCGCGCCATTTCGACCGTCCGGCAGCGGACAAGGAGGTGCTCACGCCCGACAAGGCGAACGCCGTGCTGCGCGCGGGAATCAACGTCAGGCTGCGCGACGACAACGCGGACTTCCCCGCGCTGGTGCTCGCCAACTACCTGCTCGGCGGCTCCTCCACCGCGCGCATGCCGGGGCGCGTGCGCGAGAAGGAAGGCCTGTCTTACAGCACGTTCAGCAGCTTCAACGCCAGCGCCTTCGAGGAGGCCGGCAGCTTCCGCATCGGCGCGATCTTCGCGCCGCAGAACCGCAGCCGCGTCGAGAGCGCGATCCGCGAGGAGCTCGCACGCGCGGTGCGCGACGGCTTCAGCGCCGAGGAGATCAAGGCCGGCAAGCAGGCGCTGCTCGAGCAGCGGCGCATGACGCGCACGCAGGACCGCGCGCTCGCCAACCGCCTGAGCTCGTACCTCTTCATGAAGCGCACCTTCGCCTGGGACGTCGACTTCGAGGCCAAGGTCGCCGCGCTCACCCCGGCGCAGGTCAACGCCGCGCTCAGGCGCCAGATCGACCCCGGCAAGCTCTCGCTCGTCACCGCCGGCGACTTCAAGCAGAAGTAGCGCCGCCCCTTCGGGTATCCTGTGGCCGATATGGCGAAGGGCCCGATCCTGCTGCTCGAGGATTCGCCCGACCTGCGCGCGCTGCTCGAGCGCTACCTCACGCGGGCCGGCTACGAGGTGCTGAGCGCGGAAGACGCGGTGGAAGCCGGCAAGCTGGTGGTGGAGCGCGCGCCGCAGCTCATCATCGCGGACATCCAGCTGCCCTACATGAGCGGCGACGAGTTCGTGGCGGCGCTGCGCGCCGATCCGGCGGTGCGCGACATCCCGGTCATCTTCCTGAGCGTCGACGCGCGGCTCGAAGCGCACGCGAAGCGCCTGGGCGCCGTGGCGTACTTCGACAAGAGCGTGAGCGCGGAGCGCCTGGTCGAGGTGGTGGACTTCTACACCGCCGGCTAGCCGCCGCGGCGCTCAGGGATAAGTCACCTCGAGGATCTCCAGCCGCTCCTCGCCCGAGGGGGCGCGCAGGATCACCGTGTCGCCCGCGCGCGCCTTGATGAGCGCCTTGGCAATCGGCGAGAGCCAGGACACCACGCCGTGCGCCGGGTCGACCTCGTCGAGGCCGAGGATGGTGACGGTGCGCTCGCCGGCGGCGGAGCGCACGCGCACCGTGGCGCCGAAGAAGACCTGGTCGGTGTCGCGCCCGGCGCAGTCCACCACCTCGGCGTTCTCGAGCCGCCTGATGAGGAAGCGCACGCGACGGTCGATCTCGCGCAGGCGCTTCTTGCCGTAGATGTAGTCGCCGTTCTCGGAACGGTCGCCGTTCGACGCCGCCCACGCGACGGTCTTCACCACCTCGGGACGCTCGACCTCGACTAGTTCACGCAGCTCGGCCTTCAGCCGCGCGAAGCCGGCCGCCGATATGTAATTTTTGCCACCCGCGGAAAGTTCCGGCGCTTCGAGCTCTTCCTCGGGCGCCTCGGTGTCCTCTTTCGTGAAAGCCTTGGACATGGAACGTACAGGGAATTCTATAGAATGCCGCCTCCGGAGGGAGCATGGCGGCACGCCACCAAAAGCTCGATTTTCTCACGCGCCTGCGCATCCGCGAGCTGGTCCTGATGGGCCTCATCGCCCTCACCGCGCTGCTCGCCAACCTGCCGCAGGAGTACGTCGAGCAGAGGCTCGGCGTGAGCTCCGCCGCGGTGGTCGCGGTGCTCGCGATCATGGTGATCATCGGTCTGTTCCTCTACCTCAAGTTCTTCTTCTTCGTCGCGGTGGTGCTGCTCATCGCGGGCGCGAACATGCCGGAGCAGATCGCCGACGGCCTCGGCGTGTCGAAGGCGCCGATCATCATCGCCCTGGTCGCGCTGGTCGGGGTGGGTCTCGTCAACCATCTGGTGAAGCTTTTCCCGACCGGCCTCGAGGCGCGCCCCAGGGAAAAGAGCCGCGAGGGGATCCGGGCGCTGTTCTACGCCATCGAGAAGAACAACCTCGAGTACGCGGAGAAGGTGCTGTCGATGAACTTCGACCCGAGCCTGCGGCACGACAACGGCTACACCCCGCTCGCCTACGCCGCGATGAAGGGCAGCGTGCCGATGATCGAGCTGCTGCTCGCCAACGGCGCCGACGCCGGCGTCGCCACACGCGAGGGCGATACCCCGGTCGAGCTCGCGCTGCGCTTCGGCCACACCGACGTCGCCGAGCTGCTGCGCGACGCGCGCCGCGGCCGGGCGACGCGGCAGCAGGCGCTCGCCCAGAGCACCTCCTGAGCGGCAGTTTCACTGCCGGCCGGACCACTAGATGTTGTGGCATGAGCGCGCGAAGTGACTGCATATGGTGGGGCAGCGCGAAGCCTAGTGGCTGCAAACACAAGGCTTTTCCCGCAAAATGGCCCGCGCGATGCCTGCGCGGCCGAGCCTAGATCTTGTGTAGCCGCGGCCGGGGTGGTACTGTACAAGCTTACAGTATTGGCGATGCGCGCTGCCGGCTGGCGATTGGTAAACTCCGGCACCGATTCGGATAAGCCATGGAAATCGAGCTCACTCCCCTAGTCGCCGAGCAGGAAATCAGCCGCGAAACGCTGGTCGAGAAATACGCCAAGGGCGGCGAGGCCACGGTCGAGGCGGTGCGCCGGCGCGTGGCGCGCGCGCTGGCCCAGGCCGAGCCCGAGGACAGGCGCGCCTACTGGGAGCGCCGCTTCCTCCAGGCGCAGGAAGAGGGCTTCATACCCGCCGGACGCATCAACTCCGCCGCGGGCGTGAACCTGCAGGCGACGCTCATCAACTGCTTCGTGCAGCCGGTGGGCGACTCGATCTCGGAAGTGGTCGACGGCCGCCCCGGGATCTACACCGCGCTCAAGGAAGCCGCCGAGACCATGCGCCGCGGCGGCGGGGTCGGCTACGACTTCTCGTCGATCCGGCCGCGCGGCGCCGAGGTGAAGGGCACGCGCTCGCGCGCGAGCGGCCCGCTTTCCTACATGCGCGTCTTCGACCGCTCCTGCGAGACGGTCGAGTCCGCCGGCTCGCGCCGCGGCGCGCAGATGGGCGTGCTGCGCTGCGACCACCCCGACATCGAGGACTTCATCCACGCCAAGGACCACGGCGATCTCTCGAACTTCAACGTCTCGGTGGGCGTGACCGACGAGTTCATGGCCGCGGTCGAGCACGACCGCGAGATCGAGCTCGCGCACAAGGCCAGGCCCGCGGGCAGCGAAGCCGCCGCGCAGCGAGGCGACGGGCTCTGGGTCTACAAGAAGGTCAGGGCGCGCGAGCTGTGGGAGCAGATCATGCGCTCCACCTACGACCACGCCGAGCCGGGGATCCTGTTCCTCGACCGCATCAACCGCGACAACAACCTCGCCTACTGCGAGAGCATCGAGGCCACCAATCCCTGCGCCGAGCAGCCGCTCCCGCCCTACGGCTGCTGCTGCCTCGGCAGCATCGATCTCACGCGCTTCATCCGCGATCCGTTCCAGGACAAGGCGAGCTTCGACTTCGAGCGCTTCGGCAAGAACGTCGAGGTGGCGATCCGCATGCTCGACAACGTCCTCGACGTCACCGCCTGGCCGCTCGAGCAGCAGCGCAGCGAGGCGATGGCGAAGCGCCGCGTCGGCCTGGGCTTCACCGGCCTGGGCGACGCGCTCATCATGCTCGGGCTCAGGTACGACAGCGCCGAGGCGCGGCAGGCGGGCGCGCGCATCGCGGAGAGCATGCGCGACCACGCTTACCGCGCGTCCGTGGAGCTCGCGCGGGAACGCGGCGCGTTTCCGCTCTTCAACGCCGATCTCTATCTGGCCGGCGAGAGCTTTGCCTCTCGCCTTCCCACGCAGCTGAAGCAACAAATCGCAAAATCGGGAATACGCAATTCGCATCTGCTTTCGATCGCGCCGACCGGCACGATCAGCCTCGCCTTCGCCGACAACGCGTCCAACGGGATCGAGCCGCCGTTCTCCTGGGTGTACACGCGCAAGAAGCGCATGCCCGACGGCACGATGAAGGAATACACCGTCGAGGACCACGCCTGGCGCCGGTACAAGGCGGTGGGCGGCAACGCAAATGGCGACATGAGTTCGCTGCCGCCCTATTTCGTCACCGCGCTCGAGATCTCGGCGCGCGCGCACGAGCAGATGGTGGCCGCGGTCGCGCCGTTCGTCGACACCAGCATCTCGAAGACGGTCAACGTGCCCGAGGACTATCCCTACGCCGACTTCCAGGACCTCTATTTCCACGCCTGGAAATCGGGGCTCAAGGGGCTGGCGACCTACCGTCCCAATAAGGTGCTGGGCTCGGTGCTCTCGCTGGAGAAGCCGCAGGACTTCGTGCAGGACGACGTCAACCGGCGCCTCACCGTGAAATCGGTGCCGGCGCCGGTGCTCTCGTCGCTGCGCTGGCCGGGCCGGCCGGATCTCGCCCAGGGCAACCCGTCGTGGACCTACATGGTCGAGCACCCGCAGCACCGCTTCGCGGTGTTCGTCGGCCATGTCGACAATGGGGGCCGACCCCATGCATTCGAGGTGTGGGTAAACGGGAGCGAACAACCGCGCGGACTCGGCGCCGTGGCGAAGACGCTGTCGATGGACATGCGCGCCGACGACCACGCGTGGCTGATGATGAAGCTCGGCGCGCTCGCGAAGAGCGGCGGCGACGACGCGTTCGACATGCCCTTCCCGCCCATGGGCGAGCGAAAGCGCATGCCCTCGGTGGTGGCGGCCTTCGCCCAGATCGTGAAGTGGCGCGTCGAGCAACTTTACAAGGGTCTCGCGGGCGATTTTTCTCTCACCAGCGGCGAAGGCGCCTCTCCCGTGGTGGACGCGATGTTCGCGCTGAAGGAGCCCAAGACCGGCACCGACGGCACCATGTCCTGGACCGTCGACGTCCTGAACCCGCGCACCGGCGACGACTTCGTGCTGGGGCTGAAGGAGATCACGCTTCCCAGCAGTGGCGTGTTCCCCGCGGGCATCACCCGCCCCTACTCCGTGTGGCTCTCGGGCGAATATCCGCGCGCGCTCGACGGGCTGTGCAAGATCCTGTCGCTCGACATGCGCGTGCTCGACCCGGCGTGGATCAGCATGAAGCTGCGCAAGCTGCTCGACTTCCCCGAGCCGCTCGGCGACTTCATGGCGTTCGTTCCCGGCGTGAAGAAGCAGCAGACCTTCCCGTCGACCATCTCGTACATGGCGCGGCTCATCCTGCACCGCTACGC
>JBIOYV010000063.1:0-54536 GCA_044870335.1 Burkholderiales bacterium | reverse complement strand
GTGCGCACGTGGCCGCGTTGCACGCTCGACGTCGCAGGGCAGGGGCACGCACCGCGCGGGTCATGGCCGCGGCCACACGGTCGCGAGGAAATTCTCGATCAGCTGCGTCGCGCCGGGGCCCGCGGCGTCGTTGAACGCGAGCCTCGCATCGCCGCCGCTCCACGCGTGGCCCAGGTCGTCGATCTCGACCAGCCGCACGGCGAGGCGGCCGTCGGCCTCCCATTCGCGCACGTGGAAGCCGTGGCCGCGCACCGGCACCTCGTGGCGCGCGTGATCGGGATCGGGGAGCGAGGTGTCCGCGGCGGCGGGGACCTCGAAGCCGTTCCGCGCCAGGTACTGCCGGGCGAGCGCTGCGGCGTGGCGCGCGGAAACGACGTCGTCGTGGCGGCCGTGGATGGCGAGCAGCGGGACTCGCCTGGCGTCGTTGCCCGCCGCCTCGTGCGCCGCGTGCCCGATCGCCGCCACGTCCGTCTCGGGGCCGCGCTTCATCACGGTGAGCGCCGTGAGCGGCGACGCGACCGCGCCGCTCGCGATGCCGGCGACCGCGACGACCGCGCGAACGGCGTCGCCATGATGAACGCCGAGGATCGCGGCGAGCGCCGCTCCCGCCGACATGCCGGCGACCGCAGTGCGCTCGTCATCGCGCCTCCGCCAGCGCATCGCCTTGCGCATCATCGAGGCGACGATCGCGGCCTCGCCGCGGCCCCCGGCGGTCGCGGGGTCGAACCAGTTCCAGCAGCGGTAGGGATTGGCCTTCTCCGACTGCCTCGGCAAGAGCACGTAGCTGCCGAGCCTGTCGGCGAGCGGCGCGATGCGCGCGCCGCGCGCGATCTCCTCGGGGGACTGGTTGCACCCGTGCAGCAGCACGATGAGCGGCATGCGACGAAACCGCGAGGCCCCCTTCGGGACGTAGAGCAGGTAGTCCCGTCGCGGGAGCACCGTCGGGTGGATCGCGAGCCACCCGTTCCACGCTGCGGCGCGTCCCTCGACGTAGCGGCCGGGCGCCGGCTCGCGGCGGAACCAGCGCGCGAGCGTCTCCTTGAGGCGCGACCACATTCCCGGAATGTCAGGCACGATGATTTCTTCGCTGGCGGAACGATGGGCGCGGGCGCACGCCGTCTCGCGGCGCCCCGTCTTTCGCGGCCTTTGCCCCACCCCCGGCGCCGGTCCGCCCCAAGCCGGACGTGCAACGGTTCACCGGGCGCAAACGATCGTGCCTCGCCCGTCGCTCGACGCAATCGCGTCGACGAGCGAGGCGTGGCTTCGCGACGTCAGATGAGCACGATGTCGAACTGCTCCTGCGTGTACAGCGACTCGACCTGCAGCGAGATCGGCTTGCCGATGAAGTCGCCCAGCCCCGCGAGGCTCTGCGACTCCTCGTCGAGGAACATGTCGATCACCGACTGCGACGCGAGGATCCGGTACTCGCGCGCGTTGAACTGCTTCGCCTCGCGCACGATCTCGCGCAGGATCTCGTAGCAGACGGTCTGCGGCGTCTTCAGCGCGCCGCGGCCGGTGCAGGTCGGGCAGGGCTCGCACAGCACGTGCGCCAGCGATTCGCGCGTGCGCTTGCGCGTCATCTCGACCAGGCCGAGCTGCGTGAAGCCGTTGACGGTCAGCCGCGTGCGGTCCCGCTCGAGCGCGCGGTTGAGCTCGGCGAGCACGGCGGCACGGTGGTCCGCGTTCTCCATGTCGATGAAGTCGATGATGATGATGCCGCCCAGGTTGCGCAGCCGGAGCTGTCGCGCGATCACCTGCGCCGCCTCGAGGTTGGTCTTGAAGATCGTGTCGTCGAAACTGCGGCCGCCGACGAAACCGCCGGTGTTGACGTCGATCGTCGTCATCGCCTCGGTCTGGTCGATGATCAGGTAGCCGCCGGACTTGAGGTCCACCCGGCGCGACAGCGCCTTCTCGATCTCGGTCTCGATGTTGTAGAGGTCGAAGAGCGGCCGCTCGCCGATATAGTGCTCAAGCTTGCCGTGCACCTGCGGCATGTAGTTCTGCGCGAAGGCGGCGAGCTTCTGGTAGTTCTCGCGCGAGTCGATCAGCACCCGGCCGGTCTGCGAGGTCACCATGTCGCGCATGACGCGCTGCGCGAGCGAGAGGTCCTGGTACAGGAGCTGCGGCGCGGAGGCCGAAGTTCCTTCGGCAGTCCCTCCCATGGAACGCTCCTTGATCACCTTCCAGAGGTGGCGCAGGTAGTCGAGGTCGGCGCGCAGCTCCTCCTCGCTCGCGCTCTCGGCGAGCGTGCGCACGATGAAGCCGCCTTTCTCCTCGGCGGGCACCAGGTCCTTGAGACGGTCGCGCAGCGCCTGGCGGCCGCTCTCGTCCTCGATCTTCTGCGAGATGCCGATGTGCGGGTCGTTCGGCAGATAGACGAGGAGGCGCCCGGCGATCGAGATCTGCGTGGAAAGGCGCGCGCCCTTGGAGCCGATCGGGTCCTTGACCACCTGCACCAGCAGCGGCTCGCCCTCGGCGAGGATGCGCTCGATCGGCTTCACCGGCTCGCCGGTGATCGCCTTCCTGTGCTGCCAGATGTCGGCGACGTGGAGGAAGGCGGCGCGCTCGAGGCCGATCTCGAGGAAGGCCGACTGCATGCCGGGGAGCACGCGCGCGACGCGCCCCATGTAGATGTTCCCGACCAGGCCGCGGCTCGCGCTGCGCTCGATCAGGAGCTCCTGCACCACCCCCGAGCCTGTGACCGCTACGCGTGTTTCCTGGGGGGTGACATTAATAAGAATTTCTTCGGTCACGCAGTTTGTCGAGGAGCTGGCCGGTCTCGAAGAGCGGCAGCCCCATGACCCCGGAGTAGCTGCCGCGCAGCTCCATGATAAACCGCGCCGCGCGCCCTTGGATGGCGTACGCGCCGGCCTTGTCGTCGCACTCGCCCGTGGCGACGTACTGCGCGATGTCCTCGGGGCTCAACTGCTTGAACTGGACCTCCGAGCGCGAAACCGCCGAGTCGATGCGCTCGTCGCGCATCAGCGCGACCGCGGTGAAGACGTCGTGCCGTCGCCCGGAGAGCGCGGCCAGCATCTCCGCGGCCTCCTTGCGATCGGCCGGCTTGCCGAGGATCTGGCCGTCGAGCGCCACGGTCGTGTCCGCGGCAAGCACCGGCGCGAACGGCAGGTTTCGCAAGCGCAGGAGCCGCCAGCCGGCCTGCGCCTTGGCGCGCGCCACGCGCTCGACGTAGGTATCGGGCTGCTCGTTCGCCTGGATCGACTCGTCGACGTCGGGCGGCGAGTCGGGCCGGCTGCGGAAGAGCAGCAGGTGATAGCGCACGCCGACTTGAGAGAGGAGCTCCCGCCGGCGGGGGCTGCGCGATGCGAGGTAGATGCCGCGGTCCAGCGGGCCGATCATGGGCCGAGTTTACTATTCCGCGCCTCACTCCCGATGATAAGGATGACCGATAAGAAGGCTCGCCGCGCGATATAACTGCTCCAGCAGCACGACCTGCGCGAGCGCATGCGGCAGCGTGAAAGATGACACACGCAGGAGGAGCGTAGCCTGCGCTTTCACTTGCGCGGAGAGGCCGTCGGGACCCCCGATGACGAACGCGGTCTCGCTCCTCAGCAGCTCGGCGAACTGGCGCGTCGTGCAGTCACGACCACGCTCGTCCAGCACGATCATGCTGGATCCTTTGGGAAGCGAGGCGACCAGCCGCTTTTCGTCCTTCACCGCGACGCGCGATATTTCATAGCCCTTCGGCATGCGGCGGGCATATTCCGCGCAGGCTTCCTCGGCCCAGCCGGGCAGCCTAGCGCTTAGCGCGAGGACGCTTAGCCTTGGCACGCGGCTTCTTCCTTGCCGCCTTCACCCGGTTGACGAGGCGCACGGTCTTTCCGCCCCAGACTTCCTCGAGGTTATAGAACTCGCGCACCGCCGGATGCATGATGTGCACCACCACGTCGCCGAGATCGACCAGCACCCACTCGCCCGAGTTCTCGCCCTCGACGCCGTACACGCGCGAGCCGAGCTCGCGGATGCGCTCCTGCACGCGGTCGGCGAGCGCGCGCACCTGGCGGTTGGAGTCGCCGCTCGCGATCACCACGCGCTCGAACATCGAAGGCATGCGCGCGGTGTTGAAGACGAGGATGTCGCGGCCCTTGACGTCCTCGAGTGCCTCGACCACGGCGCGCTGCTTGGCGCGGATATCCATCAGCTGTAGAGCTTGTGGCGAGAGATATAGTTCGCCACCGCGGGCGGGACCAGGCCGTCCGTGCTCTCGCCACGGCGCGCGCGCGCGCGGATCTCGCTCGCCGAGATCGGCATGGGCTCGAGCGGTATGAGCTGCGCCTCCCGCTTCGGCTGGAAGCCGGGGCGCGAGAACACCGCGATTTTCGCCAGCCGCTTCACCTCTTCCGGGCGGTGCCAGCTGGCGAGCTTCTCGTACTGGTCGGCTCCGATCAGCAGATAGAGCTCGGTATCGCCGAGCTCCGTGCGCAGCGCCTTCAGCGTGTCGACGGTGTAGCCCGACGCTTCAGGTTGGAGCTCCCTTGTGTCCAGACGGAAACGCGGCTCGCCCGCAAGCGCGAGGCGCAACATCGCTGCACGGTCCTCGCCGGAGGCAGCCGCGGGGCTGCGGTAGCGGGTGGTGCCGGTGGGAATGAACAACACCCGGTCGAGCGCCAGGTGCTCGAGCGCCGCCCGCGCCCATGCGAGATGCGCGTTGTGGACCGGGTCGAACGTGCCGCCGAGGATCCCTATGGCGGCCACTACGTGCGGATCTCTCCGTGGCCGAGCACCACGAACTTCTGCGTGGTGAGGCCCTCGAGTCCGACCGGGCCCCGGGCGTGCAGCTTGTCGGTCGAGATGCCGACCTCGGCGCCGAGGCCGTACTCGTAGCCGTCGGCGAAGCGGGTCGAGGCGTTCCACATCACCGAGCTCGAGTCGACCTCGCGCAGGAAGCGCTCGGCGCGCGCGCGGTCGCTCGCCACGATCGCGTCGGTGTGCTGCGAGCCGTACTTCGCGATGTGCTCGATCGCCTCGTCGATTCCCTTCACCACTCGGATGGAGACGATCGGCGCCAGCCACTCGGTGTAGTAGTCCTGCTCGGTCGCCGCCTTTGCCCCCGGAATGAATTTCAGGGACGCAGGGTCGGCGCGCATTTCCACGCCTTTGCTCTTGTAGACAGAAGAAATGGAGGGCAACACCTTGGCCGCAATCCCCTCCGCCACCAGCAGCGTCTCCATGGTGTTGCAGGTGCCGTAGCGCTGGGTCTTGGCGTTGTCGGCGATCTTCACCGCCATATCCGGGTCGGCGCTGTCGTCGACGTAGACATGGCACACGCCGTCGAGGTGCTTGATCATCGGGATGCGCGACTCGCGCGCAAGCCGCTCGATCAGCTCCTTGCCGCCGCGCGGCACCACGATGTCGACGTATTCGCGCAGGGTGATGAGCTCGCCGACGGCGGCGCGGTCGGTGGTATCGACGAGCTGGACGGCAGCCTCTGGCAGGCCTGCGCTCTTGAGGCCCGCGCGTACGCAGGCGGCGATGGCGCGGTTCGACTGCAGCGCTTCGGAGCCGCCGCGCAGGATGGCGGCGTTGCCGGACTTGAGGCACAGCGCCGCGGCGTCGGCGGTCACGTTGGGCCGCGACTCGTAGATGATCGCGATCACGCCGAGCGGAACGCGCATGCGCGCCACCTCGATGCCGGTCGGGCGCTTCACGCGCTCCGAGATCGCGCCGACGGGGTCGGCGAGCTTCGCCACCTCCTCCACGCCTTCGGCCATCTGCTCGACGAGTGTCGGCGTCAGGGTCAGGCGGTCGACGAAGGCCGAATCGAGCGCCTTGCTTGCGCTCGAGAGGTCGGCGCGGTTCGCTTCGAGGATTGCGTCTCTGTGCGAGCGGATCTCCCTTGCCATGGCCTGCAGCGCGCGGTTCTTGTCCTCGGTGCTCGCGCGCGCGAGGGCGCGCGAGGCTTCGCGCGCCTGCCGGCCGAGGCTCCGCACGTGTTCGCGGGGATCCATCGCCGAATGTTAACCCTCGAGGGTCCGGGCGAGCTTCAGGAATTCGTCCCAGGGCTGGCCTGGGCCGACCCCCTTGATCGCGCGGTCGATGCCGGCGGCGTGAGCGAGGGCCCGCTGCACCGCCTGCGGCCGCACGCGGCCGGCGGCGGCTTTCATGGGCCGCTGGCGCGGACCCCAGACCCGGTTCTCTCGCATCAGCTCGTCGACCGGCCGGCCGGCGGCGGCACCGGCCTGGATGCGCGCGAGCGCGAACAGCTCCTCGCTCAGGGTCCAGAGGACGAGCGTCGGCGCCTCGCCTTCGCTTTTCAGCCCGTCGATGATCCGCAGGTAGCGCGCGGCGTCGCCGCCGAGCAGCGCCTCGCCCGCGGCGTAGGCGTCGTAGCGCGCCACGTTCGCCACGGCATCGCGCACGGTGTCGACGCCGAGCTCGCCCTCGGGCGCGAGGAGCGCCAGCTTCTGCACCTCCTGGTGCGCGGCGAGGAGGTTCCCCTCGACGCGATCGGCGAGGAACTCGAGCGCCTCGCGCGGGGCGCGCTGGCGCTGGCGCGCGAGCCGCTCGGCGATCCACGCGGGAAGGCGCGAGCGCTCGACCGGCCACACGTCGACCACCACCCCGGCGCTCGACAGGGCGCCGAACCAGGCGCTCGACTGGCTCGTGCGGTCCAGGCGCGGCAGCGAGACCAGGAAAAGAATGTCGGGGCTCGGACGCTCGCAGTACCGCGCGATGGCCTCGCCGCCCTGGACGCCGGGCTTGCCGCCGGGAAGGCGCAGCTCGACGATCTTCTTTCCGCCGAAGAGCGACAGGCTCGCGAGCGAGTGCGCGAGCTCGCTCCAGTCGAAGCTTCTGCCCGGCTCGAACACCTCGCGGTCGGTGAAGCCGCTCGCGCGCGCCGCGGCGCGCACCGCGTCCGCGGCCTCGAGCGCGATCAGCGGCTCGTCGCCGTGGACGACGTAGACCGGGCCGAGGCTGCGCCCGAGGTGCGACTCCAGCTGTTCGGCGCGCAGCTGCATGCTCAGGCCTTGGGCTTCTGCGCCGAGGACAGCCGCCGCATGATCTGCTGCACCATGTCGCCCTGCATGTCGCGGTAGAGGAGCTGCTCCTCCGACTCCTTCGCCAGCACGTCGGCATCGTTGTAGGTCACTTCGCGCGTCAGTTCGAGCGTGCTCTGCGGCACGTAGTCGTGGCCCTTGCCGTCGTGCACGCGGAACCCGACCCGGTAGCGCAGGCGGAACTCGCGCACCCGCCCGGCGCCGGTGAGCGAAAGGATCTCCTTCGCGCGCGTCTCGCCCGAGAATTCGAGGATTGCCTCGGCCGCTTTCGCGTCGTCCACCAGCTTGACGTTGCTGCCGGCGCGCAGGTTGCGCGCCAGGTCGAGCGCGATTCCGCTGGTCGCGTTCGGCACGTACACGGTATCGAACGGCAGGTCGGCGGTGCCACGCAGGTGGAAGCCGCACCCGGCGAGCGCGCATGTGAGAACGATGAAGAGGAGTTTTCTCAAACGACCAGGTTCACGAGCCGGCCCGGAACCACGACCACCTTCTTCACGCCCTGGCCGGCGACGAATTTCTGCACGTTCGGGTTTGAAAGCGCAAGCTGCTCGATCGCGCCGCGATCGGCGGACTTCGGCACCCGGATCGAGCCACGCAGCTTGCCGTTCACCTGCACCACCAGCTCGATCTCGTCCTGCTCGAGCGCCGCCGGGTCGGGGTCGGGCCAGGGCGCGCGCATGATGTCCTCGCCGAACTTGAGCTCGCGCCACAGGTAGTGCGTGATGTGCGGGGCGATCGGCGAGAGCAGCCGCAGCAGGATGGAAAACCCCTCCTCGGCCGTCGCGTTCCAGTCGGCGATCTCCTCCAGGGCGTTGAGAATCTTCATGCACGCCGAAGCCACGGTATTGAACTGATGGCGCTGGATGTCGTAGTTCGCCTGCTTCAGTTCCGTATGGATCCGGTAGCGGATCTGCCGGTCGACGTCCTTGCTCCGCGCTGCCCTGGAAAAGCGGCAAGCGAAGGCCCAGACGGCCTTCAGGAAGCGACTGGAACCGGCCACGTTCTTGTCGCTCCACTCGAGGGTGTTGGTCGGCGGAGAGGCAAAGATGGTGTAGAAGCGCGCGGTGTCGGCCCCGTACTGTTCGATCAATGCCTGCGGATCGACGCCGTTGTTCTTCGATTTCGACATCGTCCCGATTCCGTCATACACGACCGCCGTGCCGTCGGAAGCACGCTTCGCCGAGACGATGTTGCCCTTGGAATCGCGCTGGATCTCGACATCGGCGGGATTGACCCATTCGCGCCGGCCGCCGGCGTCGGTGTAGTAGGACTCGGCAAGCACCATGCCCTGAGTCAGCAGGTTGGCGAACGGCTCGTCCACACCCCGCATCAGCCCGGTCTCCTCGACCATCACGCGCTGGAAGAAACGCGAGTAGAGCAGGTGCAGGATGGCGTGCTCGATGCCGCCGATGTACTGATCCACCGCCATCCAGAAGTTGGCGCGCTCGTCGACCATCGCCTTGTCCTGTCCCGCGCAGGCAAAGCGCGCGAAGTACCACGACGAATCGACGAACGTGTCCATCGTGTCGGTCTCGCGCTTCGCCGGCCTGCCGCACCCCGGGCACTGGGTGTCGACATACGCAGCCAGCCTGTTCAGCGGGTTGCCGGTGCCGTCGGGCACCAGGTCCTCGGGCAGCACGACCGGAAGGTCCTGGTCCGGGACCGGCACGTCGCCGCAGCTCGGGCAATGCACGATCGGGATCGGCGTGCCCCAATAGCGCTGGCGCGAGATGCCCCAGTCGCGCAGGCGCCACTGCACCTGCTTCTCTCCGAGGCCCTTCTTCTTCAGGTCTTCGGCGATCGCGTCGACCGCCTCCTGGTACGGCAGGCCGTCGTAGGGACCGGAGTTGATGCACACGCCGCACTCGGCGTACTCGGGCTTCCACGGCGGGTCGACCCGGTCGCCGGCGGGATGGCGGATCACGGGCTTGATCGGCAGCTCGTACTTGAGCGCGAACGCGTAGTCGCGCTCGTCGTGCGCCGGCACGCCCATCACCGCACCTTCGCCGTAGCTCATCAGAACGTAGTTACCCACCCATACCGGGATTTTTTCATTTGTTATTGGGTGAGAAGCATAGAGGCCGGTCGGCATGCCCTTCTTCTCGATCTGGGCGAGATCGGCCTCCATCACCGCGCCCTTCCTGCATTCCTCGACGAAGGCCTTGAGCTTCGCGTCCTTCTGCGAGGCTGCAACGGCGATCGGATGCTCTGCGGCGACCGCCATGAAGGTGGCGCCCATCAGCGTGTCGGCGCGGGTGGTAAACACCCAGAGCACGTGGTTTTGGTTCTCTAACTGGTATGGGAACCCAAGGCGTACGCCCTCTGACTTGCCGATCCAGTTCTTCTGCATCAGCTTCACCTGCTCGGGCCAGCCGGGCAGCCGGTCGAGCGCCGCGAGCAGCGCCTCGGCGAAGGCGGTGATGCGGAAGAAGTACATCGGGATCTCGCGCTTCTCCACCAGCGCGCCGGTGCGCCAGCCGCGGCCCTCGATCACCTGCTCGTTCGCGAGCACGGTCTGGTCGACGGGATCCCAGTTCACCACCCCGGTTTTCTTGTAGGCGAGTCCTTTGCGGAAAAGCCGCGTGAAGAGCCACTGGTTCCACTTGTAGTAGCTCGCGTCGCAGGTGGCGAGCTCGCGCTGCCAGTCGAGCGCGAAGCCCAGGCTCTGCAGCTGCTTCTTCATGTACGAGATGTTGTCGCGCGTCCACTTCGCCGGCGGCACCTTGTTCGCCATCGCCGCGTTCTCGGCGGGCAGGCCGAAGGCGTCCCAGCCCATCGGCTGCAGCACGTTGAAGCCGCGCATCCGGTAGTAGCGCGTCAGCACGTCGCCGATGGTGTAGTTGCGCACGTGCCCCATGTGCAGCTTCCCCGAAGGGTACGGGAACATGGACAGGCAGTAGAACTTGCGCTTGGCGGGGTCTTCGAGCGAGCGGAACGAGCCGCGGCCCGCCCAGAACTGCTGGGCGTCACGCTCGACTGCTGCCGGATCGTACGCGTCTTGCATCGGGGCTTTCGCGCGGCGGAGCGGCGGATTATAGCGTCGCGTATCCGCCGCTCCCTCGCCCGTCGACGCACGGGGCCCGCCCCCTCAGTAGTAGGTGCAATCGAACGAAACCGACCCCGCTTTGCAGATTGCCGGCAGCGCCTCGTCGTCCGTCGGGGCGGCCGCCTGCACGCTCTGCGTGAACGCGAGGGCGAATCCGTCGGTCAGGATGACGGGAAGCTCAGGCGCCTGCGCATCGGAGGCCGCCAGCCCGAGGCCGGCGACCGCCGCGACAAGCGCCAGGATCACGGCAAGCCCAGCCACTCGAATGTCGACGTTCATGTGCGTCTCCATGTGAAGGCGCCGGTGCGGCGTGCCGGCGCGGCACGGCCAGCAACGTTTGCTGGCGACTCGAAGTATCTGGAAGCGAAGCCGCGCCGGAAATCCAGCTCACGCGCTAAGCCGATAACACGTTGGTACTATTTGCCTCGCCTTGGCGACGCGCTACCGTGACGCCGGTGTATGTGAGGAACGCGATCATGCAAGCCACCTCTGCGGCCTCCACGCCGCGCGCTCACGTGTTTCGCGACGAGGTCAAGGCCGAGCTCGTGCGCTACCTCTACCGCCAGGCGCCGGGCTCCATGGTCGCGATCCTCATCGTCGCCTGCATCCTCACGGGCGTGCTCTGGAACACGGTCTCGAACACGCTGCTCCTCGGCTGGCTGCTCGTGCTGGTGGCCGTGTGCGCGGTGCGCCTCGCGCAGATCCAGACCTTCTTCCGGCGCGCGCCGCCCAGCGCGCGCATGGCGCGCTGGGCGGCGGCCTCGGCCGCGGGCTCGGCGCTGATCGGGGCGGTGTGGGCTTTTGCCTCGATCCTGTTCCTCGACCCCGCGCTGCCCATCAGCATCATCACCATCACCGTCATCCTGATGGGCATTTGCGCCGGCTCGATCGTGAACCTGGCCTCGTATCTCCCTTCGTTCTGGGTCGTAGTGGGACCGTCGATGGGGGCGCTGATCCTGGTCCTGCTATGGCACGGCGATCCCGTCACCAACACGGTTGCCCTGCTCGCCGCGGTGGCGCTGGTCGCCTATTTCGTGGGTGCGCGCAACGTGCACCGGCTCCTGACCGACTCGCTGCAGCTCAGCTTCGAGAACGTGGCATTGCGCCGGGAAGCCGAGGAAAAGAGCGCGCTGCTCGAGGCGACGCTGCAGCAGATGGATGCGGCCCGGCGCAGCGCGGAGCAGGCCAACGCCGCGAAGACCCGCTTTCTCGCGGCGGCGAGCCACGACCTGCGCCAGCCGATCCATGCGCTGGGACTGCTCCTTGCGACGCTCGCGGATCTCGTGCGCAGCGACCGTAGCGCGCCGCTCCTCGAGCAGATCGACGCCTCGCTCGACGCGGTCGAGGCGATGTTGAACAGCCTGCTCGACATCTCCAAGCTCGACGCCGGCGTGGTGCGGCCCGAGGTCGGCCCGGTGGACCTGGGGGCGCTGCTGCAGCGGCTGAACGCGGAGCACCAGCCGGTCGCGAGGCTGACCGGCAACCAGCTGCGGGTGCGCCCGACGCGCGCCGTGGGCGTGTCCGACCCGGCGATGCTCCAGCGCATCCTCGCCAACCTGGTCTCGAACGCGCTGCGCTACACGAACCGCGGCCGCGTGCTCGTCGCTGCGCGTGCCCGGGGCGATTCGATCCGCATCGACGTGATCGACAGCGGGCCCGGCATCCCGGCCGAATCGCTCGAGGAGATCTTCCTCGAGTTCCACCAGCTCGGTAACCCGGAGCGCGACCGCCGCCGGGGCCTGGGCCTCGGGCTCGCCATCGTCAGGCGTGTGGCGGGGCTGCTCGGTCATCGCATCGAAGTGCGCTCGGTCGTCGGGTGCGGATCGCGCTTCTCGATCTACCTGCCGCGCTCCGCGGAGGCCCGGCGCACGGCAGCGCCTGCTGCAGGCCCTGGCAAGGACACCGACCTGCGCGGCTGCCGGGTGCTGGTTCTCGACGACGAGGTCTCGGTGCTCGACGCCATGCGGCGCCTGCTGGACGGCTGGGGCTGCGAAGTGATCACCGCGGCGACGCCGGAAGAAGCCGAGGAGCAGGTGAGCCGGGCGCGGCCGCCCGACCTCGTGATCGTCGACTACCGGCTGCGGCGCCATGCCTCGGGCATCGAGACCATCGGCCGGCTGCGCGAGCAGATCGGAAGGGCGGTGCCGGCGCTCGTGATCACCGGCGACACCGCGCCCGATCGCCTGCGCGAAGCGCAGGAGAGCGGCTATCCGCTGCTGCACAAGCCGGTGATGCCGGCGCGGCTGCGCAGCGCCATGCGCCAACTCATCCAGGGGCAGTCATGAAGGCCGACCTTGGCAACCGCAACTGGTTCGGCGACATCCAGTGCTTCGAGCGCGCCTGCGAGACGCCGTCGAGCGTCGAGGAGGTCCGCGCCATCCTCACCGACCCGGCGCGCTTTCCGTCGCCGGTCCGGCCCATGGGCTCGCGCCACTCGATGACCGCTTGCATGGCGGCCGAGGTTCCCGGCCAGCCGGGGAGCTTCGGTACCGCCGTCGACATGACCCGGTTCAGCGGCGAAATCGAGGTCGATTCGGTGGCGAAGACGGTGAAGGTGCCGGCCGGCCTGACCTTCTTCGAGGCGGCGCACCAGCTGCGCCCGCACGGCCTGCAGTTCCGCGTGAACACCGAGCTCGGCACGCTCACCATGGGCGCGGCGGCGTGCGGCGCGACCAAGGATTCCTCGTTTCCCGGCGAGCCGGGGCAGGTCTGCCACGACGTCATCGGCATGCGCCTCGTCACGCCGCAGGGCGAGGTGCGCGACCTGAAGGAAGGCGACCCCGATTTCGCCGCCCTGCGCTGCAGCTACGGCCTCTTCGGCATCGTCACCGAGCTCACCTTCCAGGCGTTCGACCACCAGTTCATTTCGCTGAACCACGACGAGATGAGCCTCGAGGAGTTCACCGAGCGCGCCCCGGATCTACAGCGCGACAACGCGCTGTTCCTCTACCTTTTCCCCTACCACCGGCCGCCGCGCATCGTGCTGGAGCGGCGCCAGAAGGTCGGCGCCAAGGAAGGCCGCGAAACCTCGGCTCGCCTCGAGGCGCGCAATTTCTTCTGGCGCGAGGGACTGCACCGCGCGGCGCACTTCGCCCAGAAGCTGCCGTTCCTCGAGGCGGTGCTGCGCGAGATCGAGCAGAAGGTGGTGCGCGAATTCCTCGATCGAGTGGATCTCGACTCGATCGACCCGGTCAGCCAGATCGTGGACTTCAGGCAAGGCGCAGAGCACTTTACCTTCAGCATGTGGGCGTTCCCGGCCGCCGAGTTTCCGCGCGTCCTGCGCCAGTACCTCGAGTTCTGCCGCAGCGAGCAGGCCGCGGGGCTGCGCACCATATTGCCGCACGTGAGCTACCACATCAGCCAGGACCAGAGCTCGCCGCTTTCCTACTCCCATGCAGGAGACGTCTGGACGCTCGACCCGATCGGGAGCGGCGTCGAGCCTGGATGGCACGAGTTCCTCAAGGCGTTCAACGAGCGCGCCTGCAACGACTGGGGCGGGGTGCCGCTGTTCAACCAGACGCCGCACCTGACGCGCGAGCTCGTGGCGAGGGCTTTAGGCGAGCGCCTGTCGAGATTCGAAGAGGTCCGGCGGCGCTTCGATCCGCGGGGACGCATGCTGAACGACTACTTCGCCAGGCTGCTCCAGGGCTAGGAGAACACGATGCGCATTCTCGTCGTCGACGATCATCCCCTGATGGCAGACGCCATCGTCCTCGCCATGCGCACGCTCGACCGCGCCACGGAAGTGGAGACCGCGGCGAACCTGCGGAGCGCGATTGCTCGCGCGGAGCAGGCGAGCTTCGACCTGTGTCTGCTCGACCTCGGCCTGCCCGACTGCTCCGGCCTCCAGGCCCTCGAGAGGATTCGCCACAGCCTGCCTGCATTGCCCGTGGTCGTCGTGTCGGGCTCGGATGACACGGCGAGCGTGCTCAGGGCGCTCGACCTCGGCGCCATGGGTTACATCCCCAAGACCTCGCCGCGCGACGTCCTCCTCGGCGCGGTGCGCCTGGTCGCCTCCGGAGGCATCTATGTGCCGGTGGAGGCGCTCAAGGCCCGCGAGGCCGGAGAGCACGCGCCGGTCGCAGCGCCGTCCAAGACGGCGGCCGACCTCGGTCTCTCGGCGCGGCAGTGGGAGGTGCTCGGACTGCTGCTCAAGGGCCTGCCGAACAAGCTCATCGCGCGAAAGCTCGACATCTCCGAGAACACCACGAAGATCCACGTGAGCGCGGTGCTGCGCGCGCTCGGCGTATCGAGCCGCACTCAGGCGTTGCTCGCCGCGAACCGCCTCGGGCTGCGTCTGGACGCATAGCTCGGCGCCGGGCAGAACGCGGCCGGCGTTTATAATCCGGGCCTTGTCGCTTCACCTCGAGCACCTCAATCCCGAGCAGCTAGCCGCCGTCACGGCGCCAGACGAGCACGCGCTCATCCTCGCCGGCGCGGGTAGCGGCAAGACCCGCGTGCTCACCACGCGCATCGCCTGGCTGATCAAGGGCGGCCGCGCCGCACCGGCGAATGTCCTCGCGGTCACGTTCACCAACAAGGCGGCGCGCGAGATGCTCACGCGCGTCACCGCCATGCTTCCGGCCAGTCCGCGCGGCATGTGGATCGGTACCTTCCACGGCCTCGCCAACCGCATGCTGCGGATGCATCACGCCGAGGCGGGCCTGCCGCAGGCCTTCACCATCCTCGACTCGCAGGACCAGCTCGCCGCGATCAAGCGCCTGGCGAAAAGCATGAACGTCGACGAGGAGCGCTTCCCGCCGCGTGAGCTCATGTACTTCATCAACGGCCAGAAGGAGGAGGGCATCCGGGCGCGCGAGGTGCGCGTCACCGACGAGACCACGAAGGGCTACGCTGGCCTCTACGCCGCGTACGACGAGCAATGCCAGCGCGAAGGCGTGGTCGATTTCGCCGAACTTCTTCTCAGGTGTTTCGAGTTACTGTCCCGAAACGAACTCCTGCGCGAGCACTATTCGCAGCGCTTCCGCTACCTCCTGGTGGACGAATTCCAGGACACCAACCGCCTGCAGTACCGCTGGCTCAAGCTCCTGTCGGGCCATCCGAGGCCGCCGCAAAGCGGCGGGTCGCTCGTTTTCGCGGTAGGCGACGACGACCAATCGATCTATACCTTCCGCGGCGCCAACGTCGGCAACATGGCCGACTTCGAGCGCGACTTCAAGGTGAGGAACGTGGTGCGCCTCGAGCAGAACTACCGCTCCCACGGCAACATCCTCGACGCCGCCAATGCCCTCATCTCGAACAACCGCAACCGCCTGGGCAAGAACCTGTGGACTTCGGCGGGCAAGGGCGAGCTCCTGCGGGTGTTCGAGGGCGAGTCGGACAACGACGAGGCGCGCTGGCTGGTCGGGGAGGTGGAGGCGCTCGCGCGCGACGGCACGCGCCTTTCGCATATCGCGGTGCTCTATCGTTCCAACGCCCAGTCGCGCGTGGTCGAGCACGCGCTCTTCTCGCGCGGCATCGCCTACCGGGTGTACGGCGGATTGCGCTTCTTCGAGCGCGCCGAGATCAAGCACGCGCTCGCGTACCTGCGGCTGGTCGCGGCGCCCGACGACGACAACGCCTTCCTGCGGGTGGTCAACTTCCCGGCGCGCGGCATCGGCGGGCGCACGGTGGAACAGCTTCAGGATGCGGCCAGACAACAAAACACCTCGTTGATGAAAGCGGCCGGTGGCACAAAAGCCGCCGCTTTCCAGAAGCTGCTCGACGATCTGCGCGCCGAGGTGCAGGGACTGCCGCTTCCCGAGACGGTGGAAGTGGCGATCGCCCGCAGCGGCCTGATCGAGCACTACAAGACCGAGCGCGAAGGCGCCGACCGCATCGAGAACCTGGAGGAGCTGGTCGCCGCGGCCGCCGCCTTCACCCAGGAAGAGCGCGAAACCGAATCGGGCGAGGCGCTCGATCCGCTCAGCGCTTTCCTGACGCATGCCGCCCTCGAGGCGGGCGAGCACCAGGCGGGCGAGGGCCAGGACGCGCTGCAGATGATGACGGTGCATTCGGCGAAGGGCCTGGAGTTCGACGTCGTGTTCCTCACCGGCCTCGAGGAGGGCCTCTTCCCGCACGAGCAGAGCGTGATGGAGCGCGACGGGCTGGAGGAAGAGCGGCGCCTTGCCTATGTCGCGATCACGCGGGCGCGAAACCGCCTGTACCTGTCGCACGCTCAAACGCGCATGCTGCACGGGCAGACGCGCTACAACATCCCTTCGCGCTTCCTCGAGGAGATTCCCCAGCAGCTCATGAAGTGGCTGACGCCGCGGCTTTCCAGGCAGAAGGCGTTCCAGCCCGATTTTTCACGCCAGACGCACACGCCCTTCCCGCGGAAGCCGCAGGCGCGCGAGGTCGACGGATTCCGCATCGGCCAGAACGTCACGCATCCGAAGTTCGGCGCGGGGGTGATCGTCGACCTGGAGGGCCAGGGCTCGGACGTGCGCGTCCAGGTCAACTTCCGCAACCACGGCCTGAAGATGCTCGCCCTCGCGATGGCTAAGCTTCAGGCCGCATGAAGGTGAGTTTCACTCCCAGCAGTCCCATGACTCCGCCGGCAGCGCGGTCGATCCAGCGCTTCCAGCGCAGGTAGGCTGCCGCCGGCGCCGGCGAGGAGAGCGCGAGCGCGACAATCGAGTACCAGCCGGCCTCGATGCAGAAGATCAAGACCGGCAGGACGAGCATCGCCCACAGCGGCATCTCCTTCGGCAGCAGCGACACGAACACGCTTGCGTACACCACTGCAGTCTTGGGGTTGCTCACTTGCGTCGCAAGGCCGAGCCAGAACGAGCGCCGCGATCCGGTTAGCGCTTTCTCGAGCTCGATCGGCCTGGCGGCGTGCCGCCACAGCATCCATGCGAGATAGACGAGGTAGATGCCGCCCAGCACCTTGAGGACCCCATAGAGCACCGGCACCGTCGAGAGCACGACATGCACACCCGCCAGCGCAAGCACGGCGAAAAGCACGCCGCCGACGCCCATGGCGAGCGCCATCGCAAGGCCGTCGGCCCGCGAGCGCGCGACGGATGTGCGCGCCACGAGGACGAAGCTCGGTCCCGGGCTCATGGCCCCGAGCGCGATCGCGCCGGCGATGCTGAGCACGGCGAGCAGGCTTTCCATCATCTTCGCATCGCGAACGTGTCGTCCGACGGGCCGCGGGCGCGGCGCACCAGCAGGATCGCGAGGAGATTCAGCGCCGTCGGCACGGCCAGGATGAAGAGCGCCACCCAATCGGAGTCGCCGCTCGCGACGAGGTAGGCGAGCAGCACCGCGACGAGCACCAGGCCGAGGGCGTCGACGCTGAGCCCGGCCCAGAATGAAAAGCGGTCGCGGAATGCGAGCGCCATGGTGCTGGCGGCCGCCACCAATGCGCAGTATCCCGCCATGACGAAGAAGCCCGTATCGAGCCGGCGGTTCGAGAAGAGGAAGAAGAGCGGCAACAGCAGCAGAAAGGCATTGCCGACGAATGCGAGCGCCCGAGCCGCGCGCGTGCCGATTCCGAGCCTGGGGGCGGCATCGGATACGCTCACCTTCGGCGCTGCGTAGGGGTTGCCCGCCCGACCCGCCATGCGTTTAACCCTGCGCGAGCAACGCCTGATAGTCGGCGACCGCAGCCTCGACGACTTTTGCCGCGTGCCGCACCCCATAAGCGAGCTGCACCGCGATCTGTGCCTTCTCGCCCGGGACGAGCTTGTAGGTCTCGAAGTAGTGCTGGAGCCGCTCGATCAGGATCGGCGGCAGGTTGGCGAGATCGGTCGCAGCGCTCCATACCAGGTCGCCTTCGACCACCGCGATGATCTTGTCGTCGGCCTCGCCGCGGTCGAGGAGCTGCAGGCCGCCGACTACGCGTGCGGGGACGATGATCTCCGCGCGCGTGATCGGCCGCTCGGAGAGCACGCAGATGTCGAGCGGATCGCCGTCGCCGCGCTGCGCCCCCGGGCAGAGCGCCGCCACCGCGGCGCCGCAGTAGGTCTTGGGGATGAAGCCGTAGAGCGACGGCGGCTGCGAAGAAGTGCGCTGCGGCCGGTCGACCTTCACATAGCCGCTCGTCTTGTCGACCTCGTACTTGATGAGGTCGAATGGCGTGATCTCGATATAGGCGTTCACCGAGAGCGGCACCTCGCGGCCGGCCTCGAGGCCGTGCCAGGGGTGCGGGCGCCATTCATGGAATTCGGGGCGCGTTCTCGCGGATGCCATGCCGCATCCTACCTGCGTTTGCGCTGCGCTCCGCGGCGCTCGTAATGATCCGGATCCTCGCTTCGCGAGGGCCGCGGCTCGGTCCGGCGCGAGCGCCACAGCAGGCCGAGCCCCAGCATTCCGGCCACCGCCGCGACGCCGAGCAGCGTGGTCGTAGTGCCTTCTGCGCGCATGGCCAGGCCCGCCACGGCGAAGAGCAGCGCCGCGGTGAATGCCGCGACGCCCGCCTCCCACACATGGCAGCGCGGCGTCTGCCGCCAGCCGCGCGCGACCTCCCAGGCGAGAATGACGGTGGGAAGGAGCAGCCACCACGGGCTCGGATAAGGCTCGCGAGCGAGCGTGCCGATCAGCAATGCCGTAACGAGCGCGGCAACCAGGAGCGAGATCGGGCGTCTCAATTCGTCCCGCCACGCGCGCCGCAGGTCGCGGCCGAGCAGCAGCAACGCCGCGACCGCGAGAAAAACCTCGACCGCGGATTGCAGAGTCATTCTCGGCTCGTCGATCAGCCGCCGCTTGCTCGCGCCGCTGCGCCTTGGACGAACCTGAGGGTCACATCATCGCCGACGGCGATCCGGCTGCTGACCCAGTCCAGCAGCTCATCGATGCCGCGGTCCGCTGAGCGCGTATCCGCGGCGGGCCCTGCATCGGAAGACGCGGAATCGGCGAGTACCCGGGCGGCTGCCTTGGCGACGAGCTGGCGCACCGCGTCGGCGCCGCAGGTCGCGACGAGCTGCCCGTTGACCTGTATTTCGACGGCAATCATGGCCTGAACCTCACATCAAGTATGCGGCCCACCCGATCAGAAAGCCGAGCTCCACCAGGGCATCGGCCAGGTAGATCGGCGAGATGACCCGCTTGATAACATAAACCAGTTCGATGCCAAGCAGAGCGGCGGCGCTCCCCATGGCGATGAAGACGATTTCCGGGGCGAATTGCCGGCTGGAGGCGGCGACGAGCAAGCCGGCGCCGATGGCCCCGAGCAGCAGCCCGACGGTCTTGACCAGCCACAGGTCCGTCTTCCGGCCGGTCACCTTCTGGAACGAATCGATATGGACCACGGACCAGGCCCCCGAAACGAGGTAATAGGCCCCTTGCGTCACCGCCACTGATATCAGAGCGAGAGCTCCATGAAGATCGCGCTCCTGCGGTACGCGTCCAGCGTCGCCGGGTCCTGGTACGCGACCATGCTGTTGTCGGCATATGGCTCGACCTCCACGAAGCCGACCGAACGATACAGAGTGTGCGCGGCCGCGAGCGCGCGCAGGCTCTCGAGTCGCACCTTCGTATAGCCGAGTTCCCTCGCGTCGCTGACCAGCCGCTCGACCAGGGCGCGGCCGGCGCCGATGCGGCGCACGTGCGGCTGGATGTACATCCTCTGGGTCTCTCCGACACCCTGCGCCAGCCGCTTGAGGCAGCCGACGCCGATGTCGCGCTCATCGTGCCGAACGAGATAGAAGCGCCCGGTCGGCGGATAGAACTTCGAGCGGTCCTCGATATCCGAGCGCGCCATCGCCTCGATGTCGAAGGACAGCCCATAGCTCGACCGCGCGATCTCGCCGACCCATCGCAGGTATTCGACGAGCAGCGCGCGTGCCGCTTCGCGCTGGTCGGGAGTCTCAACCGGAATCAAGGTCGGCGACACAATCCGCCTCTATTTCCACCAACCAGCCCGGATCGATCAAGCGGCTGACTTCCACGAACGTGCACGCGGGCTTCACGCCGGAAAAGACCTCGCCGTGCGCGCGCGCCGCTTCTTCCCAGCGCGAGATGTCCGTGAGCATGACCCGCGTGCGGATGACATTCTGCAGGCCGAGTCCGGCTTCGCCTATCGCCCGAGCAATGATTTCGAGACAGCGCCGCGTCTGTCCGTAGACGTCGCCCGGTGCCGCCACGCTGCCATCCGCGGCAATCGGCGCGGTGCCTGACACAGCAACGATGGGTCCCACCCGCACCGCCCGGGAAAAGCCGATGCGAGGTTCGAACCGCGATCCGGAAGAGATGAGCTTTCGCATGGTCAGTAGGGGCGGCCTTTCGCGAGCGGCTCCATCCCGCCCTTCCGGATCACCTCGGATGCGCGCTCGGAAGCGAGGAACGCAATCAGCCGCTTCGCCGCCTCGAGCTCCTTCGATCCCGCCACGACCGCTGCCGAGAATATCTGGTTCAGCTGGATCTCCTCGGCGATCACGCCCGCGAGCTCGACCCCCGGAGCGTGCACGATTTCGCTGACCGGCAGGAGCCCGATGTCCGCTTCACCCGCCGCGACCATGGCCGCCGCGCCCGTGCCGCGGGGCGTGAGCGTCAAGCGGACCTTGTCGGCGATCCCAAGCCGCGGAAAGACCTCGTCCCTGAGAAAGATGCCGCTCGTGCTGCTCGGGACGGCAACGAGCCGGGCCTTCAGCACGACCTGCTTGAAGGCCTCGACCGTGCTCACGTCGGGTTTCGGAGCGCCCGCGCGCACGGCCACGCCGATGGGCGTACGCGCCAGGTCCACGTCTGTTCCGGCGGCGATGCGGTGCGCTGCGATCAGCTCCGTGAGGCCCTCCCTGGACAGGATGACCACGTCGGTAGGCACGCCGCGCGCGAGCTGCGCCCCGATGGTCTGCGGCCCCGTTCCCTGCGACGAACCCGAACCGGTCGCGACCTTGATCCCCGTCGTCCGCTCGAACTCCGGCGAGAGCTGCTCGTACGGGCCCGAGAAGCCACCCGATATCAGCACCTTCAACTGCGCCGATGCGGCGAGCGGACACATCAGGAGCGTGGCAACGATGACGACGATCGCATTACGTGCTCTCCACTTGCGTGATGACAAAGCATACATTTCGGGCTCCTCGCCGCCTACGGTTCGAATTGACAGCGCCGCGGACGACGCTTGATTACACGCGACCCCAGCCCGGGAGCTTCTTCGCTTGCCGCAGCCACGCCTTGAGCTGCTTCTCGTCGAGCTCCTCCTCGGAGTGGTAGTCGATGGAGTTCTTCCGCTTGCCCTGCGGCGGGGCCGGCTTGAGCGCGCTGCCCGCGAAGAGCACCAGCTTGACGTGCGCCTTGAACGAGTTGACGCCTGCGATCCAGCCTTGGCCCGTCAGGCCATAGAACGGCACGCCCCACTTCACGGCGCACACCACGTGCGGCATCGCCTCCAGGATGAGCCGGTCGATCCGGCGCACGAGCGGCTGCAGCTCGGGCTTGACACGCTCCAGCCACGCCTCGACGGCGGGGCGCCCCTCGGCCTTCGCACGCCTGACATTCCGTTTTTGCTGCGAAGTGCGAGAGGCGTTCCCGGTCCCCGAGCGATGTGCAGGAGGTTGGGGCCATGAGTCCGTATGCGTCATTCGGACATTGGCCTCCACCGTTTCGATCATCGAGTCGGCCCAGTCCTCAGCGGTCGAGTCCCGAAGATACTGCCATCCGATCAGGCTCAGCCAAGTGCGCTTGTACTTCGGCGCTCGGTAACTCACCACCGCATATTTCGCATCCCGGCCGCTGTTCAATCCTTCCGCCGTCCCCGTGGCGAGGATGTCGCGAATGAGCTTTGGTTTCTTCCCCGCCTTTCTTCTGGCTATCGCAAGCGCTTCGGTCAGTAGCCCCTGGTATTGGGCCGCAGTGGCGGCCAGCTTTCCCGGATCATCACGCCTGGTGATGCGGCGGAACGTTGCCACGCGCCGACGCACGGGTCAGAGCCTCACGAAGTAGGGGACGGCGACCAAGACCGCACCAGCAGCAAACAGAAGCAACGCGTTCGGGATCAAGTACGGCACGACCATCAGGGCCAACCCGCAGAGCAATGGAACGATGGTGCGCTGCTTCCTGCCATAGATGAAAAAGCCGAGGCCAACCGAGCCGAACAGTAGACCCAGGAACAGAGAAGAGGTAGAGAGATCGGCCACTCGAACGCGTCAGACGGCGCGCAGCGTTTTCTTCGTCTGCGCGGCGGCAGGCTCGCGCCCCGGGTCGCGCCCGACCAGCTCGCCGAGCCAGTCCACGAACAGGCCCGCCTCGGCCGCCTCGGCTTTGCGCCGGCGCACGATGAAATAGGCGTAAGGGCAGGCCGCCTCGATTTCGAAAAGCCGGCGCAGCTCGCCGGACCGGAGCCAGCGCGCGACGAGGCGCGGCGTGCCGAGGGCCACGCCCTGGCCGGCGAGAGCGGCCTCCGTCATCATGCCGGCGTCGTTGAAGCGCGGGCCGCTGTCGGGCTCGGGCCAATCCAGGCGCGCCGCCTCGAACCAGGGTTTCCACGGGTCGAGCGGGCAGCGGAGCAGCACGGCGCGCGCAAGGTCCTGCGGCGCTTCGAGCTTCGTGCGCTGCGCATAGTCGGGCGTGCACACCGGGAACATCGGCTCGTTGAGGAGCAGCGTCGCCTCGCCGTCGTCGTACTCGCCCGAGCCGAAGCGCACGTCGAGGTCGGTGTCGCCGTCCTGCACTTCCTGGAACGGGATCGACACCACCAGCTCGAGCGACACCTCGGGGTGGCGCGCGTGGAACTCGCCGACGCAGGGCACCAGCAGCTCGCGCGCAAAGGCCGGCGGCACCCCTACACGCAGCGCCTTCTGCCGGCGGCGCGAGCGGCGGTGGCCGGAATACTCGGCGAGGCCGCGCAGAGCGCCGCGCACCACCTCCAGATACTCGTGCCCCGCGAGGGTCAGGCGTACGCCGCGGTCGCGCCGCTCGAACAGGCGCCGGCCGAGTTGCTTCTCGAGCGAGCGCACGCGGTGGCTGACCGCGCTTTGCGATACCGCGAGCTCGCCGGCGGCGCGCTCGAAGCTGCCCAGGCGCGCGGCGGCCTCGAAAGCGGCGAGGTACTGGATGGATGGGATGCCGCTCAGGTTCTTCATGTCGTGGGGAGCATACCCGCATGGACGCGCCTGAAGCAGGAACGGCGCGCGCGGCTGGCACGAAGAATATGCGCGGCGCGGGGGCGGCGAACGCCTAGCATTCCCTTCAACCAAGGAGGTACTCCATGAGCGCGAACCCGAAGACCACCCCCGACCTGGAGAAGCTGCTGGAGCTCAACGCCCTCTACATCCGCTCGGTGCAGCATTCCGATGTAGCGGCGTTCCGGCAATTCCTGGCGCCGGAGTTCATGTGCAGCAACGGCGACGGGTCGTACCTCGATCTCGAGCAGTTCCTGCGCGCAAGTGCCGCACCCGTGAAGATCTCCGGCCTGGAGGCGAGGGAAGTCGACGTGCGCATCCTCGGCGACACGGCGGTCATCCACGGGCGCACTTCGTACGCCAAGCCGGAGGGCACGCCCGGCGGCGGCCGTTACACGGATGTGTACCAGCGCCGCAACGGCCGCTGGCTGTGCGTCGCCGCGCACGTCACACGCGGCTAGTTTGCACGCTGCCCCCCTCTGCTGTGTGCCTCCCACCAAGCCACAAGCTGTCGCGCAAAGGTAGCCGGCGGCACCTTCGTCACGGATAGTCCCATATTCCGGTAAGCGGCCCACTCGAGATATTCGGTCAATGCGCGTGTCGAGGCGCCACGCTGCAAGAGCGATAGGGAGGGTTCCAGATAGCTGTCGTACTCGTCCCGTGGCCAATCTGCCGAAGTCAAACAGCCTATCGGATCCCAATCACACCAGAGCTCGCGTATCACGTCGACTAGAGCTGCGTCTTCTGCTCGGTCGCGGCTCACGTGCACAGGGCGTCCCGTCATTGGAGGTCTTTGGGCTTGAGCTCGGGATGAGCCGCAAAGATTGGAAGAAGTAACTGGTCGAAGGTTTTGCCCATAACCTCTCCGACAGCTTCGCGGTACGCCAGGAACTCTGCCTCCGAACAGACCTTCTTTGCGCGGGCAACCGATTCGTCGAGACGGTCGGAGCACTCGAACAAGAGCTCGACGACCTCCTTAGCGAACACCTTGTCCTTAATCACTCGGCGACTCCATTCGTTCTGCCATGTAACGTTAAATACTCAGAATCACTGTCCGGATATCTTGGCGCAGGTCGGTGGGGTAGACAAATGAATCAGTCACTTGTCCCAAGCGTGGCCAGGATATCCGGGTGCAAACGGGCACAAGGCGCTGATTCGCCGGGCGAAGAAATGTGACAGTCGCCTAGGAGACGAGGGCGACTACCGCATAGCGCGCGAGGCGGCCGGCGGCGCTGAAGGCGAGGGCGGCGAGCCAGTGGATGCGGAGCCAGCCGGCGGCGACGCAGAGGGCGTCGCCGATGATCGGAAGGAAGGCGAGGAAGGTGATCGGGGCGCCGTGGCGGCGCACCCAGGCGAGGGCGCGCGCATCGGGCGAGCGTTGCGGGAGCAGGCGCCCGACGAGGTAGGAGGTCATGCCGCCGGCGGTGTTGGCGACGGTGGCGACCGCGACCGCGAGGGCGGCGTGCCCTGGGCGCAGGTGCAGGTAGGCGAGCAGCGCGCCTTCGGAGGGAAACGGCAGCAGGGTCGCGGCGAGAAAGCAGGTCGCGGCGAGGCCGAGGAGTTCCGCCATGCTAAATTCGCCGCCTCCCGGGGGCGATGGTGAAGAACGATTATCTGGAGCGGGTGCTCAAGGCGCGCGTCTACGACGTGGCGATCGAGTCGCCGCTCGAGCTCGCCGCAGCGCTCTCCAAGCGCATGCGCAACCGCCTGTTCATCAAGCGCGAGGACCTGCAGCCGGTATTCTCGTTCAAGCTGCGCGGCGCCTACAACAAGATGGCGGGCCTGCCACGGAAGCGGCTGCAGCGCGGGGTGATCGCGGCGAGCGCGGGGAATCACGCGCAGGGCGTCGCGCTCGCGGCGCAGCGCCTGGGCTGCCGCGCGGTCATCGTGATGCCGGTGACGACGCCGCGCATCAAGGTGGACGCGGTGGTAGCGCGCGGGGCACAGGTGGTGCTGCACGGCGACTCGTATACCGACGCCTACGCCAAGGCCATGGAGCTGAAGAAAAAGCGCGGCCTCGTGTTCGTGCATCCCTATGACGACCCCGAGGTGATCGCGGGGCAGGGCACGATCGGCATGGAGATCCTGCGCCAGCAGCCCACCCCGGACGCGATCTTCGTGCCGGTGGGCGGCGGCGGCCTGATTTCGGGCATCGCAGCCTACGTGAAGCGGGTGCGGCCGTCGGTGAAGGTGATCGGGGTCGAGCCGGTGGACGCCGACGCGATGACGCGCTCGCTGAAGAAGGGCCGGCGCGTGCGGCTCGACCAGGTGGGCCTTTTCGCCGACGGCGTCGCAGTGAAGGAAGTGGGTAAGGAGACCTTCCGGCTTTGCCGCCGCTTCGTCGACGACATGGTGCTCGTCGACACCGACGAGATGTGCGCGGCGATCAAGGACGTGTTCGAGGACACGCGCGTGGTGCTCGAGCCGGCCGGGGCGCTCTCGGTTGCCGGCGCGAAGGCCTGGGTCGATCGCAACGGCGCGCGCGACCGGACGCTCGTCGCGGTCGCCTCCGGCGCAAACACCAACTTCGACCGCCTGCGCTTCATCGCCGAAGAAGCCGAGCTCGGCGAGCACCGCGAGGCGATTCTCGCGGTCACCATTCCCGAGCGTCCGGGGAGCTTCCGCAAGTTCTGCGCCGCGCTCGGCGGGCGCAACGTCACGGAGTTCAACTACCGCATCGCCGATTCGAACGACGCGCACGTGTTCGTGGGCATCGAGGTGCGTGCGCGCGAGGAGACCGCGCGCATCGTGCGGAGCCTGCGCCGCCAGGGATTGCGCACGCTCGACCTCTCCGACAACGAGATGGCGAAGACCCACCTGCGTCACATGGTGGGAGGACGCGCGTCGTTTGTAAAAAGCGCGCCCTCGCCCGAGCTGCTTTACCGCTTCGAATTCCCGGAGCGGCCGGGCGCGCTGCTGCGCTTCCTCGAGAGCATGCGCGGCGACTGGAACATCAGCCTCTTCCACTACCGCAACCAGGGGGCCGACTACGGCCGCGTGCTCGTCGGCATGCAGGTGCCGCGCGCGGAGCTGAGCCAGTTCCGGACTTTCCTCAGGAAAGTCGGCTACCCGTACGCGGATGAGACCGGGAATCCGGCCTACAAGCTCTTCCTGCTTTAATGCCTACGAAAATCGGGGTCTGACCCCGATTTTCACGATTTAAGGTTCTCTTCTCACTTCACCTGCGTAACAAACGGGCGAAGACAAGACACTCGGCTCGTCCCCGGACTGCGGTTCGCCCAGGAACGCGAGGCCTTCCGGGTCGCGCCGGTAGACGCCGCGTTCCGTGACCACGTAATCGACCGGCACGTCCCAGGGCTGCGGGTGGATGGTGTCGAGGCGCGCAAGCTCGTAGGAGATGCCGATCACCACCGGCCGCTTGGCGAGGCTGGCCAGGGTGCGGTCGAAGAAGCCGGCGCCATAGCCGAGGCGGTAGCCTTGCGCGTCCCAGCCGTTCATCGGCAGCAGCACCGCCTCGGGCGCGACCTCGCGCGAGCCGACCGGGTACGGAATGTCGAGTGCGCCCTTGGCGAGCTCGACGCCCGGATGCCACTCACGGAAGACGAGCGGCTGCCTGGGCGCGACGACTACCGGTAGCGCCGTCAACGAACCGCGCTCGCGAAGCGTTCTTGCCAGGTGCCGCGCGTCGTATTCGTTGCGGATCGGCCAGCAAAAGGCCACCCGCCGGCCGGCCAGGCCGGGAAACGAGCGCTCCAAGAACCCATCTATGCGATGCCGCCACTGCTCAAGGGTCACCGGGTCGAGCGCCGAGCGCTCGCGGATGAGCCGCTCGCGCTCCCCCTTACGCCAGCTTTTTAACGTGTCGCCGTCCATCGCTGTGCTATGCTCGGTTACCCCATGATTTTAAAGAAGTTGGGCTCAAAGTTGGGCTCACTGAGTTTACTCCCCGGACTGTTGCTGGCGATGCTTCTGCCGGCAGGGGTCTTTGCCGCCCCGACCGGGAAGGACGCCGACTTCCACATCATGGGGGTGTTCGATGCGTACCGCATGGGCAACCCGATCAAGCTCGCGAGCCATGCCCAGAAGATCGAGGGCCATGTCCTGACGCCCTGGATCGAGTACATGCGCCTTTCGCTCAAGCTGGAGGACGCCCAGACCGCGGAGGTCAAGGCGTTTTTCTCCTCCTACGGCAATACCTACGTCGGCGAGCGCATGCGAGGCGACTGGCTCAAGGTGCTCGGCAAGCGCGGCGACTGGAAGGAATTCGACCGCGAGGCGGCCGAGTACGCCCGCGACGATATCGAGATCCGCTGCTATGCCTGGCTCTCGCGCGTCTCGCGCGGCGACGAATCCGCGCTTGCCGAGGCGCAGGAGATGTGGGTTTACCCGGTCGAACTGCCCGAGGGCTGCGAGAAGCTCGCAACGCTCATGTGGGAGCGCAACCGCATCCAGGTTCCCGACGTGTGGCTGCGCGTGCGCGAGCTCTTCGAGGACGGGCAGATCACCGCGGCGAAGACCGCGCTCGGCTACCTGCCCAAGGACGAAGCCCCGGACGAGCGCATGCTCGCCGAGGCCGCTCGCCAGCCGAAGCGGCTGCTCGCCAAGCTGCCGCGGAGCATGGACAAGCGCGCGACCAAGGAGGTCGTGGTGCTCGGCGCGCTGCGCCAGGCGCGCAACGACCCCGAAACGGTGGCCGCGATGCTCGAAGGCGAGCTTGCGAAGGAGCTGCCCGAAGAGGACGTGCGCTACCTGTGGGGACGCGTAGCGCTGGAAGGGGCGCGGGTCCATCACGAGAATGCGCTCCGGTGGTTCGCGCGCGCCGATGACGCGCGGCTCGACGATCAGCAGCTCGCCTGGAAGGCGCGCGCTGCGCTGCGCCGCGGCGCATGGCAGACGGTGCGTGAGGCGATCGATCGCATGTCGCCCGAGCAGCGGCGCGAGGCCGCCTGGACGTACTGGTATGGCCGGGCGCTCGCCGCGCAGGGCGAAGCCACGGGCAGCCGCGCCTATTACCTGCGCATCGCCGGCCAGACCGACTTCTATGGCCTCCTCGCCAACGAGGAGCTGGGCTACGTCGGCACGGTCCCGGTTGCCGGCTACACCCCGGCCGATGATGACGTCGCCAAAGCGCGGGCCAATTCCGGCCTCGCGCGCTCGCTCGAGCTGATCCGCCTGGGAATGCGCACCGAGGGAGTGCGCGAGTGGCTCTTCACCATCCGGCATTTCGACGACAAGCGGCTGCTTGCCGCAGCCGAGCTCGCACGCCGCGAAGGGGTCAACGACCGCGCCATCCATACCGCCGACCGCACGGTGCGCACGCACAACTTCGACCTGCGCTATCCCGTGCCGTACTACGAGGTGTTCAGCCAGTACGCGAAGACTTACAACCTCGACGAAGCCTGGGTCCTCGGGCTCGCGCGCCAGGAGAGCCGCTTCGTCACCGACGCGCGCTCCGGCGTCGGCGCCGCCGGCCTGATGCAGGTGATGCCGAAGACCGCGAAGCTCGTGGCGAAGAAGGTCGGCATGCGCAACTTCCGGCCGAAGGACGTCACCGAGATCAAGACCAACGTCAACCTCGGCGCGGGCTACATGCGGATGGTGCTCGACCAGCTCGGGCACCCGGTGCTCGCATCCGCCGCCTACAATGCCGGCCCCTCGCGCGCGCGCCGCTGGCGCGACGCGAAGCCCCTCGAAGGCGCGATCTACGCTGAAACGATTCCCTTCGGCGAGACGCGCGACTACGTGAAGAAGGTGATGGCGAACTCGGTGTTTTACTCCGCGGTGCTGACCAAGTCGGCCACGCCGATCAAGGCGCGGCTGGGCACCGTGCCGGCGCGAGCGGCCGGCGAGCCGCTCGAGGAAGACGACTCGGAGGCCGCGGCCAACACGCCGTGAAGCTGGACAACGTTCTGGTCCTGGGGGGCTCCGGGTTCGTCGGCCGGCATCTGGTGGCGTCGCTGGCGGCCCGTGGCATCACGGTGACGGTGCCCTCGCGGCGCCGGGAGCGCGCGAAGCACCTGCTGCCCCTGCCGACGGTGGACGTGGTCGAAACCGACATCATGGCGCCGGGAGCGCTCGAGGCGCTTGCCCGCGGGAAGCAGGCTGTGATCAACCTGGTGGGCATCCTGCACGGAGATTTCGAGCGCGTGCACGCGGAGCTGCCCCGCAGGGTAGTCGCCGCGTGCCGGGCGCGCGGCGTCGGACGGCTCCTGCACATGAGCGCCCTCGGCGCCTCGCCCGGCGCTCCGTCCGAATACCTGCGCACCAAGGCGATAGGCGAGCAGGCCGCGCTCGCCGCCACCGACCTCGCCGTCACCGCGTTCCGGCCCTCGGTGATCTTCGGCCCCGAGGACGCGTTTCTCAACACCTTTGCCGCGCTCGCACGGACCTTTCCCGTCCTGCCGATCGCGTGCCCGCAGGCGCGCTTCCAGCCGGTCTACGTCGTCGACGTCGCGCGGGCCATGAGCCGCGCGCTCGATGATCTGTCGACGCACGGCAAGACCTACGAGCTCTGCGGGCCGCGTCAGTACACGCTCAAGGAGCTGGTCGAGCTCGCCTGCGAGATGACGGGGCGGCGCCGCGTCGTGATCGGCCTGCCGGACCGGCTCTCCTACTGGCAGGCGTTCGTCATGGAGAAGCTGCCCGGCAAGCTCCTCACCCGGGACAACCTGCGCTCGATGCAGGTGCCGAACGTGTGCGCCGGCGCTTTCCCCTTCGGCATCCGGCCGCAGGCGCTCGAAGCCGCGGCGCCGGCCTACCTCGCCCCGTCGGGTCCGCGCGAGCGCTATCCGCGGCTTCGCTGGCGCGCGCGGCGCTAAACCCGAGCCTCATTGGTTAAACTCGGCGCTTCCTAGCGCCATGGCCAATTCCATCTCCAGCCTGCTCGGCGGGCCGCTGCGCGTCGTCAACGTCGGCCTCGCCGGGTTCGCCCGGGACCTTGCCGCGAACGGCGCCGCGGTGGTCCAGGTGGACTGGACCCCGCCGGCGGGCGGCGACCACCGGCTTCTTGCCGCGCTTTCCAGGCTGAGCGCGTCGTCGGTTGATGAAGCCAACCGGGCGGCGCTCCACAAGATCCTCGCGGCCGAGCCGGTGCTCGCCGACGTGCGCCGCGCCGGAGAGCTCGTCCCCGAGCTCGATGCCCGGCGCCTGCTGCTCCACGCCGGCCCGCCGATCGAGTGGGCGCGGATGTGCGGCCCGCTGAAAGGCGCCATCTGCGGCGCCATCGTGTTCGAAGGCTGGGCCGGCGACCTCGCCGCGGCGGAGAAGCTTGCCGCGGGCGGGAGCGTCGAGTTTGCGCCGAACCACCATTTCGGCGCGGTCGGGCCGATGACCGGCATCACCACGAAGAGCATGCCGCTCCTCGTGGTCGAGAACCGCGCGTTCGGCAACCGCGCCGTGTGCGCGCTCAACGAGGGCCTGGGCAAGGTGATGCGCTTCGGCGGCAACGATGCCGAGGTGCTGGCGCGCCTCGCGTGGCTGCGGGACGAATTCGGTTTGCTATTGGGAAAGGCAATCAGGAATTCTGGCGGGATTGCGCTCAACCCGCTCATTGCTCGCGGGCTGTCCATGGGCGACGAAATGCACCAGCGCAACGTCGCCTGCTCGTCGCTGCTTTTGCGCGCATTGGCGCCCTCCCTGAGCCGCGCTGCAGACGATTCTGCTTCCTTGGCCAAGGCGTTTGAGTTCATGGGGAGCAACGACCAGTTCTTCCTCAACGTCGCCATGGCGATGGGCAAAAGCATGCTCGATCCGGCGCGCGGCATCGCCGGGTCGACCATCGTCACGACGATGTCGCGCAACGGCACCGATTTCGGCATCCGCGTCGCCGCGCTCGGCGACGCGTGGTTCACCGCGCCGGTCGAGATGCCGCAGGGCCTGTACTTTTCGGGCTTCAGCGCCGCCGACGCGAACCGCGACATCGGCGATTCGGCGATCCTCGAGGCGGTCGGCCTGGGCGGCTTCGCCATGGCCGCGGCGCCCGCGGTCGCCGGTTTCGTCGGCGCGGGCGGGTTCGCCGATGCCGTGGCCTACACGCGTGCGATGAGCGAGATCTCGGCGGCGCGCAACCCGAAATGGGCCATCCCGGCGCTGGAGTTCGCCGGCACGCCCACCGGCATCGACGTGCGCCGCGTGGTCGAGACCGGCATCGCGCCCGCCATCAACACCGGGATCGCGCACCGCATGCCGGGCGTGGGACAGGTCGGCGCAGGCGTCGCGCGCGCGCCCCTCGCCTGTTTCGAAAAAGCGCTGCTCGCGCTTGCCGCCGATGCTCGCTAACCGGGTGGAGCGCGGGCGCTACCTCGACTCGGTGGCGCTGATGCGCGTGTCGCGCAAGCTGGAGGCGCTCGCCGGCGTGAAAAGCGCGGCGGTCATGATCGGCAGCCCGTCGAACCGGGAGCTGCTGCGCGGCGCCGGGCTGCTTGCGAAGGAAGGCGAAGCTGCGACGCCCAACGACCTCATCATCGCGATCCTCGCGCACGACGAGCGCACCGGCGCCGACGCGATGCGCCAGGCCGACACGCTGCTGTCCGAAACCCAGGTCGTGGCGAGCGCCGGGTCGCTGCCGCGGGCGCGCGGGCTCGGAGGAGGGCTGGGGCTGATGCCGCAGGCGAACCTGGCGCTGATCTCGGTGCCCGGCGAGTTCGCCGCCCACGAGGCCCGCCGCGCGCTCGAGCGCGGGCTCCACGTGCTGCTCTTCTCGGACAACGTTCCGCTCGAGGACGAGGCCGCGCTGAAGCGCCTCGCAGGCGAGCGCGGGCTCCTGATGATGGGGCCCGACTGCGGCACGGCGCTCATCGCGGGCACGCCGCTCGCCTTCGCCAACGTCCTTCCACGCGGCGACATCGGAATCGTGTCGGCCTCGGGCACCGGGCTGCAGGAAGTCGCCGCGCTCGTCGCGCGCATGGGCGGCGGCATCTCGCACGGCATCGGCGTCGGCGGCCGCGACCTGGACGCGCGGATCGGCGCGCTCGGCACCCTCGCCGCGATCGACGCGCTCGCCGCGGATCCGGCGACCGCGAAGATCGTGCTCATCTCCAAGCCACCCGCGCCCGAAGTCGCGCTGCGCGTGCTCGAGCGCATCAAGGGAACCTCCAAGCCCTGCGTGGTCTGCTTCCTCGGCATGGAGCGCGATCAGAGCCCGATGTTCGCCGGCACGCTCACCGAGGCGGCGGAGCGGATAATGGGAAAAAAGCTGACGCCGTTTCCGGCGAAGGAAATGAGAAGGATGAAAGGCGCGCGAGTCGAAGGGCTGTACTGCGGCGGCACGCTGTGCGCCGAGGCCGAGCTCATCTTCCGCCGCAAGGGACTTTCGGGCCACAGGTTCGTCGACCTCGGCGATGACGAATACACGCGCGGCCGGCCTCACCCGATGATCGAGCCCGAAATCCGCAACGACCACGTGGCGAGGGCGATGGCGAATCCCGAGGTCGGCCTGCTCCTGGTGGATGTCGTTCTCGGATACGGCGCTCACGAGAATCCCGCAGGCGTGCTGCTAAAAGCCATCAAAGGCCCAAAGCCCGTGGTCGCCTCGGTCACGGGCACGGAGCAGGATCCGCAGGGGTGGTCGCGCCAGGTCGCGCTGCTGCGCGAAGCCGGAGTCGTGGTCGCGGCTTCGAACGCGCACGCCGCGGAGCTTGCCGCTTCGATGGTTTCCTGAGAGGAGAAAATGAACCCGCGTATCCTCGCCGCGTTTGTCCTCTGGCTATCCATTCCGGCCCTTGCGCAGGAGGCGTATCCGTCGCGGCCGGTGAAGTTCGTCGTGCCCTTCGCCGCCGGCGGCCCGCTCGACGTGATGGCGCGCCTCGTCGGCCAGAAGCTCACGGAGCAGTGGGGCAAGCCCGTGGTCGTCGAGAACCAGGTCGGCGGCTCGGGGTCGATCGGCGCCGCGACGGTGGCGCGCGCGGCCCCGGACGGCTACACGCTGCTCGTGACTGTCGACATTCCGCTCACCATGTATCCCGCGGTGGCGAAGCAGGTGCCATACAACCCGCGCACCGATTTCCGCCCGATCGCGGCCGTGGCGCGCAGCGACAACGGCCTGTTCGTGAATCCGGCGCTCGGCGTCTCGACGGTGACGGAGCTCGTCGAGCTCGCGAAGAAACAGCCGGGAAAGCTCAGCTTCTCGTCTGCGGGCATTGCCGCGCCGGCGCATTTCGCGGGCGAGCTGTTCAAGACGATCGCCGGCATCGACATGACGCACGTCCCCTACAAGGGCGCCGCGCCGGCGATGAGCGCAGCGATGTCGGGCGAGGTGAGCATGATGTTCGGGCCGATCCCGCAGGGCGTGCCGCAGGTGCGGGCCGGAAAGCTCAAGGCGCTCGGCGTCACGGGGCCGCTGCCTTCGCCGCTCCTTCCCGGCGTGAAGCCGCTCGTGGAGCAGGGCTTTCCCGGGCTGCTGGTGTTCAACTGGTACGGCGTGCTCGCGCCTGCGAAAACTCCCGATGCGCCGGCGCAAGCCGTGCGCTCGGCCTTGAAGCAGGTCATGAACGATCAGGCGCTGCGAGCGCGCCTGAGTGATGTCGGCACCGAACCGGTTTGGGACGAAGCCGACACGGTGGCGAATGCGATCGCCGCAGACCTCATGCGCTGGGGTCAGCTCGCGCGCGTGGCGAAGATCGAGGCGCCGCAGTAGCGCGCCTCGCGCGGCGCGCTAGCCCTGCCGGATCGGGATGACGAGCTCCCAGTAGCCGTCGGGGCGCGCGCGCCATTCGCCGATGTCGATCGCGCGGCCGCTCTGGTCCTCGATCTCGACGAGCGTCGGCATGTCGCGGCCCGGAGGCGCGTCGAACACCATGCGCAGTTCCCGCTGCTCGGTGCTCATCGCCTGCGCGCCTCCACGAGGTCGGGCGCCTTTGCCATTCGGCGCCAGTACAGCCAATCGTTGAGCTGCAACCGCTGTTCGCGGAACCAGCCCATTGCCCAGTAATAGCTCCGCATACCGCCACTCCCCCCAGGGGCAATTTGCTCCCGGGGCAGATCCGTCGCAATAGGGCTTTGGTACTAAATCTGTATTAATAGGTTCTGAGCACGGCGGCGGCGCCTGCGAGCGCGTCCCAGCCGGAGGTGTGGCCTACCGCGTCGAGCGCGTCCAAATCGAGCTCGCCATCCAGCACCGAGTGCAGCGCTTCGTGGCCCTCGCCCGCGGCCGCCGCCGCGAGGTGCGCCGCGCTGATCGCGCTGGTCCGTTCCCTGAGGCGCGGCTGGAGCCAGCGCCACAACCCTTCGGCCTGCATCGTGCGTCCTGTGCGGCGCAGCGCCACCAGCATGCCGCCGAGATAGTCGTCCCCCGAGGGGGTGAGCCCAGGACCCAGCCCGATCAGCTGCTCGGCCTCTTCGACGATGGCATTGCCGACGAGCCAGCGCTCGAGCGCGTCCAGCGCCGGTTGCGCATGTCCGCTCAACGCGTTGTGCTTTCCGATCAGCAGGCAGCCGAAGCCTTCGGCCGGAATGCGCTCTGCGGCCGCTGCCCTGAGCTTCTCGAGCTGGGGCTGGTCCGGGACCGGCAGGGGGGGTTGCCAAGGCTTCGCCCCGGAAAGAGAGACGCCGACCCGATCGCCCAGCCGCGGCAGCACGAGTTCCGGCACCAGGACATTGAGCGGCCCGTTGCCGACCGAGGGGTCGCCGACGCAGGCATAGCGCTCGCCCGGGCAGCGCAGGTAGAAGCTGCGCCGGAAAAGGGCGCACACCTCACCGTCGGCTCCCTGCAGCGCCTCCCGGGCGAAGCGTCCGGCGCTTTCAGCCGCGAACGACATGGGTGCCGCTCTCGCCCTTGAGCGCAGGGAGCGCCCGCTCCAGGGCGCCGATGATCGCGCGCCGGCCGCCGGCCTCGAGGTGCCGGATCGCCGCCTCGACCTTGGGTCCCATGCTGCCGCGGGCGAAGTGGCCGGCGGCATGGTAGGCCTTGAGCTCGGCAAGGGTGACCGTGTCGAGAAAGCGTTGCCGGGGCGCGTTGTAGTCGATGGCGACCCGCTCCACGGCGGTCAGGATGAGGAGGTCCGGGATGCCGAGCGAGCGGGCGAGGAGCGCCGACGTCAGGTCCTTGTCCACGACCGCCTGCACCCCCTGCCAGTCGCCGTTCGCCCCGCGCACCACCGGGATGCCGCCGCCGCCGCCGGCGATGACCACCGTACCGGCCTCGAGCAGCGCCTCGATCACGCGCAGGTTGATGACCGCGCGGGGCTCGGGGGAGGCGACGCAGTGGCGCCAGCCGCGGCCGGCGTCCTCCATCATGCGCCAGCCCTTCGCCTCCAGGGCCTTGGCCTCCTCGGCGGAGAAGAACGGGCCGATCGGCTTGCTCGGCGCGCGCAGCGCGGGGTCGCCCGGATCGACTTCGACCTGGGTCACGACGCAAGCCGCCTGCCGCTCTACCCCGGCACGGCGCAGGGCGTTTTCCAGCGACTGGATCAGCAGGTAGCCGATGCCGCCCTGGCTGTGGGCGACGCAGACGTCGAGCCGCATCGGCGGTACGGCCTCCTTCGTGAGCATCATCCGCAGCAGGATCTTCCCCACCACCGGACCGTTCCCATGGGTAATCAGGAGCCGGTTCCTGGCGCGGACGAGCGGAAGCAGCGCCTTCGCGGCGGCGTCGGCAACCGCCTCCTGCTCCTCGGTGGTGCCGCGGATGTTTTCCGGATGCGTGGCGTTGCCGCCGATGGCGACGAGGAGCGCGTCCGGGACCGGCACGCTCATCCCCCGCGGTACGCCGCGAGCGCGGCGTCCACCGCCGCGCCTCGCGGCAGCTTGTATCTTTCCTGGGAGAGAACGGTGTCGAGCGCCCCCAGGGTATTCAACACCGCGTCGGGGCGCGCGTTGTAGCCCATGGTGCCGATGCGCCAGATGCGTCCGTGCAGCGGGCCGAAGGAGGTGCCGATCTCGATGTTGAAGTCGTCGAGGAGCGCGCGGCGCACCTTCTCGCCATCGACGCCCTGCGGAATGTGCACCCCGGTCACGTTGGCCATCTTGTGGCGCTGGTCGCCGAAGAGCTTGAGCCCCATGGCCTCGAGGCCCGCGCTCAGCGCGCGGGAGGCCCGCGCATGGCGCGCGAAGGCGTGCTCGAGCCCCTCGCCGAGCAGGATGCGCGCGCACTCGCGTGCGGCGTAGAGCATGGTGGTCGCCTCGGTGTGGTGGTTCAGCGCCTGGTCCGACCAGTAGTCCATGATCATCGCGAGGTCGAAGTAGTTGGTGCGGATGATCGGCCCGTCGCCGTCCTTCTCGCCCTTCTTCTTGAGTCCCTCTTCGATGTGCCGCCGGCGCACGATGAGCTTTTCCGCCCGCTCGTTGAGGGTCAGCGGCGCGCTGCCGGAAGGGCCGCTCAGGCATTTCTGCAGGCCGGCGCTCACGACGTCGAGCTGCCACGCATCGGTGGCGACCTCCATGCCGCCCAGCGTGGCGGTCGCGTCGACATAAAGCAACGCGTCGTTGGAGCGGCAGAGCTTGCCGAGCTCGGCGAGCGGCTGCGCCATGGTCGTCGACGTGTCTCCGTGCGAGACCGCGACGATCTTGGGCTTTCTTGCCTTGATTTCCTTTTCGAGCCTTTCATCCGTGAAAACGGTGCCCCATTCGGTTTCAACGGGAAAAACCTCGGCACCGAAGCGCTTCGCGATCTCGACCTTGAGGTGGCCGAAACGGCCGAACACCGGCACCAGGACCCGGTCCCCCGGCTCGATCAGCGAGGCGAGCGCCGCTTCGATCGCCGAGCGCGCGGTGCCGTCGATGAGGAGCGTCCAGCGGTTCGCGCTCTTGAAGACGCCCCGATAGAGCTCCGAGACCTCCTTCATGTATTCGCGGAACTGCGGATCGAACTGGCCGAGGAGCTGCGCGCTCATCGCGCGCAGCACGCGAGGATCGGCGTTGATCGGCCCGGGACCCATCAGCAGCCGCGGCGCGGGGTTGAGGTCGCTCATCCCATCCTTACGCATAGGGATGGTGCTTCAGCCAGTGGCGCGCGATGTCGATGCGCCGGGCGATCCAGACCTTCTTGCCGCGCACGTGCTTGAGAAAGCGCTCGAGCGAGGCGAGCCGCCCGGGCCGGCCGACGAGCCGGCAGTGCAGGCCGACCGACATCATGCGCGGCGTGCGGTTGCCTTCCTCGTAGAGGACGTCGAAGGCGTCCTTGAGGTAGGCGAAGAACTGGTCGCCCGAGCTGAATCCCTGGGGGGTGGCGAAGCGCATGTCGTTCGCGTCCAGCGTATAGGGCACGACGAGCTGCGGCTTGCCGCTTTGGTCCGGGTACCGCGTGTCGTACCACGGGAGGTCGTCGCTGTAGTCGTCGGCATCGTAGACGAACCCGCCGTCCTCGACCACGAGCTTGCGCGTGTTCGGGCTGGTGCGCCCGGTGTACCAGCCGAGCGGACGCTCGCCGGTGAGCTTGCGGTGGATCTCGATCGCGCGCCGCATGTGCTCGCGCTCGACCGATTCGGGGACATCCTGGTAGTTGATCCAGCGCCAGCCATGGCTCGCGATCTCGTTCCCGGCCTTGAGCAGCGCGTCGACCGCGGCGGGGTTGCGCTCCATCGCCATCGCGACGCCGTATACGGTGAACGGCATGTCGTAGCGCGAGAAGAGCTCGAGGACGCGCCACACACCCACGCGCGAGCCGTACTCGTAGATCGACTCCATCGACATGTGGCGCACGCCCTCGAGCGGCCTCGCGCCGACGATCTCGGAAAGGAAGGCTTCCGAGGCCGGGTCGCCGTGCAGGATCGAGTTTTCGCCGCCCTCCTCGAAGTTGAGCACGAACTGCAGCGCGACCCGCGCGCTCCCCGGCCATTTCGCCTTGGGAGGCTTTCGTCCATAGCCGATCAGGTCACGCGGATAGGGGTCTGAACTCATGAATGAAGTCGAAAAGCACGGCGGCGCCGATCGCCGCATCCTCCTCGGAGATCGATTCCGCCGGATTGTGGCTCACGCCGCCCTTGCAGCGCACGAACAGCATGGCGATGTCCGCGATGGCCTTGATCGCCATGCCGTCGTGGCCGGCGCCGCTCGGGAGCCGCCGCACGCGCACGCCGCGCGCCTCGACCGCGCGCTCGAGCTGGCGCATGAGCCAGGGCGCGCAGGCGCTCGAGCCGAAGTCCTGCAGCGATTCGATGTTCGCTTCCATTTTTCTTTCACGGGCGATCCTGCCGATCTCGCTCTTCACATCGGCGAGCGCCCGTTGCCGAACCGGATCCTCGGGCGCGCGCAGGTCCACGGTGAATTGCGCTTCGCCCGGGATCACGTTGATCGCGCCCGGCTTCGCCTCGATGCGGCCGACGGTGCCGACCAGCTCCGGAATGTTCCTGGCGATCCTTTCCACCATCACAACGCATTCCGCTGCGGCGGCCAGCGCGTCGCGCCGCAGCGCCATGGGGACGGTGCCGGCATGGCCCGCCTCGCCGCGCAGCGAGACGCGAAGGCGGGAGAATCCGTTGATCGCGCTGACCACGCCCACGGGCAGGCCTTCGGCCTCGAGCACCGGGCCCTGCTCGATGTGGAGCTCAGTGTAGGCGAGAACCGAACCCTTGCTTCGCTTCGCCTTTCCCATTGAATTCGGGTTGAGACCGAAGGCGCGCATGGCATCCGCGATCGACGTGCCAGAGGCGTCCTTCGTCTCGAGCAGCTCGGGCGCGAGCGTGCCGGCGATTGCGCGGCTGCCCAGCAGCGTGGTGCCGAAGCGCACGCCTTCCTCGTCGCCGAAGCCGACCACCTCGATCGCGAAGGGCAGTTTCTTCTTCTGCTTGTCCAGTGCATCCACGCATTCGATGGCGCTGATCACGCCGAGCATGCCATCGTATTTTCCGGCGTCGCGCACCGTATCGAGATGCGAGCCGAGCATCAGGCAGGGCAGCCCTGTGCGCTCCCCTTCGTAGCGGCCGACGGCATTGCCCATCGCGTCGAGCGAGGCCTGCATGCCCGCTTCGCGCATCCAGCCGAGCACCGCTTCGCCGGCGGCGCGGCCCTCGGGCGAAAGAAAAACGCGGGTCAGTCCTCCGGCGAGCTCCGAATGCCGCGCCAGCGCCTCGCAGCGCTGCATGATGCGAGACGCTTCGACCCGCGGCGCTTCTGCCATTTCGCTCGAGTGTACACTAGCGTGCGTGGAGCTCGCCGCGGTGAATGCGCTGGGGGAACGCGAGTTCGTAGAGCGTTTCGGCGGCGTGTTCGAGCGCTCGCCGTGGGTGGCGCGGCGCGCCTGGCGGAAGAGGCCCTTTCGCTCGCTCGACGCGCTTCACGCGGCGATGATGCAGGCGCTCGCCGAGGCGAAGAAAGAAGAGCAGCTCGCCCTGGTGCGCGCGCATCCCGAGCTCGCCGGCGCGGAAGCGAAGCAGGGCGTGCTGACGCTGGATTCGTCGAGCGAGCAGGGCCGGCTTGGTTTTCTTCAATTGACCCGTGAACAGATCGAGGCCATGGAAAGGCTGAACCGGCGCTATCGCGAGCGGCACGGCTTCCCTTGCATCGTCGCGCTGCGGCTGCACGCCGCGCGCGGCAGCGTGATCGCCGAAATGGAGCGGCGCGCCGGGAACGATTCGACCACGGAGCTCAAGAACGCGTTCGAGCAGATCGGCCATATCACGCGCGGCCGGCTGGAGAAGATCATCGATGGGTAAGCTCACCACGCACGTGCTGGATACCGCGCGCGGCAAGCCCGGCGCCGGCATCCCGGTCGAGCTCTACCGCCTCGAGAACGAGGCCGGCACGCTGGTCGCGAAAGCGACGACGAACCGCGACGGGCGCACCGACGCGCCTCTTCTTGAGGGCGCAGGCTTGCGCACCGGAACCTATCAGCTGGTGTTCCACCTCGGCGCCTATTTCACGGGCCAGGGGTTCCTCGACGCGGTGCCGATCCGCTTCGAGATCGCGGACGCCGCGGCGCACTACCACGTGCCGCTCTTGTGTTCGCCGTGGAGCTATACGACATACAGAGGGAGCTGAAGAACATGAGACTACGATTTGCCTTCACGTTGTTGTTGTTGCTGCCGCTCGTCGCGACGGCGCAAAGCTGGCCCACCAAGCCGGTGCGCGTGATCGTGACGTTCTCGCCGGGGGGCTCGTCCGACATCGTGGCGCGCCTCGTCGCGATCCCGCTGCAGGCCGAGCTCGGCCAGAGCATCATCGTGGACAACAAGCCGGGCGCGGGGGGCACGATCGGCGCGCAGGAAGCGGCCGCTGCGCCGCCCGACGGCTACACGCTGATGCTCTCGAACAGCGCGCCGATCAGCATCTCGCCGGCGATGCAGGACCAGCCGCGCTACGACCCGCTGAAGGCCTTCACGCACGCCGCCTACATCGGGTCGGTCGCGAACGTGTTCGTGATCCATCCGTCGGTGCCGGCGAAGAACATGGGCGAGCTCATCGCGTGGATCAAGGCGGAGAAGAACCCGGTGAACTACGGCTCCGGCGGCATCGGCTCCATCGGCCACCTCCTGGGCGAGACCATGAAGAAGGACTACGGGCTGCGCATGGAGCACGTCGGCTACAAGGGCTCCTCGCCCATGCACAACGATCTCCTGTCGGGCACGATCAAGCTCGCGATCGACACGCTGCCGCAGAACGTTCCGTTCATCAAGGACGGCAAGCTTCGCGCCCTGGCGGTCACCTCGCCGACCCGCGCACCGATGGCGCCCGACGTGCCGAGCGTGCAGGAGCTCGGCCAGAAGAAGCTGGTGGCGGAAAACTTCCTCGGCATTTCCGGACCCGCCGGCCTGCCGCGCGAGGTCGTCGCGCGCATCCACGCGGCCAACAAGAAGGCCCTCGCGGATCCGAAGGTCGCTCAGCGCCTCGCCGAGCTCGGCGTGCAGAGCCGCGACATGACACCCGGCGAGTTCAGCGCCTTCGTCGCGGCGCAGGTCAAGGAGTGGTACCAGCCCGTGAAGGACTCGGGCGCCAAGCTCAACTGATCCCTAAACAGGGACAGACCACGTTTTTTCCATGCCAGGGATCTCTATCCATGTTGTCGACGTTTCGCGCGGGGTAGTCGCAGCGGGCATGCGGGTCGAGCTCCACAGCGTGGACGCGCTCGTCGCAAGCGGCCAGATCGGGACCGCCGGCCTGCTCGATCATCCAGCACTGAAGGAGCGCTTCGCCGCGGGCGCCTATCAGGCAGTGTTCCATGTTGCCGACTACTACAGGAAGGCAGGCGTCCCGCTTTCTTCGCACCCCTTCCTGGACGTGGTGCACTACGACTTTGCCGTCGACCAGCCGGACCAGCATTACCATCTGCCATTCAAGTGCACGCCCTGGGGCTACTCCTGCTTTCGGGGCGGTGCCTGAGAACTGCGAAGAAAAACGTGGTCCGTCCCTGATTGCGGTTCGTGGAAGCCTACGTCCTCGAATGGGTGAACCTCGCGCTGCGCTGGGCGCACGTCATCGTGGGCATCGCGTGGATCGGGGCGTCGTTCTACTTCATCTGGCTCGACAACCACCTCGAGCCCGGCGGCGATTCACGCATCGCCGGAGAGCTCTGGGCGATCCACGGCGGCGGGTTTTACCGCGCCGAGAAGTTCAAGCTTGCGCCGGCGCGCATGCCGCCGACGCTGCACTGGTTCAAGTGGGAGGCGTACTGGACCTGGTTTACCGGCATCGCGCTGCTGGCGCTCGTGTACTACGTGCAAGCCGAGCTGTATCTCGTCGATCCGCAGGTGATGCCGCTGTCGAAGCCCTGGGCGATCGGCGTCGGCCTCGCCTTCATCCTCGGCGGGTACTCGATCTACGAGGCCGTCTGCCGCTCGCCGCTCGCGAAAAATGACTACGTTCTGAGCGCTTCGCTCGTGGCGCTCCTGGTGCTCGCGGCGTGGGGTCTCACCCGCATCTTCGGCGGGCGCGGCGCCTTCATGCACTACGGCGCGATCCTCGGCACCATCATGGTAGCGAACGTCGCCCACGTCATCATCCCCGGCCAGCGCCGCATGGTCCAAGCGATGAAGGCCGGGCGCGAGCCCGACCCTCGCGACGGCCTGATGGGCAAGCAGCGCAGCGTGCACAACACCTATTTCACGCTGCCGGTCGTCTTCACCATGATCTCCGGCCACTACCCGTCGGTCTTCGGCGCACCCTCGGCCTGGCTCGCTCTCGTCGCGCTGACGCTCGCCGGCGCGCTGGTGCGGGTTTGGTTCGTGATGCGCCACAAGGGCCGCGCGCCGGCTTGGGTCTGGGCGCTCGGGGTACTCGTCTTCGTCGCGACCACCCTGGTCTTCGCGCCGAGAGGGATGCACGAGGCCGCCCCAGTTCCATTTGCGCAAGTGCAAGGCGTCATCGGAGCGCGTTGCGTGAACTGCCACGCGGACAAGCCCAGCTTCCAGGGCCTGGCGGAAGCGCCCAAAGGCGTGAAGCTCGATACCCCGGAGCGTGTGCGGGCCGCCGCGCCGCAGATCTACCAACAAGCGGCGCGGTCGAAGGCCATGCCGCCGGGCAACCTCACCGGCATGACCGACGAGGAGCGCGCGCTGCTCGAGCGCTGGTACCGATCCGGAGCCGAACTCAGATGAACCCGACTCTCGCAACAACGCTTATCGAGGAGCACGGCGTGCAGCCCAGTCCGACGCACGTCGAGGCCACTGCCAACATCCTCGCCTCGCTCTTCAAAACGACGGCCGAGCCGTTTGCCGAGCTGCCGCTCGAAGCGGAGCCCTCCGCATTCGCACTCGAGCAGCGGCGCCAGGCCCCATGAGCCCCGACGAGCTCCTCGCGCTTTCCTGCACGCAGCTCGCGGCCGCGATCCGCGAGCGGCGCACCAGCGCGCTCGCCGCCATGGAAACGGTGCTCGAGCGGGCGCGCGAAGCGCAGCCGAAGCTGAACTGCTTTCTGCGCGTGGACGAGGCTCGCGCGCTCGAGGCGGCGCGACAGGCCGACCGGCAGCCGGCGCGCGGGCCGCTCCACGGCGTGCCGATGGCACACAAGGACATGTATTACCGCGAGGGTGTCGCCTCGTCGTGCGGTTCGAAGATCCTGCGTGAGCGGCCCGCGCCCGCCACCGCGACGGCGCTCGAGCGGCTCGATGCCGCGGGAGCGATCCAGTTCGGCGTTCTCAACATGACCGAATTCGCGCTCGGCCCCACCGGCCACAACTGGCACTACGGTCACTGCCGCAATCCGTGGAACCCCGAGCGCATTACCGGCGGCTCGTCCTCCGGTACCGCCGCCTCGGTGGCGGCGCGGGCCAACTTCGCGGGGCTGGGCTCCGACACCGGCGGCTCGATCCGCCTGCCGGCCGCGCTGTGCGGCACCTCCGCGATCAAGCCGACCTACGCCCGCGTGTCGCGCGCCGGCGCGATGCCGCTGTCGTACTCGCTCGATACCGTGGGTCCGCTCACGCGCACGGTCGAGGACGCCGCGCTCATCACGCAGCTCATCTCGGGGCCCGATCCCCGCGACCCCACCTGCGATCCAAGAGCGGTTCCAAATTATGTATCTGGCCTCGAGGTTCCGATTGGGGGTATACGGATAGGCCGTCCGCGCCAGCACTTCTACGACGAGTGCGAGCCGCAGATCGCCGCCGCCATGGAGGCTTCACTGGAGGCGTTCGGCCGGCTCGGCGCGAGAATCGTCGAGCTCGACGTGCCGGAGTTCGCCGCCTACAGCGCGGCCGCGGTGCTCATCAGCACCGCCGAGGCCGCGACCCTGCACCGCGAATGGCTGCGTACCCGGGCGGGAGACTATTCCGACCAGGTGCGCGGGCGCCTGCTGCAGGGGCTCGCCATCCCGGCAACCGCCTACATCGACGCCCTGCGCATGCGCGGCGCGGCGCTCGCCGAATTCTGCGAGCTGGTGTTCTCGAAGGTCGATCTCCTGCACGCGCCGGTGCTCGGCATCCCGGCCCCGACGATCGCCGAGACCGAGCTCGGCTGGAGCGAGAGCACCGCCGCGGTTCTCGCCCGCATCACCCGCCTCACCCGCCCGGGCAGCTACCTCGGGCTGCCGACGGTCTGCGCCAACGCCGGCTTCACCCGCGACGGCATGCCGATCGGCCTGCAGCTCGTCGCCCGGCCCTTCGACGAGGCCACGGCGCTGCGCGCGGGACACGCCTTTCAGCGCGTTACCGACTGGCACCTGCGCGCGCCGCCCCTTTAGCGCCAGCCCCAAACCACTTCCGCGCGCCGCGGTTTTCCTCTATCTTGGCCGCGGTCCAGCCTGGCCACATCCAACGGAGGAGTCCCATGTCGCGCATGTCTGCATTGCAAGCAGTCGCATTCTCTCTCGCGTTCGCCGCGGCCCCTGCGGCGCTCAACGCCCAGGGCCTCATCACCACGCAGAAGCTCTCGGCCCAGCTCGCGAACGAGCTCGTCGGCGAATCGGTCGCGACCTGCGCGAAGAACGGCTACAAGGTCGTCGCGGTGGTGGTCGATCTCGACGGCGTGCGCCAGGCCCTGCTGCGCGGCGACGGCGCGCCGATCCACTCGGTGGACAACGCCTACTACAAGGCCTACACGATCGCTTCGCTCGGGCTGGCGCGCAAGGAGGAGACGACCAAGCAGATCGCCGATCGCATGGCGAAGAACCCGCCGACCACCGTGCCGCAGACGCCGCTGCCGAACGTGACCTACGCGCAGGGCGCGATCGCGATCACCGCGGGCGGCCAGACGATCGCCGGCCTGGGCGTGAGCGGCGCTCCCGGCGGCAACCTCGACGAGGAATGCGCGCGCGCGGCGCTCGCCAAGATCAAGGACCGGATGAAATAGCCGCGCGTAATACCAAAGCACTAACACGGGCGTTCGGCCGAACTCGTACGTCTGGTTGATTCAAAGCGGTCGGAAGAGCGAACACACTGCGTTCGCGTATCGGAGGAATCCTCTTCCGGCCGCATCAACCAACTGAAAGGGAATCGACCATGAAACGCCTGATCGCCGCAGTCTCCTTCGCCGTCCTCGCCACCCCGGCCTTCGCCGACAACGGCAAGCCCTTCGAGCAGCTCGACCTCGATCGCGCCCTGCCGAACATCCCCGAAGTCGTCGTGCGTCCCACCCAGTATCCGTTCGGCGGCTCCGCGCCGTACGAGCAGGCCGAGGTGGACCGCGCGCTGCCGAACCTGCCCATGGAGCACTCGCGGGTCGCCGCGTCGGACAGCACGCGCTCGGACATCGAGCTCTCGACCGACGCCGCCGAGGAGTCGCCCTGGGCCAAGGACTTTCACTTCATCGCGCCGCCGATGTAATGCCCTTCAGGCCGTGGTGCAACTGTTCGCGCTCCACGAGCAGTTGCGCCACGGTCGATACCGCCACTTCGGCGGGATGCTTGCCGGCCTTGAACAGGCCGACCGGCGAAACGAGCCGCGATGCATCGATTGCGCGCGCTTTGAGGCGCGAGCGGAGCTTGGCCGCCTTGGTTTCCGAGCCGATCATCCCGACGAAGCGCGCATCCTTGCGTTGCAACGCTCGTTCCACGATCTCGTAGTCAAGTGCATGGCTATGGGTCATGACGAGATAGAAGGCGCCGGGCGGGGCATCGTCGACGGCGAAGATGGGCTCGTCCTCGATTACGACGCGCGCGGTGGTCTCAGGCGGGAATTGATCGGGACGCGAATCGACCCAGGTGAGGCGACAGGGCAGGCGCTCAAGAATTCGCACGACTTCCCTGCCGACGTGGCCGGCGCCGAAAAGGACTACATCGAATTGGCTTTCATCCCTGGCCGGGATGGAGTCGACCCTTGCAAAGGCGAGGGTGGTGTTGCCCCCGCAGCACTGGCCGAGGGAGTCGCCGAGGACGAACTTGCGCTGGCGCGAGGTCTCGCCGGAGAGGAGCATCTCGCGCGCGATCTTGAGCGCGGTGTACTCGAGGTTGCCGCCGCCGATGGTGCCGCGGATCTCGGATGCGCCGACCCACATGCGCGTGCCGGACTCGCGCGGGGTGGAGCCGCGGGTCTCAACGACCCGGATTTCGATGTAGCTCATGGATCGCCTTCAGGATGTTCTCGGGCGTCGCGGGGGCCTCGAGCGGCACGGGCTCGCGCGAGCTCGAGGTCGCGCCGACCGCGTCGGCGATCGCCTGGAACACCGAAAGCGCGAGCATCAGCGGCGGCTCGCCGACTGCCTTGGAGCGATGCGCGACGTCGCGCACGTTCTCGCCGTTTTCCCACAGCCAGACGTTGAACGCCGGCGGACAGTCGCTCGCCACCGGGATCTTGTAGGTCGAGGGCGCATGCGTGAGCAGGCGCCCCTGGTCGTCCCAGACTACCTCTTCCATCGTGAGCCAGCCCATGCCCTGGATGAAGCCGCCCTCGATCTGTCCGCGGTCGATCGCCGGATTGAGCGAGCGGCCCGCATCGTGCAGCAAATCGGCGCGCAGCAGGCGCGTTTCGCCGGTGAGGACATCGATCGCGACCTCGGAGACCGCGGCGCCATAGGCGAAGTAGTAGAAGGGCGTGCCGCGCCAGCGCTCGCGGTCGAACTGGATCTCGGGCGTGCGCCAATAGCCGGTGGCCGAGAGCTGCACGCGCGCGAGATAGGCTTCGCGGACGAGCTGCGCGAAGCCGATCGTCTTCGTGCTGCCGATCGCGACCTGGTTCGGCAGGAAGACGACTTGGTCCGGGCTCACGCGGTAGGTCTCGGCGCAATGCCGGACGAGGCGCTGCTTGAGGGTGCGGCACGCATCGCGCGCCGCCTCGCCGTTGATGTCGGTGCCGCTCGAGGCCGCGGTCGGGGAGGTGTTGGGCACTTTGCCGGTCGACGTGGAGCTGACGTGCACCCGCTCGAGGTCGACCTGGAGCTCCGCGGCCACGATCTGCGCCACCTTGATCATCAGCCCCTGGCCCATCTCGGTGCCGCCGTGGTTCAGGTGCACGCTGCCGTCGGTGTAAAGGTGCACCAGCGCGCCGCCCTGGTTCATCGACTGCGCGGTGTAGGCGATTCCGAACTTCACCGGCGTGAGGGCGAGGCCGCGCTTGAAAAAAGGCGACGACGCGTTGAAGGCCTTTACCGCTTCGCGCCGCCGGCGGTATTCGGAGCGCGCTTCCAGCTCGTCGATGAGCTCGGGCAGGACGTTGTCCTTGAGCGTCATGCCGTAGTGCGTGCTGTCGCGCGGCGCCGGGCCGTAGAGGTTGCGCTTTCGCACGTCGAGCGCATCGACGCCGAGGTACCGGCCGATCGCGGCCACCACCGCCTCCGCGGCGAACATCCCCTGCGGGCCGCCGAAGCCCCGGAACGCGGTGCTGGAAACCGTGTGCGTCTTGCAGCGGTGCGAGACGATGCGCACGTTCTGCAGGAAATAGGCGTTGTCGCAGTGGAACACGGCGCGGTCGTTGACCGCGCCCGACAGGTCCGCCGACAGGCCGCAGCGCGAAGCGAGCATCAGGTCGAGCGCCTCGATGCGCCCCGTCCGGTCGAACCCGACGTCGTACCGGTACAGGAAGTCGTGGCGCTTGCCGGTGCCGACCATGTCGTCGTCGCGATCGGCCCGGAGCTTTACCGGCCGCCGCGTGGCTCGCGCGAGCAGCGCGGCGCCGACCGCGTAGAGCGCCGCCTGCGTTTCCTTGCCGCCGAAGGCTCCGCCCAGGCGGCGCAGTTCGACCGTCACGGCGGCGGCGGGCACGCCGAGGGCCGCCGCCACGAGGTGCTGGATCTCGGTAGGGTGCTGGGTCGAGGAGTGCACCAGCATCTCGCCGCGCTCGCCCGGGATGGCGAGCGCGACCTGGCCCTCGAGGTAGAAGTGCTCCTGCGCTCCGCAGCGCAGCCGGCCCCGGATCCGGTTCGCCGCGCCCGGGAGGCTCGCCACGCTGCCGCGCTCGCAGCTGACGCTCGGCAGCACGAACTGGTTCGCCTCGAGGGCCTGCTCGATCGTCACCACCGGATCGAGCCGCTCGTAGTCGATGCGGGCAAGACGCGCCGCGCGCCGGGCGAGCTCGACGCTGGTGGCAGCCACGGCGAATAGCGGCTGGCCGCGGAACTGCACCACGTCCGCGGCGAGCGCCGGCTCGTCGGCCACCACCGGGCCGATGTTGTTGGCGCCCGGGAGGTCCGCGGCGGTGAGCACCGCGACCACGCCCTCGGCCGCGCGGACGCCGGTCAGATCGAGCGCGAGGATCTTGGCGTGCGCCTCGGTGGACATGCCGAATGCCGCGTAGAGCGTGCCGGGGGGCTCGGCCAGGTCGTCGACGTAGCGCGCTTCGCCGCTGACATGCAGCGCCGCGCTGTCGTGGGGCAAAGCCTGGTGGATCACGTCACGGGGCCATGTCGAGCAGCGTGCGCGGGCTCGCGCCGGCGTGGAATTTCCGCAGCAGCGCCTGCGCCGCTCGGATGCGGTACCACGCCGAAGCCCTTTGGTCGGAGATCGGGCTGAAGTCCTCGACCAGCGCGGTGCACGCAGCCTCGATCCCTTTTGCCGCGTACGCCGCCTCGGCCTGGCGTGCGCGCGCGGGCGTGGCCGCCATGCCGCCGAAGCCGAACCTCGCCTTGCTGCCCGCCACGTAAAAGGCGGCGCACACGGAGGAAATGTCCTGGTCGAAGCGCTTGGACAGCTTGTAGGCCGCGAAGCGCGCGCCCGGCGCGAGCTTCGGCACGCGGATCGACCGGATGAACTCGCCGGGCAACAGCACGCTCTTGCGGTAGCCCGTGTAGAAGCGCGCGAGGCGGGCTTCGCGCTTGACCTCGCCCTTCTGCAGGATGAGCGTCGCATCGAGGGCGAGCAGCACCGGCATCGAATCGCCGATCGGCGAGCCGTTGGCGATGTTGCCGGCGAGCGTGCCCGCCGCGCGCACCTGGACCGCGCCCAGCCGGCGCAGCAGCTCGCCGATGTGGGGGTGGAGGCGCTCGAGCGCTTCGTAGGCCTCGGCGTAGGTCACGGCCGCGCCGATCTCGAGCTGCTTCGGGGTCTCCTCGATCTTTCTCAGCTCGGCCACCCGGCCGACGTAGGCGACCTCGTCGAGATCGCGGTGCTCCTTGGTGATCCACAATCCGGCGTCGGTGCCGCCGGCAAGGATGGCGGCCTTCGGGTGCTCCAGGAGGTAGCGCGCGAACTCGGCGACGAAGAGCGGACTGAAAAACCCCTTGACGCGGGTCGTCTCCTTGGGGAGCGCAGCGATGCGCTTCGCGCGGGCCGTGTCCTCGACGGCTTCCTGCTGCCAGTCGGCGAGCTCGCGTGCGTGCTTGCCCGCGTGCAGGATCGGCCGGTAGCCGGTGCAGCGGCACAGGTTTCCGGCGATTGCGTCGGAGAGCTCGGGCGGCGTGCCGCTCTTGCAGTGGGCGTAGAGCGCCATGACAAATCCCGGCGTGCAGAAGCCGCATTGCGAGCCGTGGCAGTCGACCATGGCCTGCTGCACAGCGTGCAGGCGATCGCCTTTCTTCAGCCCCTCGACGGTGATGACTTCCTTCCCCTCGAGCGCGCCCACGCACAGGATGCAGGCGTTTACCGGCTGGTAGCGCAGCTTGCCTGCGGGACCGAGATCGGCGAGCACCACGGTACAGGCGCCGCAATCGCCTTCGGCGCAGCCCTCTTTGGTGCCGACAAGGCCGCGGGCCTCGCGCAGCCAGGTCAGCAGCGTGCGCGAAGGAGATTCTCCGGCGAGCGAGACGCGCTCGCCGTTCAGCAGAAAGTCGAGGCTCGCCTTCATCGGTGGATCGCGCGCCACACCCGCTCGGGCGTGAGCGGCATGTCGAGATGCTCGACGCCGAATTCGGCCAGCGCGTCGACCACCGCGTTCGCCACCGCCGCGAGCGCGGGCGTGGTGCCGCCTTCGCCGCCGCCGCGCATTCCGAGCGGGTGGCTCGCCGAAGGAACCTCGCTGATCTCGGTGTCGAACATCGGCAGCTGGTCGGCGCGCGGCATGGCGTAATCCATGAAGCTCGCCGAGAGCAGCTGCCCGCTCTCGCGGTCGTAGCGGCAGGCTTCCCAGAGCGCCTGTCCGACGCCCGCGGCGATGCCGCCGTGGGTCTGGCCGTGCAGGATGAGCGGATTCACCGCCCACCCGCAATCGTCGAGCGTCGTGTGGCGCACCACCTCAACGACGCCGGTCTCCGGGTCGACCTCGACCTCGCATACGGCGCAGCCGAACGGATAGGACGGCAGCGGCGTCGTCTCGTCGTAGTCCGCAACGAGAGCGCCAAGCTCGAAGAGGCCGACCGAGCGGTCGGTGCCTTTGACGCGGAACCTTCCGCTTTCAAACTCCAGATCCTTTGCAGAAACTTCGAGACGTTCCGATGCCCGCTGCTTTCCTTGCTCGACGATGCGGTCGCAGGCGTGCGCCATGACCACGGCGCCCATCCGCATCGAGCGCCCCGAATGCGAGCCGCCGCCGACCGGCGTGAGGTCCGTGTCGCCGGTCACGAGCGTTACGCGCCCGAGGTCCACCGCGAGCCACTCGGCGACGAGCTGCGCGAAGCTTGTCTCGTGTCCCTGTCCCGCCGAGAGCGTACCGAGCAGCACCTCGATGCGCCCCTCGGGCAGCACGCGAACCTCGGCGCGCTCGCGCGGCGCGCCGGTGTTGAGCTCGATGTAGTGCCCGAGGCCGATGCCCCGGCAGCGCCCGCGCGAGCGTGCTTCATGGCGCCTTGTCTCGAAACCGTCCCAGTCGGCGAGGGCCAGCACCCGCCTCTGCGCGCCGACGTAGTCGCCGCTGTCGTAGACCAGGCCGGCGGGGTTCCGATAAGGGAATTCCCCGACCAGGTTGCGGCTGCGCAGCGCGACGCGGTCGAATCCATGCCGGCGGGCGGCGATGTCGATGAGGCGCTCGATTACGAACATGATTTCCGGGCGGCCGGCCGCGCGGTAGGGCGTGGTCGGCGCCATGGTGCTCATCACGGCGCGGCCGCGGACCGCGGCCGCCGGCACGTGATAGACGCTGGTCGACACCGCCATCCCCTTGGTGAGCGGAATGAACGAGACCGCATGCGCGCCCACGTTGCTCGCGTAGTCGCAGCGCAGCGCGAGGAAGCTGCCGTCGGCGTCGAGCGCGAGCTCGGCGCGCGCGACCAGGTCGCGCGCATGCTCGTCGCTCAGAAAGGCCTCGGTGCGCTCGCAGGTCCATTTGACGGCCCGGCCCAGGCGGCGCGCCGCCCAGGCGACGAGCGCGAACTCGGGATAGAGGTTGTTGCGCGTGCCGTAGTTGCCGCCGAGCTCACGCGTGACCACGCGTACGTCGCTCTCCGGCACGCCGAGCGCGCCGGCGATCTCGGTGCGCGCGCGGTGCGGCCCCGCGCAGGACGCATAGACGGCATAGCGCTTGGTCTGTTCGTCGTAGGTCCCGAGCGCCGCGCGCGGCTCCATCGGCACCCCCGTGACGCGGTTGATCGTCGTCTCGAGCACCACCCTGTGCGCAGCGCGCTTCATCACCGCGTCCACCTCGGCGGTGTTGCCGATCGTGGTATCGGCGCATACGTTCGGCGCATCCCATACGCTCTCGCCGGCTCCAGAAGCGGCGGGGGCAATCACCGCGGGAAGCGGCTCGTACGCGACGCTTACGCGCTCGGCGGCGTCCTTCGCCGCCATGGCCGTTTCCGCGACGACGAAGGCGAGCGCCTGCCCGACGAAGCGCGCCTTGTCGTCCGGCAGCAGGGGATACGGCGCGAGGAAGCTCGCCTTGAGCTGGACCTCATGCGGATTGGGCGTCACCGGGCGAAACGGGATCGGCTTCAGGCGGTCGCGCGCAACGTCCTCGCCGGTGAGCACCGCGAGCACGCCGGGCATCGCGAGGGCGCCGCTCGCATCGATGCTCCGGATGCGTGCATGGGCGTGCGCCGAGCGCACCACGCTGGCATACGCCTGGCCCGGAAGATTGAAATCGTCGGTGTAGCAGCCCGCCCCCTGGAGCAGGCGGGTGTCCTCCTTGCGCGTAACCGGCTTGCCAATGCCCTCGCGCGCGCGCGCCGTTCTGGATTGCAGAAAGGACATCAGGTCCGTAGTATTCCACGCAAGGGGCTATCACCGAAGTACTCCAAGAGGTTTCGACCATGCGTCTTGCCGTGTTCCTGCTCGGGCTCGTCATTTCTGCCGCCGCAATGGCGCAGAAGGAAACTGCCGTCCGCTTCGCGCTCGACTGGCGCTTCGAAGGGCCGGCGGCGCCGTACTTCGTGGCGATCGACAAGGGCTACTACAAGCAGGAGGGGCTGAACGTCAGCATCGACCCGGGCTCGGGCTCGGTCGAGGGCATCAACCGCGTCGCCTCGGGCGCCTACGAGCTGGGCTTCGCCGACATCAACTCGCTGATCAAGTACCGCGACAACCCGCGCAACCTGCCGGTCAAGGCCATCATGATGGTCTACGACACGCCGGCGTTCTCCATCGTGTCGCTGAAGAAGAACGGCATTGCGAAGCCGAAAGACCTCGAGGGCAAGGTGCTGGGCGCGCCCGCCGCCGACGGCGCCTACGCACAGTGGCCGATCTTCGTCGAGGCGAACAGGATCGACCCGGCGCGGGTCAGGATCGAGAACGTCGGCTTCCCGGTGCGCGAGCCGATGCTCGCGCAGGGCAAGGTCGACGCGATCACCGGCTTCTGGTTCTCCTCCTACATGAACCTGAAGGCGAACGGCGTGAAGGACGACGACATCGTGGTGCTCCACATGCGCGACTTCGGCGTCGACCTGTACGGCAACGTGATCATCGCCAACCCGGATTTCCTGCGCTTCAACCCGAAAGCGGCCGCCGGATTCGTCAAGGCGACGATCCGCGGCATCCAGGATACGGTGAGGAACCCGGACGCCGCGATCGACTCGATGATGAAGCGGAACCCGATCGCGAAACGCGACGTCGAGCTCGAGCGGCTGAAGCTCTCGCTGCAGAAGAACTTCGTCACGCCGGACGTGCAGAAGAACGGCCTGGGCGCCGTCGACATGAAGCGCCTGGAGCGCTCGATCGACCAGATCGGGCTCACCTTCCAGTACACCCACAAGCCGAAAGCGGCCGACGTTTTCACCGCCCAGTACCTGCCGCCCAAGGAGCAACGGCTCCTGAAGTGAGTTCTTGCAGGAGCTAGTCAAGCTCGACCGGGTCTCCATGGCCTACGGCCGCGGCGCGGCCGCGGTCAAGGCGATCGACGAGGTCTCGCTCGCCATCCGGCAGGGCGAGTTCATCGCCGTGGTCGGGCCCTCGGGGTGCGGCAAGAGCTCCCTCATGAGGCTCATCTCGGGGCTGCATCCGCCGCTCGCCGGGACGCTGACGGTCGAGGGGAAACCGGTCAGCGGCCCGCTCAAGTCGGTCGGCATGGCGTTCCAGAATTCCAACCTGCTGCCCTGGCGCCGGGCGATCGACAACGTTCTGCTGCCGCTCGAGATCGTGGAGCCGCATCGCAGGAATTTCGAGAAGAACAAGGAGGAGTACAAATCAAAGGCAAAGGCGCTGCTCGAATCGGTCGGGCTCGCCGGCTTCACCGAAAAGTACCCCTGGGAGCTCTCGGGCGGCATGCAGCAGCGCACCTCGATCTGCCGCGCGCTCATCCACGAGCCGGAGATCCTGATGCTCGACGAGCCATTCGGCGCGCTCGACGCGTTCACCCGCGAGGAGCTCTGGTGCGCGCTGCGCGACCTCCAGGCCGAGCGCCGCGTAACCGTGATGCTGGTGACGCACGACCTGCGCGAGGCGGTGTTCCTCGCCGACACGGTCTACGTGATGTCGAGCCGCCCCGGACGGATCGTGCGGCGCCGCGAGGTCGACATCGCCCGGCCGCGCGACCTCGAGGTGGTCTATTCGCAGCAGTTCCAGGACATCGTCCATGAATTGAGAAGCCTGATCGGAAAGCACTAGTGGACCGGCGCGAATTCCTCGTCAAAGCCGCCTCGCCTGTCGCCTTTACGATCGTTCTGTTCGTGATCTGGGAAGCGCTCTGCAAGGCGCTCGCCGTTCCGCTCACCATCCTGCCGGCGCCGTCGGACATCTTCGAGGCCCTGTGGCGCTATCGCGCGCCGATCATCGACAACTCCTGGGTCACGCTGTGGACCACGCTGGCCGGGTTTTTCATCGCCACCGGCTTCGGCCTGGGGCTCGGCATCGCGGTCGGCTGGCATCGCGCGCTCTACGACGGCATCTATCCCGTGCTGATCGGATTCAACTCGATCCCCAAAGTGGCGGTGGTGCCGGTGCTCATCCTCTGGTTCGGCCTCGGCGAGATTCCCGCGATCCTCACCGCGTTCCTGATCTCGTTCTTCCCGATCGTGGTCAACGTCGCGACCGGCCTCGCCACCACCGAGCCCGAGCTCGAGGACGTGCTGCGCGCGCTCGGCGCCTCCAAGCTCGACATCATGCGCAAGGTGGGGATCCCCCGTTCGCTGCCTTATTTCTTCGGCTCGCTCAAGGTGGCGATCACGCTCGCCTTCGTCGGCGCGGTGGTGTCCGAGACCGTGGGCGCGAACAAGGGCATCGGCAAGCTCATGCTCGACGCCCAGGCCTCGTTCCAGGTGCCGATCGTGTTCGCCGGCCTGCTGGTGCTCGCGGTGCTGGGCATCGCCCTTTACGCCGCGACCGCCATGATCGAAGCGCGCTTCACCGGCTGGGCGTTTCGTGGCCAGGCCAACCGCTAGAAAATCGGGGTCAGAGCCCTATTTGCTAAAG